>JBOGZQ010000132.1:0-6221 GCA_050697375.1 Gaiellaceae bacterium | reverse complement strand
GAGGACGATGAGTAGGCCGAGCATCGACGAGATCCTGACGCCAAAACCGAGCGCGCAGCCAAGGATCTACGCCTACTCGATAGCAGACGACGCACACCACGGCCTCCTCAAGGTCGGCCAGACCACGCGCGACGTGAGAAAGCGCATCGCCGAGCAGACAAAGACCGCCGCGATCAAGTTCACCATCGAGCTCAACGAGTTGGCCGAACGCGACGACGGGACCGGCTTCACTGACCACGAGGTACGGACCCGCCTCAAGGCGAAGGGGTTCGACAACACTGAGCTTGAGTGGATGCGGTGCTCCGTCGCCGATGTTCAGACAGTCCTCACAGAGCTCAGAACCGGGCTGAAGCTCAGTGGCACGCATCACGAGACGTTCCGCACGCGTCCGGAGCAAGCCGAGGCTGTGGAGAAGGCGCATGCCTACTTCAACTCGATCCGGAAGGAGGACAGGGACGCGGTCCCACGCTTCCTCTGGAACGCGAAGATGCGCTTCGGGAAGACGTTCTCGACTTATCAGCTCGCCAAGAAGCTCGGCGCTGTTCGCGTGCTCGTCGTGACGTTCAAGCCAGCCGTCGAAGACGCATGGCAGACCGATCTCGAATCGCACGCCGACTTCGAGGGCTGGCAGTACCTCTCCCGCTCATCGGGAAGCGACCCCACAGAGATCGACCCCAATAAACCCGTCGTCTACTTCGGCTCGTTCCAAGACCTCCTCGGCCGCGACAGCGCCGGCAACATCAAGGCGAAGAACGAGTGGCTTCATGTCGTGAACTGGGATCTCGTCGTCTTCGACGAGTACCACTTCGGCGCGTGGCGCGAGACTGCCAAGGAGCTGTTCGAGGGCGAGGAAGACACGGTCGCGCGGAAAGAGACAACACTCGAGTACGCGCCAGGCCTCGAAGATGTCAACGAGGACCTCACCGAGCTCTCGGAGCCCGAGAGCTCGTTCCTCCCGATTACCACCAGGGCGTACCTCTATCTCTCCGGCACACCGTTCAGAGCACTGGCTACCGGCGAGTTCATAGAAGAGCAGATCTTCAACTGGACGTACACCGATGAACAGCGTGCCAAGGTGGAGTTCGCCAAGAAAGAGCCTGCCAAGTGGAACCCCTACGGGGCTCTCCCGCAAATGCGTCTACTCACCTACCAGATGCCCGACGAGCTGCTCGCGATCGCGAGTCAAGGCGAGTTCGATGAGTTCGACCTCAACGAGTTCTTTAACGCGTCCGGCATGGGTGACAGCGCGGAGTTCAAGCACAAGAGCGAAGTCCAGAAGTGGCTCGACATCATCCGCGGCTCGTACGCCCCAACGCAGGTCGACAACCTCAAGCTCGGCAGCCAACGCCCGCCGTTCCCGTACTCCGATGTCCGCCTCCTGCCGTACCTACAGCACTCATTCTGGTTCCTGCCGTCGGTCGCAGCCTGCTATGCGATGGCCAAGCTGCTGTCCGAGAAGCACAACGTCTTCTGGCATGACTACACCGTGCTCACCGTCGCGGGGGCTTCGGCTGGAATCGGACTGGATGCACTACCGCCGGTCCGGCAGGCGATCGGGAGCGGCTTCGAGACCAAGACGATCACGCTTTCCTGCGGCAAGCTCACCACCGGCGTCACCGTGCCGCAATGGTCCTCGACCTTGATGCTCCGCAACCTCAAGTCACCCGAGACCTATTTCCAAGCGGCCTTCCGAGTGCAGTCACCGTGGTCGATAAAGAACCCCAACGGCGACAACCCGAACGAGGAAGAGGTCCTCAAACCTGTCTGTTTCGTCTTCGACTTCGCGCCCACGCGCGCGCTGCGCCAACTCGCTGACTACGGCGTCGGGCTCTCGCCCGATGAGCCAAACCCCGAGAAGGCCGTCGAGGAGCTCGTTTCGTTTCTGCCGGTGCTCGCCTACGACGGCTCCCACATGGCTCAGATCGACGTCGGTGGCATCCTCGACATCGCCATGGCTGGAACGTCCGCGACCCTCTTGGCGCGCAAGTGGGAGAGCGCGCTGCTGGTTAATGTCGACAACGACACCTTGCGCCGCATTCTCGACAACGCCGACGCGATAGACGCGGTGATGCGGATAGAGGGCTTCCGCACGCTCGGCGACAACATCATTGAGACCGTGATCAACAAGAGCGAGAGGGTCAAAGAACTCAAGAACAAGGCCAAGGACGACGACCTATCGGCGAAGCAGAAGAAGGAACTCAGCGAATCAGAGAAGGAGTACAAGTCAAAGCGGAAGGAGATCCAGGAGAAGCTGATCAAGTTCGCTACGCGGATCCCTCCCTTTATGTATCTCACCGACTTCCGCGAGAACACACTTCAGGACGTCATTACCAAGCTCGAGCCCGGTCTTTTCCGCACGGTCACAGGACTTAGCGTCGAGGATTTTCACCTCCTTGTGCAACTCAGGGTGTTCAACACCGAGCAGATGAACCAAGCGGTGTTCGCCTTCCGTCGTTACGAAGATAGCTCCCTCCGCTACACCGGCATCGATTCCCACCCCGGGCTCACCCACTACGGCCTATACGACACCGTGGCTGCCCGTGACTCCGGCGAAGCGGCGTAAGGCTCGACCCGCAGCCACGCACAAGAGGTCCCGCGTCGCCTGGGGCCACACGCTCCCTAGCGGTAGTAGGGCGGACCCGTCTCGTCGGAGCTCCATGCGGTTGTGCGTCGTGCCGTCAACGCCGCGGGAGATTTCGCGGACCGTCTCTCCCTCCTGAATCAGCGCAGCCCGACCACCCCGGCCCCGTATCCCCTTGAGGTTTCAGCTGCCATCGGTCCAAACGACGTATTCCACTCGCAATCCTTCCTTCCAGTCGTGACCACGATCCGCCATCGCGAGCAGTGTGAAATCCGCTCGGTGATCTAGTAACCAGTCGAGGTAGAAGAGTCCTTGGTTGATGACGTTCTCGTTGAGCGACCCTTTGTACTCGATGATCACCGGCGAGTTGTTCTCATCGACTCCGAGCGTGTCGATTCGCCCACCGTGAGCCTTGCCAGTCGAATGCTCGCTGGCGAGGAGACGCACGCCCAGGAAGGCATCGAGATTTGACTCGAGGAGCGCCTGGAGTGACCGCTCCACGGTTACTGACTTGGCAACGAGCTCGACCGGAGCCTCACCATTGAGCTGGAAGAGCTTGATGTCGCTCATGCAAGCAGCCTATTTCGCGTTGAGACTCGGCGCGACGCGAAACGCCATCAGAATCGCGTCCACGTCTTCCCCAGCTCGCGTGTAATGCCCCTTCCGGTAGCCCTCCCGCTCGAAGCCGAACGTTTCGTACAGCCGGATCGCGGGCTCGTTCCACGGGAACACGTGCAGCTCGAGCTTCCGCACGCCCGCTGAGCGCGCCCACTCGACCGCGGCATCGAGGAGCGCCCGCCCCACTCCCTGCCGGCGCGCGTCCTTCGCCACCATCAACCCGATGTCGGCGACGTGCGCGCTTGCGGGATGTGCGTCGCGTGCGACCGAAAGCCGCCCAACGATCGCGCCGTCCTCCCACTCCGCGACGAAGACCGCCGCGTGCGCGTATCTCCTGACTGCCTTCAGATACCGGCGCTCGTCGCCGACCGAGCGCCACTCGCCGTCGGCTGAGATGAGCCACGCTTCCGGTTCTCCGCTGACTGCTTCGGCGAGCCGCGTGAGTTGCTCCGCGTCGCCAGGTTCTGCAGGACGGACGACGAAGCTCACTCGACCACCACTCCCGCACCGCCGCGGCGCGGGTCGCCGGCCGCTGCAAGCGTGCCGTCCGCGCGCCCCTCGACCGCGCTCACGCCGCCGAAGAACAGGTTGCGTCGACCGAACTGCACGTCGCCTGCGAGCCCCGGCTCGGCGTAGACGATGCCCTTGTCGTCGACGTGGACGCGCGGCGCGTCGACCGCCTCCTCCACGCCCATCCCTCTTCCGATCACGTTCGCCACCACCTGGAGGATCGCGCCGCGCAGCCGCTCCGAGCCGGCCGAACCGACGACGAGCCGCGGCCGCCCGCCCTCGAGCACGACCGACGGCGACATCATCGACGTCAACCTTTCTCCCGGCTTTGCGCTCCCCTTCAGGTCGGCCTCGCCCAGCATGTTGTTCAGGTGAATCCCCGTCCCGGGGACGACGACGCCGCTCCCCGACCCGAGCGAGCACGACAGCGACGCCGCCTCGCCGTGCGCGTCGACGACCGATATGTGCGTCGTCCCGCCGGCGGCGGGGACGCGCGCCGCCTCCATCGCCTCCATCGCGCGCACGACGTCCAAATCGTCGCCGAGCGCCTCGAGCCCGAGCGCGATCAACGTCCCGCCAGACGATGGCGGCGGGTTGGAGAGGAACTCGCTGCCGCGAAAGCTCACGGACACCGGCTTGCGTTCGATCACCGCATACGACTCGATGTCCTCTGCTGAGAACGGCAAGTCCTCGTAGACGACACGTGCGCCGCCCGCGGCCATGCGGTCGATCGTCTCAGCGAGATCGGGCAGCCGGAAGGTCTCGCCTGCGCGCAGCACGCGACCGCCGTACATCGCATCCCCCTCCGGCGAATGCCGCAACAGCCCGTCGAGGATCTCGTGCAGGTACCCCTGCATCGGCGTGAGCTCGACGCCGTCGCGCGCCAAAGCCGCCGCCGGTGCCGCGAGCTCCGCCCATGGCAGCGACCCGAACCGCCGCCACGCCGCCTCTAATCCCAACGCCGTCCCGGGCACGCCGACCGCCGCCGGCCCCGTCTGGAACACCTGCTGCGTGTCGCCGTCGAAATCCACGGCGATGGCCAAAAGCTCCCCCTCCACCGCCACCCGCGGCACCGCGACGAACGCGTCGAAAACGACCGTCTCGCTACCGTGATGGACGAGCATGAATCCGCCCCCACCCGGGCCGGTGAGCATGCTCTCGCACACCCACGAGGTGAACGCGGCCGCCACGCACGCGTCGACGGCGTTCCCGCCCGCCTCGAGGACGGCCGCCCCGGCGGCGGCGGTCAGGGGATGCCCGGCTGCGATCGCACCTTTCATAACCCCAACACAATGCACGGATTTTTCGTCTATACCGTCGAGGACGTTGGGGTCTTTGCAAGGACGGAGGGTCAGCAGGAGCAGCCTCGCCGTAGGGGCGCTCCTGCTGTGCGCCTTGGGCGCCTCGGTGGCGACGCCTCAGCTCCTCGGGACGCGGGTAGAGCGCGCGCTCGACACGCTCGGGCGCGCGGACCCGCGCTGGCTGTGGCTCGCCGCGTTCGGCTTCGCGCTCGCCGTCGTCGGCTCGGCCGGCTCCTGGCGCTCGGCCATCGGCCTGTGCGGAGGGAAGACGACACTCACGGACGCGACCGCCCGCTACGGCGCCGGCTCGCTCGTCAACACGTTCGTCCCCGCCCGCGCCGGCGACGCGCTGCGGCTCGGGCTCTTCTCGCGGCTCGTCCCGAGCGAGCATCCGCTCTGGACGACCGGCGGCGCGTTCGTCGCGCTCGGCGCGGCGCGCGCGGTCGTGCTCGGGACGGTCGTCCTCATCGCCTCCTTCGCCGGCGTGCTTCCCCTCTGGCCGCTCGCCGTGGCGGGAGCGGTCACCGTCGCCGGAATCGTCGTCGCCCGTCGGAAGCGCATTCCCGCGGTCGCGGCGCTGCGCCTCATCGGGTGGATCGCGCTCTCCGTCGCCGGCCGAGTTGCCGCCGCCACCGCCGTAGGCGCCGCGCTCGGCATCGACCAGCCCTTCGTGGCGGCGCTCGTGATCATCCCGGCACTCGACGTCGCGGGAATCGTCCCGCTCACGCCCGGGAACGTCGGCGTCGCGAGCGCCGCAATCGCCGTCGCCTATCACGCGCAGGGCGCGACGTTCAACGCGGGGCTCGGCGCCGGCATCACCTTCCAGGCGGTGGAGACGGCCGTCGGCGTGACGATCGGGCTCGCGGGCATCCTCTGGCTCGCCCCGCATCCGCGGCCGGCGCGCCGCATCGCGCTCGCCTCCGGCGTGCTCGGCGCCGTCCTCGGGGCAGCCGTGCTTGTTCCGCTCATCTAGGGGTACCCTCCGGGCATGGTCCGGCGCCACCCGCTCGCCAGCGAGGCGCTGTTCTCAGCGTGTGCCGCCGCGTCGATCGCGGCCATCCTCGCGTGGCTCGGGCCGCCCGGATCGGATCTCGCCGCGCACGCGTACCAGCGCACGCTCTTCCTCCAGCACGGCTTCACGCTCTGGAACAACTTCTGGTACGCGGGCCGCTACAGCTTCGTCACGTACAGCCTCATCTACTACCCGCTCG
>JBOGZQ010000131.1:0-5903 GCA_050697375.1 Gaiellaceae bacterium | reverse complement strand
GAACCTGCTCGGGCGCTTTCTCTTCTCCGGCTGGGACGCGCACGAGAAGCCGGTCAGCGTGCTGTCGGGCGGCGAGCGGCGGCGGCTCGCGCTCGCGGTCACGGTGGCGAGCGGCGCGAACTTTCTCGTCCTCGACGAGCCGACGAACCATCTCGACCTCGAGAGCCGTGAGGCGCTCGAGGCGGCCCTCGAGGCGTTCCCAGGCACCGTGCTCCTCGTCTCGCACGACCGGGCGCTGCTCGACGCGGTGGCCGAGCGCACGCTCGCGATCGAGGATGGCGAGCTGCACGCGTACGACGGCGGCTGGGCGGAGATGCTGCGCCGGCGCGAGGCGCGCGAGACGCGCGCCGCTCGGCCGGAGCCGAAGCCGCCCAAACCGAAAGTCTCGAAGCCCGCGAAGCAGCGGCCAAGCGAGCTCCAGCGCATCGAGCGGGAAATCGCCGCGCGCGAGGCGGAGGTGGCCGCACTCGAGGCGAGGCTTGCTTCGGACTGGTCGGACGTCGAGCTGCTCGCCGCGCACAAGAACGCGCGCGACGCGCTCACCTCATTGCTCGACCGGTGGGAGGCGCTTTTCGAAGCACAGACTGAGCGCGCGTGAGTCGTACGGCGGATAGCACGGGATGCGCTCGTAGCCCGCGGACACGTACAGGCCCAACGCCCCAGGCTGGCGGTCGCCGGTTTCGAGCACGAGCGACCGGTAGCCGACCCGGCGTGCCTCCGACTCCAGCTCCAAGAGCACACGGCGCCCGAGGCCGCGACCGCGGTGCTCGGGCACGACGTACATGCGCTTCAGCTCGCCGCGCGTCTCGTCGAACCTGGCGACGCCGCCGCAGCCGACGGCGCGGCCGTCGTCGTCGCGGATGACGAGGAAGATGCCGTCCGGCTCGACGAACATCGCCGCCTCGCGTGCCGGGCCGCCTGCTGCGCGTCCGTGAGGATGCGAACGTCTTGCGAGTCGAACGGCTCAGGCCCAGAACGCATCGAAGGCGGAGTCGAGCGGGACGGCGGTGATCTCCTTCCATTGGCCGTTCTCGCACCGGATGACGAGAGCCTGATCGACGTCGAGCTCGATGCTGTTGCGCGTGCCGTAGGCGCGGTAGACGGCGACCGCCCACTCGTCGTTCGCGAGGACGGTGTGCAGCTTGCTGCGGTACGTTCCGTCCGTCTCGAGCCCCGTGCGGCGGAGGAATGCGACGACCTCGCGTATCCCGCGGTATTCGCCGCTCATGATCGTGTTGCCCGGCACCCGCCAGACGACGTCGCGGGCGAGCGCAGCGGCTATCACCTTCGGGTCGCGGCCGAATCCGTGCTCGAACACGCGCCGAGTGAGGGCGGCGTTGGGATGCTCCTCCGTCACCGCTCTTCGAGCTGGAAGGTCTGGGTATCGGCGAGCAGCCGCGCCGGATCGGGGTCGAGCGCAGCACGTTGCGACGACGCGTAGTACGCGGCGTCCGCCGCTTCGAGGTCCTCGTGGCCGATGAGCCAGACGAAGAGGTCGGCCTCCCCGACCCAGGGGCCGAGCACGTCGAAGCCCGCCGCCTCGCGCAGCGGCTTGACCGTCGCACGCCACTCCTCGAGCCAGCGGTCGAGCTCACCCGGCCGGATGCGGTACATCCGCAGCTCCCAGCGCTTCACTCCGCAGTCCCGAGCGTCGCGACAACGGCTTCGGCGATCACCTTGAGCGGCCGGCCGGAAGCCTGGCTCGCCTTCCGGAGCCGCGCGAACGCGTCCTGCTCCGACAGCTTCTCCTTCTCCATCAGCAGACCCTTCGCGCGCTCGATCACCTTGCGCGCGGCGAGCGCCTCTGCGAGCGACTCAGCCTCCTCGCGCACGGCGGCGAGCTCCTCGTGCCGCGCACGCGCAGTGGCGATCGCCGGCAGGAGGTCCTGCTCACGGAATGGCTTGACGAGATAGCCGAAGACCCCGGCCTCGATCGCGCGCGACACGAGCTCCTCCTGACCGTAGGCGGTGAGCATCACGATCGGGATCGGCCGGTCGTCGAGGATCCGGCGCGCCGCCTCGATGCCGTCGAGCTTCGGCATCTTCACGTCCATGATCGCGAGGTCGGGCTGCTCGGAGCGCGCGAGCGCGACCGCTTCCTCGCCGTCGCGCGCTTCCGCGCAAATGTCGTAGCCCGCGCGCGCGAGCATCTCCACCAGGTCGAGACGGATGATTGTCTCGTCCTCTGCGACCAGGATCCTCATGGGTGGACAGCATTCCTGAGACGGATGCCGCTGTACTCGAGCGTTGTCCGGATCACCCGGTCCCACAGCGGATAGAGCACCGGCACGACGCGCAGCTCGATCCCTGCGTCCACGTGCCGCCCGAGGAGGTCGCCGAGCTCGACGAGATCGAGCGGCGCGACCGTATCGCGCGAGACGAAGAACTTGTCCCACGGCTCGAACGTCTCCTCCGGCAGGCGATACGCGAAGAGCCGCACGGTGCGCATCCGATCGAGCCACGAGGACTCGATGGCGCTGACGCGGCGCGTGCGGTCACCATCGAGCCAGTCGTCGACGTCCTCGTCGGTCGTGTCGTCCCTGGCCCACCATGCCGCACGCGGACAGTCGCGCGGGAACCAGTAGAACGGCATGTGCCATGTGTCGACGGCGTAGACGAGCGGCTCGTCGTTCGCGTGCTCCGGCCGGTGGTGCGGGACGAAGACGTCGATCGACGGATCCTCGCTGACGTGCCAGAGCGCGTCGGGCAGGGGGTCGGTCACGAGACGCACCTGCGACGGAGCCGGCACGGACACGTGCGCGGTTCCGCCGTAGCCTGACGGCTGGTGGGGTGGGAGAGGGAGCGCCCATGTCTCGCGCGTGTACATCTAACGGGGCTCACGAGGCGAAGCCTCGCAGGATCTCGGACGGCTCCGGCCAGTACATGAGATCCGCGGCGGCGGCCGCGCTGAGCCACCGGTAGTCGTCGTGCTCCCAGTCGAGCCGCGGCTCCCAGCCCGCCGGCGCGTCCGCGACGAAGCAGTCCACGTGGATTCCGTCGTAGTCGAACGCGCGCCCGGTCGGCTCGGGATCGGCGGCGAGCCCCGTCTCCTCGCGCAGCTCGCGGACAGCGGCGGCCGCCGCCGACTCGCCGTCCTCGACGCCGCCTGCGATCTGGTGCCAGTAGGCACCGTTCTCCGGCGAGCGGTGGACGGCGAGGAACTCCTCGGCACGCCGCACGACGATCAGCACCTCGTGCGTCCTCACGCGGGGAACACGACCTCCGCGCGCGTGCCGCCGTCGCTGCGCAGATCGAAGGTTCCCTGCAGCTCGTCGCGGACGAGCGCGCGCACGATCGACAGTCCCGTGCCGGCGCCGGGCTCGCCGGGCCCCGTGCCTTCGTCGGCGATCGCGAGAACGACCTCGCCGTCTCGTCGCGCGAGCTCGATCCGCACGTCGCCGGCGCCGTGCTCGAGCGCGTTCTGGAGCAGCTCGCTGAACACGAGCGCGAGCGCCGTCGCGCGCTGGCCGGCGAGTGACACCGGTTCGAGGCTCGCGCTCACGTCGCGGCCTGCACCGAGCCCCTGCACGATTGTCGAGCGGAGGCGGTCGATGAGATCCGCGAGCTCGACGTCCTCCTCGCGCTGCTCGGTGAGAACCTCGTGCACCGCCGCAATGGCGAGGATGCGGTTGACCGAATGCTCGAGCGCCTCGCGGGGGTCGACGCCTTCCGCGCGCGACTGCAGGCGCAAGAGCGACGCGACCGTCTGCAGGTTGTTCTTGACGCGATGGTGGATCTCTTGCGCGAGCACGCCGCGCATCACCGCGCGGCCGTGCTCGAGGGCGACGGCGGCGTGATGCGCAATGGCTTCGAGCAGCGCGCGGTCGTCGTCGGAGAACGGTGAGTCGCGATCGGCGACGAGCTCGCCGATCTGGCGGCTGCGCCAGCGCAGGGGCGTGCGCGCGGCGTGCGTCCCTGCGCGCCCCTCCGGCCACGCGATACGTCCGTCCTCGAGCACGAGCGCAGCGCCGGTGGCGGAGACCGCGTCCATCGTCGTCTTCACGATCGCCTCGAGCGACTCCTCGAGGTAGAGCGACTCCGACACCGCCTCGGAGATGCGCGCCAGCGCCTCGAGCTCGACGACGCGACGCTGAGCCTGCGCGTACAGCTGCGCGTGCACGATCGTCTGCGCGACCTGGTCGGCGATCGCCTGAACGAGCCCGATCTCCGAAGCGTCGTACTCGCGCGCAGCGCGGGTGCGGACGTTGAGCGCGCCGGCCAGCTTCTCCCCGTGCACGAGGATCGGCACCGCGAGGATCGACTCGTACTGCGACTCCGGCAGGTTCGGAAAGTGCTTGAACCGGGGATCGAGATGAGCCTGAGCGGGAATCATCACGGGGGCACGTTCGGCGGCGGCACTGCCCGTGATCCCCTCGCCCGAACGCAGGCGGGGCCGGCGCGTCATCTCGTCGACGCTCGTCCCGTACGTCGCCCGGAGGACGAGCTCGTCGGTGCGGTCGTCATAGAGGTAGACGAAGCACGCATCCGCGTGAAGGGCCTCCGCCACCCGGGTGGCGATGAGATGGAGCACTTCCTCGAGGTCGAGCGTCGAGTTGACGGCGGCCGTCGTCTCGGTCAGGAGGCGTAGATGCCGCTCAGTCGCATTCACCCGCCGAATCGTAGGGGGAGGATTCCAGGCCCCGTTAACAAACCTTTTACGCCGACCCTGCAAAAAACCTTGCAGGGCGGGAATACCGTCACTCACATGAGCGCCCTCGCCATCGACCTCCGCCGCACCGCCGGCTACATCGTCGCCGACAGGCACGGTCGGCTCGTGGGCAAGGTCGAGTGCCCGATGTACGGCACCGCACCGGACGTCCCGGATGCACTCTCGGTCAAGGCAGGCCTCTTCTCGCGCCGCCGCCGCCTCGTCCCAGCCGACACGATCGACCAGATCGACGGCTCGAGCGGCGTCATCGAGCTTCGCGTCGACCGCGACGCGATCCGCAGCTTCCTCTAGAGATCTTCCAATTTTCCGGCTCGAGCGGGTGGACGCTCGCGCAGACGACGCTCGTCAGGTTAGGCGCACGCTGCCTGCGGTGGTGGAGACCCGCCGCGTACTACGAGTCACATCCCTTGTCAGAGGAAGAGCGTCGGGCAGTTGAGCAGACCATCGATCGCGGAACCCACTCGCTGGGGAGTCCCATCAACACTCCCTTTGGCCGTCCGGGCATTCCTGACGACCTCTCCGAACACCACTGACGGCCACCTGCTGCACTCCAACGGTCGGGCGGCATTGCCGGACGCCGGCGCAGTGCACCGCACTCGCCACTCGTCACGCTCGATGAGCCTCGACGTCTAGAGCCATGTGATGGCCGCCGACCATCCCGGAGTTGACGGCTTGCAGAGAGCACGCCCGACGGCTTGCACCGAGCACGCCGTGGACGTAAGGTCGTGCGTCTACCAGCGCGGGAGAGGGAGCCCTCTTGACCATTGGCATTCGCATCAAGCTTCCGGGGGTCACTCAGGAACAGTTCGACGCTGTGCATGCGGAGATGGAAAGGGGTCACAGCGCGCCAAAAGGGCTTGTGTTCCATGCTTCGGGCCCAATCGATGGTGGCTGGGGCGTGATCGATTTCTGGGAGACGCGTCAGGACTTCGACGCCTTCCAAGGCCGGATTCAGGAAGGAATGGCGGCAGCCGGCGTTGCAATGCAGGGACCGCCGGACGTGAAGGAATTCCCGGTTCACGAAACGATCCAGCCTTAGGTCGAAATCAGCGCTATATCGCGGGTCTCGGCCTGCGGAGTCCTGTCGCGTAGGCGCCTGCTCAGGCGTCACTCGCGCACGCGAGCTTCGTCGCCTCCGACGGCTACGGTAGGTCCATGGGACGGTCCGCGACCGCCGCGCTCTACGTCGTTGCGATGGCAGCTGTCGTCGTCGGAGTGGACGTCCTGTTCTTCC
>JBOGZQ010000130.1:0-6144 GCA_050697375.1 Gaiellaceae bacterium | reverse complement strand
ACGGCGCCGCCGAAGCAGCAGGAGCTTCTACCGCGCGTGCTCGCCGCGCTCCGCGCGAGCTCGGTGGACGTCGTCGTCGTCGTCACCGGCGCACACGCACTCGAGACGGACGCGCGCACGGTCCCGTGCCCCGACTGGGAACGCGGCGCGGGCGCATCGCTGCGCTGCGGCCTCGCCGCGCTCCCGCTCGAGACGGAAGCGGCCGTCGTCGTCCTCGCCGACGGGCCGCATCTCGATCCGCGCGCTGTCGACCGTGTCATCGCCGCCTGGCGGTACGACGGCGGCGACGTCTATGCGTGCACGTACGGCGGCGTACGCCTCCACCCGGTCCTGCTGGCGCGGACGGCGTGGCCGCTCGTCCCGGACGAGGGCGCGCGCTCGCTCGACGCGCGCCTCGTCGAGTGCGACGACCTCACGCCGCCGGGAGACGTCGATGAGCAGCCTTAGGCCCGCCGCACGTACGACCGCGCCTGACGGGCGCGAGTGGGAGATCTACGCGTATCGCGAGCGCGCTGAGCTGCCGGACGACGTCCGCTTCACCCGCGTGCGGAAGCTCTTCGCCCGTCGGTCGGACAAATGGCTGATCGAAGCGGTCAGCTGGGCACCGTACGAAAAGCGGTTCCGCTGGTCGATCGCGAAGGAGCGGAGAGGCCAGGCGCTCGCGTCGGTCGAGGGACAGTTAGCGCGCGGCGAGAACCCGATGCTGCGCGACGCGAAGCAGCTTCTGTACTGATGCTCGAGCTCGACCTCACGCTCACGGCTCGAGACGCACTCGACGAATGCTTCCGGCGCGGCCTCGTCGTTCAGAGCGAACGTGAGCTCGCAGGACGCGCCGGGAGCCGGCACTGGCACCTTCGGAAGCCCGGGTGTCCGGGCACGCTGGAGCTGAACGAGTGGCAGAATCGCGTCTGGGTGAAGGTGCATCCACTGCGAGACGGCGGCTGGGCGCCGGCGTGTGCGAAGGAGCTTGCGACGCACGGTGACTAGCGAACCGCAAGCCACGATCGTCGACCGTAAGGACACCGCCGTGATGTTCAGACGCGGCGCCGACGAGCAGGAGGCGATCACGCGCGTGTGGACGGAGTTGGAAGGACTCGTACCGCTCCGCGGCCGGAAGTTCTACGGCGTCTTCGACGCGGACGGCCACGAGTACCGCGCCTGCGTCGAGTCGCGCGAAGGCGACGATGCCGAAGCGCTGGGCCTCGAGACCGGGTCGCTCCCGGGCGGGCGCTATGCGCGCGTTCGGCTCGAAGGAGAGCCTCCTGCGGTTTATGCCTTGATCGGTCCGGCGTTCGAGAAGCTCGCGCAGCGGAGCGACCACGACCGTACGCGTCCGGGAATCGAGTTCTACCGGCGGCGGGACGTCATCGAGCTCTTGCTGCCCGTCGCCGAATGAAGAGCTAGTTCAGCGGGATTCGCAGCGCTGCAAGCTTCTGCTTGAGCGCAGCCGGCATCGGCTCGCTCACGGCCATGCGCACGTAGACGCGCAGACTCTCCTCGAACCGATAGCGCTTGCGACACCACTCGCACTCGTCGAGATGCGTCTCCGCCTCGCGCATCTCCTCTTCGCTGAGGATGTGGTCGAGGTACGGCTGCATCATCTCTTCGCAGTGCGCGCAGGGGTCGTCGGCGTGACCCATCATGAACCCTCCTCCAGCACGGTTTCCGCGAGCTCGCGCTTCAGGATGCGGCGCCCTCGGTGCAGCCGCGACATCACCGTTCCGATCGGGATGTCGAGGATCTGCGCCGCGTCCTGGTAGCTGAAGTCGCCGATGTCGACGAGCACGATCACATCACGAAAGTCATGAGGCACCGCCGTGAGGGCGGACACGATGTCGTCCTGCGAGAGGCGCTCGACGACCTTCTCCTCGTCCGTCGGACCGTCGCCCGACTCGGAGAGCCGGTCGTACAGGAAGTAGTCGTTCGCCTCGAGCCCCTGCATCGGCGGCGTCCGCTGCTGGCGGCGGCCACGGTCGATGTTCAGGTTCGTCAGGATCCGGAGCAGCCACGCGCGCAGGTTCGTCCCCGGCGTGTACGAGCGCCAGCTTCGGAACGCGCGGACGTACGTCTCCTGGACGAGCTCGTCGGCGTCTTCGCGCGAGCTCGCGAGATGGCGCGCGACCCGATACACCTGGTCGGAGAGTGCTAGTGCTTCCTCTTCGAACCGAATGCGGTCGCGAGCGTCCGCGGCGATGCGCGTGGCGTCCGACGGTGCTTCGGCCATTGCAGCCACACTAGCCAGAACGCCCGTCGGGCGCTCAGGATTCCCGGAAGCCGGCCTTGCCGAGCGCAGCGACGATCGCGTCACGGCTCGTCTGCTCGTCGTTCCAGGAGAGCGTGACCTGGCCCATGAGGTTCGCGTTCGCCGCCTCGAGCCCGGGATGGCCGGTGAGGGCGGCGCCGAGCCGCGCGACGCAGCGCTCGCAGCGGATGCCCGTCACCTGGAGCGTCTCGGTCTGCGTGGCCACGAGGTCAGCGTAGCGTCCTGCCGACGATGTCCGCCGCGGCGCGCTCGGGCCCGACGTAGATCTGACGCAGCGCCTCCGGCTCGGGCGGATCGGCACCGATCAGCTCGGCTGCGAGATCGCGCGCGCGGACGACGCGGTCGCCGTCGGGATGAATGAGCTCTGCGTCGAGACCGCGATGCGCGGCAGCCCACCGGTTCTGGAGATAGTCGCCGCGCGGCGTCTCCGCTGCAGGAGCGGAGGCGACGAGGTAGACGATCGTCTCGGCGAGGAGCGCGGTTCGCTCGAGCGACGTCGGCTGGTCGGCGATGCGGATCTCGAGCGTGCCGAACATCGGGTGCGGCCGCACATCCCACCAGATGCGCGTGTGCTCCTCGATCACGCCGAGTCGGAGGAGACGCTCGACCCATCCCTCCCACTCCGGATACGAGCCGAATGCCGGCGGCGCGCCGCCGCGCGGGAGCTCGGCGAGGACCGCGGCGCGGTTGGACAGCATTCCGGTGGCGACGCCGGCGACGAACGGCGAGTTCGCCGACAGCGCGAGCACGACGGGCAGCCACGGCAGCACCGCTTCGAGACGCTCGTAGCAGGCGTCGCCGCTCGCGACGCCGACGTGAACGTGCAAGCCGTTCACACCCTGGCGGCGTGCGGCGTACCCGACGTCGCGCATCATCACGAGGTAGCGTTCCTCCTGCACGACCGGAAGCGACTCGTACGTCGCAGTGGGATGCGCGCCGGCGGCGGCGATCGCGAGCCCATGCTCGGCTGCGATCTCGGCCGCTGCGGCGCGGAGCGTGCGCAGCGCGTCGACCGCACGGGCCGCGTCGGCGCAGACGTCGGTATTGAGCTCGACGACAGAAGCGTGCAGCTCCGTCTTGAGACGGCCGCCGTCGTATTCGCCGATGAAAAAGCCGACGGCATCGACCGGGAGCAGCGTCTCGGCGTCGAGGATCATCAGCTCCTCCTCGATTCCGACGCTGAGCGGCGTCGACTCGCCGAAGTGCGATTCGAGCACTACTTGCCGCGGATGCCGTGCACCGGGCGGCCTGCCGCTTCCCACGCGTAGTACGAGGCGCTCGGCCCATAGGCCCGCTCGTACGTGACGACGCGCGGGTTGCGCCCGACCTCCTTCGCGCGGCCCGCGTGGCGGAGGAGATTCGGGTCGTCGCGCTCCTGCCAGACGAGCACGAGGTGCGCAGCCGTCATGAACGTCGCGACGAACGTGCAGCCGGGGGCGGGACAAGGGAACGGATCGGTGCTGACGCAGAACCAGCCTGCGTGGTCGCCGTCCTCCTCGCCGTCCCAGAGCTCTTCGTCCTCGAGCTCGACGTCTTCAGCCAGCTGAATGCGGCCATGCCGCACTTCCTCCTCCACGGCGGCAAGGGTAGCGACCGGCTGCGAAGCATCCTCGAGGTTGAAGAGTCGGGGGCCCCGGGCAGGCGGTCGGGGCCCCCGTCTCACGCTCCCATCGGCTGCGCTGGCCTGCAGTCGGTGTGAGAGCCGGCCCCCAGGGGTGCGGGGCCGTACACCTCCTGTCTACCAACCTCCGGATTAAGCAGCCGTTAACGTCACGCGGGCGGGCCGCCGCCGCTCGCCGTGCCCTGCAGCGCCCTTGCGCTCGCCTCTGCGGCGTGGAGGACGAACGCCTGCTGGGCCGTTCCGGACACGCCTTTGGCGGAGTAGCTGTAGACGCCGGAGAGGACGTTGCCGACCCGCTGGTAGATCGCGTAGCGGATTGCGCTCACCGGCTTCCCGCTGATCTTTCCGGACACGTCGATGCGGAGCGCGATGGCGCCGTGGACGAGCTTCGAGTCCTTGATCCGCGTGATCTTGTACGTGAGCGGCGGCTGCCCTTCGAACGCGAGCGGCTTGTTCGGGCAGCTGGCGGCGTGCTGCGCCACCTCGCGCATCGCCTCCGCGGCGCCGCCGGCCTTGTACGTCACGACCTCGTTGGACAGCGCGAGCACCGCGTTCTGCTTGAGGTAGTCGACCTGGAGCCGATCGACGCGCAGCTTCTCGCTCGCGTAGTTGCTCGTCCCGCACAGGTCGAGCGTCCGCTGGGCCGTGCCCTTGCCGTCGCTGCGCTGGACGAGGACGTATCCGGGGCCGACGGCGGTCGGCTTGAGGACGAGCTTCGCGAGGCTCGGCTGGGAGGCCGCGAGCGCGGCGGCGAGTGCGATAGCCGCGACGGACATGTCTCTAAGAGTAGACCTCCTTCAGGAGTTGATGCCAAGGCCGTTGTGGGTATGCGGGGACGCATGAGACGTCTACGCATCACTCCAGGAACGGTCATCGCGATGATTGCGCTGCTCATCGCGCTCGGTGGCACGAGCTACGCAGCCACGCGGCTTCCGCCGAACAGCGTCACGAGCGTGCAGGTGAAGGACCACTCGCTGCTGGCGAAGGACTTCAAGCGCGGCCAGTTGCCGCGCGGCCCGATCGGGCCGGCAGGCCCGGCGGGGCCGGCCGGCCCCGCAGGACCGGCGGGCGCCGCAGGCTCCGCCGCCGCGTCCAAGTGGGCCCTCGTCAACCCGAACGGCTCGATCGCGGCGCAGTCGGGAGGCATCTCCATCACGACGCACACGACCGGGACGTACATCATCGACTTCGGGTCCGCGGTCGATCAGAAGCTGATCGTCGCGAACGCCGGCATGGCGAACGATGCCGGTGCCCGCGGCACCGTCATCGCGGGGCCGTGCGGTGGAACGTCGACCGGCCAGACGTGCACGACCGGCAACGACACGAGCCACGTGATCGTGGAGACGTTCAATCCGGCGAACACGACGCCGGCCGATCATTCGTTCTACGTCGCCGTCTTCGGGTAGCCGAGCGGCATGAGAGGGCGGCCTGCCCGTCGGTAGGCCGCCCTCTGCTTGAATCGGGGTATGGCCGAGCTGCGCGTGGGAGACGAGACGTACGAGATCCACCGTCTCGATCCCGCGGCCGCCCGCCTTCCCTACACGCTGCGGATCCTGCTCGAGAACGTCGTGCGGAACGGCGGCGACCCGAAGCCGATCCTCGACTGGGACGCAGCCGCGGATCCGGCCGACGAGATCTCGTTCATGCCTGCGCGCGTCCTCCTCCAGGACTTCACCGGCGTCCCCGCGATCGTCGACCTCGCGGCGATGCGCGACGCGATGCGAAAACAGGGGGGCGACCCGGCGAAGATCAACCCGCTCATCCCGGCGGAGCTCGTCATCGACCACTCCGTGCAGGTCGACGAGTTCGCGTCGAGGCTCGCGATCGAACGGAACGTCGAGCTGGAGTTCGAGCGCAACCGCGAGCGCTACGCGTTCCTGCGCTGGGGACAGCAGGCATTCGACAGCCTGAAGGTGGTGCCGCCGAATACCGGCATCTGCCACCAGGTCAATCTCGAGTACCTCGCGCGCGTCGTCGAGACGCGCGACGGCGTCGCGTTCCCCGATACGCTCGTCGGCACCGACTCGCACACGACGATGGTCAACGGCCTCGGCGTGCTCGGCTGGGGCGTCGGCGGCATCGAGGCGGAGGCGGCGATGCTCGGCGAGGCGCTGTCGATGCTCGTGCCGCAGGTCGTCGGCTTCCGGCTGAGCGGCGCGCTGCGCGAAGGAGCGACTGCGACCGACCTCGTGCTGACGGTGACCGAGATCCTGCGGCGCACGGGCGTCGTCGGGAAGCTCGTCGAGTACTTCGGGCCGGG
>JBOGZQ010000129.1:0-5684 GCA_050697375.1 Gaiellaceae bacterium | reverse complement strand
CGCACGACCCGACGCTTGCGAACGCGCCCACGGGCTTCACCGTCACCGTGCGCGACATCCGCGCGTACACGGGCGCGGGCTGGCTCGTCGCGCTGTGCGGCGACATGCAGACGATGCCCGGCTACGGGAAGACGCCGGCGGCGATGAACGTCGACATCGACGACGAGGGGAGAACCGTCGGCCTCTTCTGAGATCCACGCCGACGTCGTCGCCGAGGGACGGCGCGTGCTCGCCGCAGCCCGCGACGCGGAGCTGACGCTGCGGCTGCTCGGAGGCGTCGCCGTCCATGTTCGCTCCGCGGGCCTCCATCCCGCGCTCACGCGCGAGTACGGAGATCTCGACTTCGCGACCTCCAAGAAATCGGCGGGCGACCTGCAGAAGCTGCTCCGCGACATCGGCTACGAGCCACACCTCGGCTTCAACGCGATGAACGGGCGCGAGCGGCTCCTCTTCTACGACAACCCGAACCAGCGGCAGGTGGACGTCTTCGTCAGCTCGTTCCGCATGTGCCACGAGATCCCGCTCGAGAAGCGGCTCCGCATCGACGACGACACCGTCCCGCTCGCCGAGCTGCTGCTGACGAAGCTCCAGATCGTCGAGCTGAACGAGAAGGACGTCCGCGACACGGTCGCGCTCCTCCTCGAGCACGACGTCACCGAGGACGACACCGGCGTCAATGCCTCCCAAGTGGCGGTGCTCTGCTGCGAGGACTGGGGGTTGTGCCGCACGATCACGCACAACCTCGAGACCGTTCGCCAGCACCTCGGGAACTACGACGTCGACCGGGACGCGGTCTCCGGGCGGCTCGCACGCCTCCTCGACCGCATCGAAGGCGAGCCGAAATCGCGGGGCTGGAAGCTGCGCGCGAAGGTCGGCGAGCGAAAACGCTGGTACGAGCTCCCGGAAGAGGTTTAGATAGCCACGATGCGCCTCTACTTCGCAACGGACGTGCACGGATCGGAGACCTGCTGGCGGAAGTTCCTCAACGCCGGCGCGCACTACAAGGCCGAGGTGCTCGTGCTCGGCGGCGACATGACGGGCAAGGCGCTCGTCCCCGTCATCTCCGACGGCGGCGGCCGCTGGCACTCGACGCTGCTCGAGAACCGCCGCGAGATGACGACCGAGGACGAGGTGCTCGCGTTCGAGGACGCGGTCATCCGCCGCGGCTACTACCCGTTCCGCACGAACCCGAATGAGCTGCGCGAGCTCGAGATGGACGAGCCGCGGTGGCACGCGCTCTTCCACGAGAAGATGCTCGAGACGGTCGACAAGTGGATGAAGCTGGCCGACGAGCGGATCGGCGGCACCGGGATGCGCGTCTTCTGCTGCCCCGGCAACGACGACCAGTTCGAGGTCGACGAGATCATCGAGAACGCGAAGACGGTCGAGCTCGCCGAGGGGCGCGTCGTCGACATCGACGGCTTCCAGATGGTCTCCACCGGCTGGTCGAACCGAACGCCGTGGGACACCTACCGCGAGGAGGACGAGCCCGACCTCGGCCGGCGGCTCGAGGCGGCGATCGCGGGCGTGACCGCGCCGGGCGAGCGCACGATCTTCAGCTTCCACTGTCCCCCGTACCACTCGGGGCTCGACGATGCGCCCGAGTTGACAGCGGACATGGATCTGAAGGACGCCGGCCGCGCGGTGCGGCCCGTCGGTTCGACCGCCGTCCGCGCGGCGATCGAGGAGCACCAGCCGGCGCTCTCGCTGCACGGCCACATCCACGAGGCTCGCGGCAATTGCCGCATCGGCCGAACACTCTGCATTAATCCCGGTAGCTCGTACGAGCAGGGCGACCTGCTCGGGGCAGTCATCGATCTCGACGGCAAGAAGAAGGTCAAGCGGTTCATGCTCACAAGCGGATAGGAGGGCAACTGCATGGCGACCATTGCCGGTGAGCCTCCGTATCAAGAGCGCTCGCTGTTCGTCCGAAAGGCGACGGGGCTGGTTCGCGGCTGGTCTGTGCACGACGCGTTCATCTACGCGACGTTCTCGATCAACCTGATCACGCTCGGCCTCTACATCTTCGCGGACGCTCCGTTCATCCCGAAGGGGAGCCTCCTGCTGGCGATCATCCTGTCGGGCGCGTATCTCTGCTTCCAGACGATCGTGTACGCGGCGCTCATCGCGGTGATGCCGCGCGCCGGCGGCGATTACGTCTGGGTGAGCCGCGTGCTCGGCGGCGGGATCGGCTTCACGCTCGCGGTGTGCGGTTGGTGGTTCATCAACTGGCACTGGGTCCCTATCTACGCGAACATCCTGAGCAAGGAGTTCTTCCAGCCGCTCGGCGCGATCCTCGGCTGGCACGGCTTCGTGACGTTCTTCAACGAGCCGAAAGGGATCTTCACCGCGTCGGTGATCACGGCCTTCCTCGCCGCGTTCTTCATCTCGATCGGCATGCGCGGGTATGCGCGGCTGCAGAAGATCTGCTTCTACGGCGGCATGATCGGCCTGCTGATCATCTTCGGGCTGCTGATCTTCCACACGAAGCAGGCGTTCGAGGGTGCGTTCAACCACTACGCGCAGCACACGTATGGGTCGAAGTCCACGAACGCGTACGCGGACACGCTGAAGAGCACCTACCACGGTGCGGGCTCGCTCGGCGGCCTCGCGTTCGGCTCGACGATCCTGCTCATCCCGATGATCGCGTTCTTCAACCTGTGGTCGAACTGGGGCGCAACGCTGTACGGCGAAGTGCGCGGCGCTTCCGACTTCAGAAAGAACATCTACGCGATGGCGGGAGCGCTCGTCGTCACGACGATCCTCGCCGCGATCTTCATCCTGCTGATCGCGCACACGATGGGCTGGAACTTCTACAACTCGGCGAACAACGCCTGGTGGAACGGCAAGGACGCGCTCGGCGGCGTCTGGCCGTACCCCGTGACGCTGGCCACGTTCTTCGTCAGTCCGTGGCTCCAGTTCATCGTCATCCTGCTGATGTCGCTGTGGTTCTTCGGCTGGGTCGGGACCGTGTTCCTGACGGCGAGCCGCGTCATCTTCGCGACGGCGTTCGACCGGATCCTTCCGGAGTGGGCCGCTCGCGTCGACCGTCGCGGGACGCCGTACTTCGCGATCCTGATCATGCTCGGCCCGTCGCTGATCATCTCGTACTTCTACGCGTACAACGCGACGTTCACGTCATGGACGCTGGATGCGACGCTCGTGATCGCGGTGACGTTCCTCGGCTCGACGGTGGCGGCGGGCGTGCTGCCGTGGCGCAAGCCGGAGATCTACAACGCGTCGCCGATCGCGAAGTACAAGGTGGCCGGCATCCCGCTCATCACCGCGGCGGCCGTCATGTTCCTCGCCTTCCTCGGCTTCTGCATCTACAAGTGGTTGCAGGACGGCGTGTACGGGTCGAACAACACGGACTCGCTCTACTACATGGGCGGCCTGTACGCGGTCGCGCTCGGGATCTACGTCGTGTCGCGGATCGTGCGGAAGCGGCAGGGCATGGATCTCGGGATGGTCTACAACGAGATACCCGCGGAGTAGCGGGTAGGTCGGGGTGTGTTGAGCGAGGGGCGGCGAAAGCCGCCCCTCGTCATTTCACGAGGGCCGGGACGATCTCGCCCATGACGTCGACTTCGACCTCATCGCCTTCGCCGAGACTTGAAGGGAGCTTCGCGAGCGCGACGTTGCACTTCACCGTGTAGCCATACGCGGCAGAGCGCACGCGGCCGATCACCTCGCCGTCGCGGTGGACGGCCTCGCCGCCGTAGATCGTCAGGTACTCCTCCCCGCCGACGAGCAGCGTCCGCAGCATCGTCGGCGGCTTGCGGTCGAGCTCGGGCCACTTGTCCTTCGACACCGCGAACGCGAGGCCGGAGTCGAACGGCGTGTCCGACGCGGTGAGGTCGGTGCCGAAGTAGCGGTAGCCCTTCTCGATGCGGAGCGAGTCGAGCGCGAGGTAGCCGACCGGCTCCGGCTGCAGCGTCTCCATGAGGAAGTCCCACACGCGCGGCGCATCGTCCGGGCGCACGTACAGCTCGTAGCCGTACTCGCCGACGTACGTCATCCGCTGCGCGAGGACCCGCGCGCCGACGACGTCGATCTCCCTCGCCGTCCGGAATGGAAAGTCCTCGAGCACGCCGTGCACGCTCGGCCCCCACACGCCGATCACCGCCCAGTCGTCGGTGACGTCGGTCACGCGCGCGCCGTGCAGCTCGAGGAAGCCGCGGTCGCTGTCGACCGCGCCCGCGCCGGTGACGACGCGGAAGCGATCCTCCGCGAGCCGCGTCACCGTGACGTCGCCGACGATGCGCCCGCGTTGGTCGAGCAGCTGCGTGTACACCACTGATCCCACCGGTCGATCGATGTGCGCGCCGCACGCGCGCTCGAGCACGTCGAGCTCCGACAGCTCGAGCTTCCCGAACGACGTCATGTCGAGGATCCCCGCGCGCTCGCGGATGGCCGCGTGCTCGACCGCGACGCGGTCGAACCAGATCGGCTTCGCCCAGCCGACCATCCGCTGGTCCTCCCCAGCCCGCCGCGCCGGCTCCCCCGGACGGAACCAGTCCGGACGCTCCCAGCCGTTCTTCGTCCCGAAGACGGCTCCCAGAGCCTCGGTGCGCGAATGGAGCGGCGACAGGCGCTTCGGCCTGCCCGCTTCGGACACGTCGTACGGGTACCTGAGCCGGTAGTAGTACTCGTAGACCTCGCGCCCGCCCGCGGCCGCGAAATCGCTGTCGCGATACGGCCCGCCGAAGCGCCACGGCCGGTACGGCTGCACGTCCACCTCGGCCGCGCCCTCCGTATACAGCTCCGCGAGCGCCTTCCCGAGCCCGCCGGCGCCGCCGAAGCCGTTGAGCGACAGACCGGCCGCCGTCCAGAATCCCTCGACGCCCGGCATCGGTCCGAGCAGCGGATTGCCGTCCGGCGTCATCGCGTCGGGATGGCAGACGAGCGCGATCATCCCCGCGTCGTCGAGGAACGGGAAGCGCCGCGCAGCGCCGGCCATCAGCTGCTCGAAGCGCTCGTGGTCGGGCGGCAGCGCTTCCGCGCCGTGTTCCCACGGTACGCCGTCCTCCCACCGCGACACCGGGTTCGGCTCGTAGCCGCCGAAGAGCACGCCGCCGCTCTCCGCCTTCCCGTAGACGAGGTTGTCGGTGTCGCGGAAGCACGGCGTGTCGCGCGGGAGCTCGTGGCCCGCGACGGCATGGAGGGCGATGTGCTGGTGGTCGACCGGGATGGAGCAGACGAACGCGCCGACCATCTCCGCGACGCGCGGCGCCCACATGCCGGCCGCGTTCACGACCGCCTCGCACTCGATCTCGCCGTCCTCGGTCTCGACTGCGCGCACGCGGCCGTCGCCTACGTCGATGCCGGTGACGCGCGTGTGCGTTCGGATCTCGACGCCGAGGCCGCGCGCCGCGTTCGCCAGCGCGTACGTCGCGATGTGCGGATCGACCGCGCCGTCGCCGGGCATCCACACGGCGCCGTACAGCTCGCGGTCGGTGATCGGCGGCAGGAGCGCGCGCGCTTCGTCGGGCCCGACGAGCTCCGCGTCGAGCCCGATGGCCCGCGCCCGAGATATGCCGCGCCGCAGCTCGAGCAGGCTGTCGTGGCTCGACGCGATGCGCAGCGAGCCGACGCGGTCGAACACGCCGAGCTCCTCGTACAGCTGCACGCTGTAGCGGCGGAAGCGCATCATCGTCGGGGACGGGTTGAACTGCGTCACGAGA
>JBOGZQ010000128.1:0-9797 GCA_050697375.1 Gaiellaceae bacterium | reverse complement strand
CCGCCAGCACGATCGCAGCCGCCGGGAGAATGATTCTGTTCGGGATGATCCGCCGGCGCACGTCGACGACGGAGACGACGACGAGCACGCCGACGAAAAAGACCGCGACGAGAGCATCGACGATCCCGCTCACGCGACGTTCCTGTCGTTGATCCGGCCCTGGAGCTCGCCGACGTATGCGGAGAGGTCGCGCTCGCGGAAGCCGATCAGCTCCTCGCGCTCGGCGACGTCGCGCTCCCGCTTCTCTAGCCGGTCCTCCCGCAGCTCGACCTCGGCAAGGAGCCGCGCCTCGCGGATGCGCAGCTCCTCGTCGGACTGTGCGAGCTGCCCCGCGCGTTCGGCAAGCCGGTCCTCGCTCTCGAGGGTCCGTTGCTCGCGCATTTGCACGCGCTGCTCGCGCTGTTCGAGCTCCGCGAGCAGCGCGAACGCCTCCTGGGAGACCTGACCGTGCCCGCTGCGTTCGCGCTCTAGGCGCTCGCCGTCCTCCCGGAGACGAGACTCGCGAGCGGCGAGCGCCGCCTCGCCGTTCGCGAGCATTTTCTCGCGGGCGTCGTAGCGGCGCTCCAGCGTCGCCTCGCGCTCTGCGACCTCGTCCGCCCGCTCCTGCAAGCGTCGCCGCTGCTGCTCGAGCTCGGCGGCCGCTGCGCGAACGCCGACCTCGCGGTCGGCGACGCCGCGCTCACGCTGCCGTACGGTCCCGTCAAGCTGCCGGCTGCTGTCCTCGCGGGCGATGAACGCCGCTTCCTGGTCCTGCCTCACCGCGTCGAGCGCCACGCGCTCACGCTTCAGCTCGCGCTCGCGCTCCGCCAGGCCGGCGAGCTGCTGCGCGAGATGAGCGCCTGCCTGCGCGCGCTCCTGATGTACGGATTCGAGTTGCACGGAGCGCGAGTCGATATGCGTCGCGAGCTCGGAGACCCGCGCCTCCTCGGCGACGATCTCGGTGCGGATGCGCGCCACCTCGGCGCGCTCGCTCTCGAGCTGCTCGCGCTGGATCCTGAGGATGACCTCCTGCTCCTCGACGTCCGCGCGCGCCGCTTCCGCCCGGGCGGCGAGCTGCTCGACCTCCGCCTCGCGCACGGCGAGCTCGCGTGCGGAGCCGAGCTCGCGCTCGTATGCCTCCACGTGGTGCTCGAGCGTCTCGCGCAGCGAGCGCTCGCGGCCGAGCGCGGCCTCGAGCTCGTTGCGCATCGCCACGATCTCCGACGGCTCCTCGGCCGCGAGCTCCGGCAGGATCGGGACGATCTCTCCGATCGGCAGCAGCTCGGGCAGCACCGGCTCGGCGACCGGCGCAACCTCGGCCTCGACGTCCTCGTGGCCGAGCTTGCGCGAGAGCTGTGCGCGCAGCCCCGTGCCGAATCCGGTTTCGGTCTCGTGGCTCAATTGAAGTGGAGGTACGTGTTGATGTTGAGGAAGGCCGGCCCGAGGATGACGACGAACATCGCCGGGAAGATGAAGAGCGCGGTCGGGAACAGCATCTTGATCGGCGCCTTCATCGCCCGCTCCTCGGCCGCCGCCTGACGCCGCAGGCGCGAGTCCGCGGCCTGCACGCGCAGGATGCGGCCGAGGGAGATGCCGAGCTGTTCCGCCTGGATGACCGAGCGGACGAACGCGGCTACCTCGGGCGCCGGGACGCGCTCGGCGAGCTTCTTCAGCGCATCGGCGCGGGACTCGCCGATCCGCATTTCGCCGAGCGTCAGGGCGAACTCGTCGACGAGCGCGCCGTGCATGTGCTCCGTCAGCTTCGCGATCGCGCCGTCGAGCCCGAGCCCGGCCTCGACGGAGACCGCGAGGAGGTCGAGCGCGTCCGGCAGCTCCGAGCGGATCCGCTCGCGGCGCGCGCGGGTGCGGAAGGTGAGGACCAGGTCGGGCACGATGAACCCCACGGCGCCGAGCAGCGGCGCGAGGAAGACGCCGGCGACCGGAGCGAGCACGGCCCCGAATCCGGCTCCGGCGGCAAGCCCGGCGAGCGCGAGACCGGCCTTGGCCGCGAGGAACTGCGACGTCGAGATCCGCTGAGCGAGGCCGGCGGCGATGAGGCGCGTTCCGATCGCATCGGCCGAGACCTTCGGGTTGAGCCGCAACGCGAGCGATGCGAGCCGGTCGACCGCAGGCGCTAGGACGCGTTCCCGGAAGTGCGGCAGGGCGCTCTCCGTCTCCGCGCGCCGCGCGCCGTACGTCGCCGCCCGCTTGAGCGCGACCTGCCGCCGGCGCTGCGGCGCAGTCGCGACCTCGCTCACGAGGAAGACGGCGAGGGCGAGCGAGAGTATTCCGAGGAAGAGCAGCATCTCAGCCCTTGAACGACACGATCTTCTTGAGGATGACGGAGCCGATTGCGAGCATGACCAGCGCCATCGCCACGAGTGTATGACCGGTGCTCGAGTGCCACAACGGGCTCATGTAGCTCGGCGTGATCACGCTGATCAGCGCGGCCACGAGAAACGGCAGGCCCGCGAGGACGTACGCGGACATGCGCCCGGTCGCAGTCAAGCTGCGGATCTTGCGCGCGAACTGCTGCCGCTGGCGCACCGTCTCGGCGACGACGTCGAACAAGCCGGCCAGCGATCCGCCGATCTGCCGCTGGATCGTCACGGCGTTGAGCACGAACGAGAGGTTCTTCGAGCCGATCCTCTCCCCCATCTCGGCGAGCGCCTCGTCCATCGGACGGCCGAGGCGTGTCTCGGTGAGGACGCGGCGCAGCTCGCGCGCCGTCGGCTCCGCTCCCTCGTCCACGACGGCCTGGATGGCGTGCCGGAACGAGTGCCCCGCCTTGAGTGACGCCGCGATCGTGATGAGGAGATCGGGCAGCTGGTTGTCGAAGGCCTTCATCCGCCGTCGCGCTTTCGACGTGACGTAGACGATCGGCGCCGCACCGGCCACGAGCATGAAGAGCACGACGAGAATCGCGGGAACGCCGGCGACGAGCATCACGAAAGCGACCGCGATGCCGCAGCCGAGGCAGATGTAGAGCAGCTCGGACGCGAGCAGCGGCAGGTCAGCGCGCGTGATCAGCCGCTGGACGGCGCGGAACTGCCTCACGTTGGCGAACGCTCCCTCGGTGGCCGCGACGACGCCGCGCATGAACGTGCGTCCGTGCTTCTGGCGCTTGGCCTTCGCGGCGGGACGCTCGCTCGGACCGAGATGCGGCGCGAGGCGGGTGCGCAACCACGAGCCCCGGCGTGCGCCGGCCGCGAACCAGTACGCGAGGAGGACGAGGATGCCGACGGCGCCGACGAGCACGACGGGAGCGAGCGACGAGCTCCAGGCGGAGCGCGGAAGGAGGCTCGACGGCGGTGCGCTCTGCAGCGACGAGAGGCCGGTGTCGGGAAGCGACACCGCGCGCGACGCAGTACCGGCGCCGGCGATCGAGGCGGAGAGCGTCACACCTGCGCCCGGACGCGCGGCGGTGACATAGCGGAGCTGCCACGTGTGCGAGAGCTGGCGCGCGATCGATCCGTAGAGCGCCGACAGCTGCGCGCTCGACGACGCCTCCCGGTACAGCCCCCCCGTGTCGGCTGCGAGCTCACGCAGCGGCGCAGGCGTGAAGCCGGGCCCGTCGATGCCGATTGTGTAGACCGCCGCGTGCGCACGATCCGCCGCAGCGACTGCGGCGGCGAACGTGGCGGTGCTGGAAACGTCCTGGCCGTCGGTGACGACGACGATGACGCGGCCAGGCTGGCCTTGCTGCGCGAGCGCGGTGGCGGCGCGCACGACGGCGTCCCACAGCGCCGTGCCCGGGTGCGGGTCGACGCCGAGCCCGCCAAGGGCGGCGTCCGCGTCGGCGCCCAAGCTCGAGAAGCCCGTCAGGGAGACGGCCTGGTGGCCGAACGTCACGATCTCGACCTGGTCGTTCGCTCCCTTGGCGGCGACGAACGCACGCGCGGCGGCTGCGGCGTTCCTGATCGACGCGCCCGCCATCGACTGCGAACGGTCGACGGCGAGCACAACGCTCTTCGCGCGCCCTAGGTTGACTGCCTGCAGGCCGGCCGCCGGCGCGCCATTCTCGAACAAGCGCGGCTGCGCCGCCCCGTCCGGCGCGACGACGGTGACCCGAACCTCGGGGTAGCCGCTCGTGTCCACGCCCGCGATCCGGACGCTTGCTGCGGCAGCCGGAGCGAGGACGAGGAAGGCGAGAATGACCGCGGCCGCACGCGCCTTCACTCTTGGCCGCCTCCGAAGCTGTTGACCGCGAACGCCGCACGAAGATCGGCGTCGTCGCTGGAGAAGAATCCGGGCGGGAGCACGACGTTGTTCGCCGCGAGCTTCTCGAGGAAGTGCGGCCTCAGGCCGGTTGCGGCGAGCGGTGTCAGCAGCCGCTTCGCCCGCGCGGCGTCCGCCTCGGTCGGCGCCGACGCGATGAAGAGATCCTGAAGCGTCACGACGTCGGACTCCATGCCGACGACCTCGGCGATGTGGCTGATGCGCCGCGAGCCGTCGACGAGGCGGACGATCTGCACGAGCACATCGAACGCGCTCGCGATCTGCTCGCGGATGGCGCGGTGCGGGAGCTCGACGCCTGCGGTGAGTACGAGGGTCTCGAGCCGGGAGAGCGCATCGCGCGGCGAGTTCGCGTGAATCGTCGTCAGCGATCCCTCGTGACCGGTGTTCATCGCCTGGAGCATGTCCACCGTTTCCGCGCCGCGGACCTCGCCGACGATGATCCGGTCGGGGCGCATTCGCAGCGCGTTCCGGACGAGCTCTCGGATCTTCACTTCGCCGCTTCCTTCGATGTTCGGCGGCCGCGACTCGAGCGTGATCACGTGCTCCTGCTGAAGCTGGAGCTCCGCCGCGTCCTCGATCGTGACGATGCGCTCGTCGCCGGGAATGAAGGCGGAGATCGCGTTCAGCGTCGTCGTCTTGCCGGTGCCGGTTCCGCCGGAGATGAGGACGTTGAGCTTTCCCTTCACGCACGCGCCGAGGAACTGGGCGGCGCGAGCGGACATCGTCCCGAAGGAGATGAGGTCGTTGATCGTGTACGGGTCACGCGAGAACTTCCGCACTGTCAGCGTCGGGCCTGTGAGCGCCAGGGGCGGGATGATCGCGTTGACACGGCTTCCGTCGGGAAGGCGCGCGTCGACCATCGGCGACGACTCGTCGACGCGACGCCCGATCTGGGAGACGATCTTGTCGATGATGCGCATGAGATGCGCGTCGTCGACGAACCGAGCGTTCGTCCGCTCGATCTTGCCCCCGCGCTCGACGTAGACGTGCTCTGGCCCGTTCACCATCACCTCGGTCACGGTGTCGTCGGTGAGGAAGCGCTCGAGCGGCCCGTAGCCGAGGATGTCGTCGGTCAGCTGGCGGACGAGCTCGCGTCGCTCTTCGCGTGTGAGGGGCGTCCCGGCGAGCGCGAGCTCCTCGGTGACCGCTTTGTATACGCGGTCGTTGAGGTCGGAGTCCTCTTCCTTGAACAGCTCCTGGCCGAGCTTGGCGATGCACGCGTGGTGGACCGCCGCCTTCAGCTCTGCGTACGGATCGGTCCGAACTTCGGACGGCGCGTCGGCGAGGGCATGGACACCTTCTGCCGTGCGGGAGAGGCGGTCGTGGAGACCCAACTCAGGCCCTCGCGAACGACAGGAGGCGCTTGCGCGGCTGGGCCTTCGGCGTCTCGTGCTTCGGCGCCATCTGCTTGACGAGGCCGCCCATTGCCCGCGCGAACTCGGAGCGCGGCTGCGTGAGGACGGCGGCCTCGCCGCGGTTCACGCACACCTGCACCGTGCGGTCGAGCGGCAGTTCGTGTGCGACCTTGACGTGCAGGCCGTCCTCGACCTCGCGCGTCTTCAGGCCGACGTTCGCACTCGCCCGGTTCATCACATACGTGATCCGGTTGGCAGGGAATGAGAGCTGCTCGAGCGTCTGGAGTGCGAGGCGGACGTTCTTCAGCGTCGGGACGTCGAGCCCGCAGAGCACGAGGAGCTGATCGGTGCGGTCGAGGGTCGCGAGGACGGCGCCGTGGAAGAACGGCGACGTGTCGACGACGATCGAGTCATATGACGCGCGGGCGACGTCGAGGAGCGCGGTCACCTTGCTCTCGACGACCAGCTCCGCGTCCTCGGGGCGCATCGGGGCCGCGAGCACGTCGAGCCCGCACGCGTGCCGGGTGACGTAGCCGGCGAGCTTCTCCGGGTCGAGCTCGCCCGGGGCGACGACGAGGTCGTAGACCGTCTTCGCCGGTTCGAGCCCGAGCATGATCGCGGCGTCGCCGAACTGGAGGTCGAGGTCGAGGAGCAGCGTGCGCTTCCCCTCCTTCTTCGCGAGCAGCGCCGCGAGGCTCGTCGCGACGACGGTCTTCCCCGTCCCGCCCTTCGGCGAGAACACGGTGACGACGCGGCCGCGGTGAGCGGCCGTCTGCAGCTGGCGACGTGCATGCGACGCCTTGCGGATGGCGAAGACGACGTTGTGCGTCAGCTGCGGGAGCAGAAGGACGTCGGCGACGTCCATCTCGATTGCGGACTCGAGCATCGCCGCCGCCTCGGCGCCAGAGGCGACGAGGATGATCGGCGCGCGTGTCTGCTCGCGGATCGCTGCGACGTCGGACGCCGGGAAGACGGAGTCCCGGGTGGCATGGAGGATGCAGTCGAGGTGACCGCCGGCCAGCGGCGTCGTGGCGGCGCCGACTTGCACGCTCGCCCCGACGACGTCGACCTCGGCGCTCGATGCGAGCGCTCCGCGCAGTGTGTCGAAGCCCTCGCAGTCGCCGGTGAAGTAGATGCGAACGCGGTCGTTCATCTGCCACCCCCGAGAACCGTGCTGAGTGAGTCGATCCGATCAGGGCTGTCGACGGCGCCGACGACGGGTCGCAGCTCGAGCGTCCAGTCGGCGTCCTTCATGACGTAGAACAGCCGCTGGACCTGCGTGTCGGTGACGGCGAGGATCGCCGAGTCCGAGCCGCCGCCCGAGGTCGACACCTTCCCGGATGCGTCCGGTGCGGTCAACACGAGGAGGTCGCGGAGGACGATCTTCGTCGCTGTCGCCGACGTCTGCGAGTCGGTGCGCAGGTTCGCGACGAGATCGACGTGGTCGCCGGCCTCGAGCGTCCCTGCGAGCAGCTGGTTCGGATCGCCGGCGATCTGCACCGCGCGCAGCGTCCCCGTCAGCTGGCCCCGGATCCCTTGCGCGGCGGCATCGGAGAACCGGCGGAGCGTCACCTGCTCGCCGGCATACACCGGTGCCGAGAGCACGAGACCGGAGACGTCGCTCGGGCTCGAGATCGCGCCCGGCACGACGTCCTTCTGCTGCACGGTCTCGACGCGCAGCTCGTGCTGTTTGACGATCTCGGCACCCGGCGTGCCCGCCGTGAGGTCCTTCGCTGCGATGTACACGGCGACGCCGCTCGTCGACTTCTGGACCGAGCGCTTGTAGTTCGTCACGTAGAAGAGCGTCAACATCATCGCGACGAGCGCGAGCCCGACGGCGACGAGGATGTTCCGGATGCGATACGTCATGTCGTTCCTTTAGTTGACGAGCTCGACGCTGTACACGCCGAAGTCGGGGAGACCGCTGTCGGTGGTGCCCTGAAGTCCGTTCCAGATGACCTTGGTGAACCAGCCGTCGAGCTCTGCGCTCGAGCCCCCGCCGCTGAAGCCAGTGAGGTGGAAGGCGACCCACCCGATCACGTTGTAGTAGGCGTTCGCGCCGTTCCCGCCGGTGCCGTTGTAGACCGGGAAGAGCAATTCGGTGCCGATTCGATCGGAGAGTGCCGACTTCACGGGCCCAGCGTTGAACTTCGCTCCCGGGCTGGACTGGTACTGCCCGAGCGGGAGGTAGCCGTCGTAGCCGTTCTCGATCCAGTCGGCGAGCTCGGGAACGCCGTTGCTGCCGCCGTTGAGGTCGACCATGCCGAACGCCCCGGAGGGCAGCCCCCCATTGCACGAATTGCCGAGACAGAGCGACGTCGGCACGTCGAAGCAGGGGCACCCCGGCCCGGTCAGATACGGGTGGTCCTTGTCGACGGCGATCGGTGCGATGCCGAACACTTGATTCGGGACGCCGGCGCGCGCTGCGGCGGTTGCGGCGACCGTCGCGTGGTCGATCGAGAAGATGTTGGCGAAGAAGCTCGGCGCGTTCTTCTGCACCTGGACGACGACGGTGTCGTTCGGCTCGAAGTCGCTGCGGAGCGTGATTCCTCCAGCGGGAACGCCTCCGCCGTTGTCGGTCGCGTACTGCGCCGCCAGCACCTGTGCCTGCGTCGGATCGCCGGGTAGCGCCTGCGCGCCGGCGAGCGCGGCAGCGTCTGCGGTCGCCTGTGCCTGGCGCTGCTGGCGATACCACGCGCCGACGTCGGTGGTGAGCGCCGCCGCGCCGATGAGGACGACGAGGAAGATCAACGTCATGACCACGGCCTGGCCGCGCTCTTCACGAAGACGAGCCGTCATTCGAGCCGGTCCGTCATCGTGCTCTGGAGGTTCCCCGACGAGATCGCCCACCCGAGCACGTTGATCGAATACGGGTAGGTGACCGTGACCGTGAGCGTGCTGCCCGAGGTCGAGAACGTCGGGTCGGTCGGATCGGAAACGGTGACGCGGCCGGTCAGGTTGAGCCCACCCGCTGCGTTCTGCGCGGCCTGCTGGATCTGCGCGACGGTGACGCCGGCGACGCGCGCCTCGATCGCCTGGCGCGCGGCTGCGCGCGCGGCGTCGGTCACGGCGAGGTAGTGGTTGAAAGCGACCCCCGCCTGGATGATGGCAAGGAGCAGCGCGATGAGCACGGGCGCCACGAGTGCGAACTCGACGGCGGCTTGCCCGTGCTCCTCATGCAGACCGATGCGGCGTCGGCGTGTCATGTGTGAGAGCGGTGGTGGGCCGCCTCGGAGCCGGCCCACCACCGTTGTCGTTGTTCGGCTCCCCAACCCCTAGAGAGCGTCGACGAGCTTCTGGAGAGCGGTCTGGATGTCGCCGCCGAGCGTGACGAGCAGCGTGATGCAGATGGCGGCGATCAGCGCGAGGATGATCCCGTACTCGGCCATTGCCTGGCCTTCCTGGCGCTTGACGTTGTCCTTGACCCACTGGAACAGGAACGAAGCGAACATTTCCTTCTCCTCTTTCGTGTTGGTTTTGGTGTTAGAGCTGCGAGACGAGCCGGTCGAACAGCTGAGCCGTCGCCCCGCCGAGTGACGAGAGGACGAGGACGAGCGTTGCGGCGATGAGTCCGAGAATCACGGCGTACTCGGCCATCGCCTGGCCGTCCTGTCCATGGACGATGCGGAGACTGATGTGCCCTCTACCTCCCTTCGAGCAAAGTCGCTTGCGGATGTGAGCGAACGTGTGGATGTCCGCTATGAGGGCAACACCGCGGGCGTTCTTTCGCCTTGTGCGAAAAATCACCCCAAAGGGGTACGAGTACGCTGTACGCGTGGCTCAGCTGCGAACTGTGGACGGGAACATCGTGTGCGCACGATGCGCCGTCGCGTCGACCCCGTGGTCACGCTTCGTCGGGTTGATGGGTCGCGCGTCGCTCGCGGCGGACGAAGGGATGCTCTTCCCGCACACGGGATCGATCCACATGTTCTTCATGCGGTTCCCGATCGACGCGGTTTTCTGCGATCGCGACCTGCGCGTGGTGAAGGTCGTACGAGGACTGAAGCCGTGGCGAACGGCGGCGGCACGCGGCGCGAAGGTCGTCATCGAGCTTGCGGCTGGCGCAGCGGACGCCCTCGAGCCCGGCATGCAGCTCATGCTCGAGGAGTAGTCGGGGCGCCGAGATTCGAACTCGGGACCTCCAGTCCCCCAGACTGGCGCGCTAACCAGGCTGCGCCACGCCCCGCAGCGTCAGACGCTATCAAGCCCTTCCGGGCGCGGGCC
>JBOGZQ010000127.1:0-4681 GCA_050697375.1 Gaiellaceae bacterium | reverse complement strand
CTCCTCTTCGAGCTCGGCGATGCGGGCCGTCAGCGAAGCGACGTCAAAGGTAACCACGGACCCAGTCCAGCTGGGCCCCGATCTCCTCGAGCTGCTCTTGCAGCGTGCGTTCGCGCTCGTCAGCCATTGCGGCGCGCATAGTACCGGTCAGAGCCAGCCCTTCTCGACAGCCCGATCGATCGCCTCGCGACGGTTGCGCGCCCCGAGCTTCCGGATCGAGGCGCTCAGGTAGTTACGCACCGTGCCTTCGCTGAGATGGAGCGCAGCCGCAATGTCGGCGGCGGTGTCGTGCCCGGCGGCTGCTGCGAGCACTTGCTGCTCGCGTCGCGTAAGCGGGCTCTCTCCCTGCGTGATGGCCGCTGCCGCAAGCGCGGGGTCGACCGCGCGGCCGCCGGCGACGACGTCGCGCACCGCGGCCGCGAGCTCGCCGGCAGGCGAGTCCTTGAGGAGGAAGCCGCTCGCACCGTTCTCGAACGCACGCCGGAGATAGCCCGGGCGGCCGAACGTCGTCAGGATGAGCACGCGTATCGACGGCAGCTCGCGCGTGAGCGCGCCCGCCACCGAGAGCCCGTCCATGCCGGGCATCTCGATGTCGAGGAGCGCGACGTCGGGCGACGTCGCGGCGGCGGCGCCGACGACATGGTCGCCGCGGTCCACCTCCGCGACGATCTCGATGTCGGGCTCGAGCGCGAGCAGGCTCGCAAGCGCGCCGCGCACCATCGCTTGGTCCTCGGCGATGAGGACCCGGATCACTGCTGTAGCGGGACGACGAGACGGAGACGGAAACCGCCGCCGGGCTGCGCACCGGCTTCGAGCCGCCCGCGGAGCCGCGCCGTGCGCTCGGCGAGCCCGGTGAGCCCGCTCCCCACCTGCGTCTCGACCGGAGGCGAGGCACCGTCGTCCTCGACTTCGAGCGTCGCCTCACCTGCGCCGTCGCGAATACGCACCGCGCAGTGCGCGGCATTGCTGTGGCGGACGACGTTGGTCGTTCCCTCGCGCACGGCCCAGGCGAAGACCTCCTCGACGTCGGCCGGCAACTCGACCGGCATCTCGTCGAGCTCGTACGCGATCCCGGCGGCGGAGAGCGCGGTGCGCGCTCCCGCGAGCGCATCGTCGAGCGCGAGCTGGCGGTAGCCCTGCACCGCCTCGCGCACCTCGGCGAGCGCCTGGCGCCCGACCGCCTGCACGTCGGCGAGCTCGGCGGCCGCGCGCTTTGGATCCTGCTCGACGAGCTTTTCCGCCAGCTCGCTCTTCAGAGTGATCACCGAGAGGCTGTGCCCGAGCAGGTCGTGCAGGTCGCGCGCGATGCGCAGTCGCTCGTCGGTCACCGCGAGCCGCGCCAGCTCGTGCCGCGCGGCCTGGAGCTCCCGGTTGGCGCGAATCTGGCGGTTGAACGCGGTCATCATCGTGCCGATGGCGACGATGACGAGCACGACCGCGGCCAACGAGCTGTTGCTCTCCCCCGTCGCTGCCCCTCCGATCCCGACGCCGACAGCGGTCAGCACGATGACGACGAGCGCAGCCTCCGGGCGCAGGCGCATTCCGGCTGCGGCGACGAAATAGACGAACAGCAGGACGAACGAGCTCGGCGCGCCGGCCGCGAGCATCACACTCGGCAGCAGCACGAGCGCGACGAGCAGGGCGAACGTCATATTCGGCCCGAGGCGAAGCCGCACGCCCGCGCGCATCGTCAGTGCGTACAGCACGACGAAGACGACGAACATCGTCGTGATCGCGGCGATGCGTGGGGTCCCGATCGAGCTGCGGTAGAGGTCGGTCACGGGCCCGACGAGGAACAGGAGGCCGACCCCGACCCCGGCCGTCATCCGAAGGACCTGGCCGGGGCCGGGCTCGTAGCCTCGGAGCGGCTCGACGAACGAGATGAGGCTAGGCCTTCTTCGTGTCCCTGACATACGCACGCCTGGCGAGAATGGTCGCACCGATCGCCCATACGGCGAGGACGACCCAGCCCTTCGTGCCCCAGCCGGCGCCGCCGAGCCCGACGTGGGCAGCCTGCACGAGCCAATAGGAGGGCAGGGCCTCGCCGATGGCGTGCAGCGCGCCGTGATTGCCGAGCGGGAACCACACGCCCCCGAGGAACGCGAGGAGCGCGGTCGATCCGCCGAGTGCCGGCCCGATCGACTCGGACGTCACGACGTGGCCGATGAAGATGCCGAGCGCGGCGAACGGAATGAGGCCGACGAGGATCAGCAACGTCATCTTCACCCAGTCGCCTGCGTCGAGGTGCACACCGAGAGCCGCGCCCGCTGCGTACAGAAGACCGATCGTGACGAGCGCCATCGTGTAGCCGGTCAGCACCTTCGTGCGGAAGTACGTCCTCGACGACAGCGGTGTGATCCGCAGCTGGCGGTTCCAGCCGACGGCGCGCTCTGCCGCTATGCGCGCACCGGCCGACAGCATCGCATTCATCGTCCCGAACGTCAGCAGCCCGACCATGAAGTAGAGCGGCGCGGAGATGCCGCTGCTGTTGAGATCGTGCACGTGCCGGTTCGGAGCGGCGATGAGGACGTAGAGCACGAGCGGAAAGCCGAACGCAAACACGAGGAAGCGCCGGTTCCTGAACGTGCGGAGAAGCTCGTACCTGCTGTATGTGGCGAAGCTCACTCGTCCCCCTTTGCGGTCAGCTCGACGAAGGCGTCCTCGAGGCCTGCGCCGGTGATCTCGATGTCGCTCGAGTCCGGATACCGCGAAAGCAGCCCGCGGATGGCTGTGTCGGAGTCGGAGCAGCTGAGGACGACCGACTCGCCGCGGCGCTCGGCGTGCGTGACGCCGGGCAGCGACTCGAGGTCGCCGAGGCCGGCGTCCGGCAGCGTCGCGCGAATGTGGCGGCGGCCGACCATCGCCTTGATCTCGTTCGGCGGCCCGTCGGCGACGATCCGGCCGTGCGCCATGAGGATGATGCGGTCGGCGTATGCGTCCGCCTCCTCGAGGTAGTGCGTCGCGAACAGCACCGTCCGCCCGCGCGAGGCGAACTCGCGCATCGTCACCCAGAAGGCACGGCGGGCCTCGACGTCCATCGCGACGGTCGGCTCGTCGAGCACGAGCAGATCGGGGTTGCTCACAAGGGCGATCGCGAAGCGGGCGCGCTGCGTCTCGCCGCCCGAAAGCTTCTGCGTCTGGCGGTCGGCGATCTCCTGGATCCCCGTGATCGCAATCGCCTCGTCCACGCCGATCGGCTGCGGATAGAGGGAGGCGACCATCGTGACCAGCTCGCGCACCGACAGGTCGTGGATGAGCCCACCCGACTGCAGCATCGCGCCGATGCGGCCCGACGCCACCGCGTCGCGCGGGGACGCGCCGAACACCGTCGCCGAGCCGGCGTCGGGATCGAGCAGGCCGAGCATCATGTCGATCGTCGTCGACTTCCCCGCGCCGTTCGGGCCGAGCAGGGCGACCGTTTCGCCCGGCTCGATGGCGACGTCGATCCCGCGCACCGCGTGCACGGGGCCCCGCTCGCCGGCGAACGACTTGACGAGCCCCTGAAGCATCACGCCGGCGCCGGCTGCGGTCGCGATGGGCCTCTCGAGTGTTTCGGTCATGGAGCCATGGTCGCGGCCGGGCGCTCCTCTCCGCCAGGGGCCGGCGTCACGACTTCGGCATGACGAACGTCACACGATGGCTAGGCGCCGTGGCACTTCTTGAACTTCTTGCCCGAGCCGCACCAGCACGGATCGTTGCGGCCGACCTTGTGCGGCGAGCTCGTCTGCACGGCGACGGGCGACAGGCCCAGCGTCGGGGGCGCGCCGCCGCCGGCGGCCGCGATCGCCTCCGCGCCCGCCGCGACCTCGTGCTCGTACTGCACGTTCCCGTTGCCCTGCTGCTGCTGCGCGAGCTCCTGCTGTGCCTGCTCGGGCGCGAGCTCCGCGTGGAAGAGGTGCAGCACGACCTCGCCGCGGATCGAGCGGCTCAGCTCGGTGAACATGCGCTCACCCTCGGCGGTGTACTCGACGAGCGGATCCTTCTGCGCCATCGCGCGAAGGCCGATGCCCTCGCGCAGGTAATCCATGTGCTCGAGATGCTCGCGCCAGCGGACGTCGACCACCTGGAGGATGACGAACCGCTCGAGCTCGCGCATGAGCTCCGATCCGAACTCCTCCTCCTTCGCCGCGTACTCGTCCTTCGCGTCGGTCTGGAACTCCTCCGTCAGCGTCTCGCGGGAGATCTCGGACAGATCCTCGCGCAGCTCCGCGGCCGTGATCTCGGTTTGGTACAGCGCAGCCATCGCGTTCGTCAGCGCTTCGAGATCCCACTCCTCCGCGACCGGCTCCTCGGTGAACACGTTGACGGTGTCCTCGATGACTTCGTCGATCCAGAGCTTCACCTGGTCCGACATGTCCTCGCCTTCGAGCACCTGGCGCCGCTGCTCGTAGATGCGCCCGCGGTGACGGTTGAGCACGTCGTCGTACTTGAGGACGTTCTTGCGCATGACGAAGTTCTGCTCCTCGACCTTCTTATGCGCGCCTTCGATCTGACGCGAGAGGAGCTTGGCCTCCATCGGCTGGTCCTCCGGGATCTTGAAGCGCTCCATGATCCCCTTGATGCGCTCACCGGCGAACAGGCGCACGAGGTCATCCTCGCCGGAGAGGTAGAACCGCGTCTCGCCGTGGTCGCCCTGGCGGCCGGAGCGGCCGCGAAGCTGGTTGTCGATGCGCCGTGACTC
>JBOGZQ010000126.1:0-7631 GCA_050697375.1 Gaiellaceae bacterium | reverse complement strand
CCCTGCTCCACCGCCCGCTCGGTCGGCATGCCGCCGTCGACGAGCTCCTTGATCCGGCTGAGGATGAACACGTGGTAATCCATCGAGAGCCCGAACAGGATGGTGAAGAGGAACAGCGGGAGCCACGTGACGATTCCGCCGTTCGAATGGAATCCGAGCAAGCCCTGGAGATGGCCTTCCTGAAAGATCCACACGAGCACGCCGTACGCGGCGCCGACCGAAAGCAGGTTCAACGCGATCGCCTTGATCGGGATGACGATCGACCGGAACGTGAGGAGAAGGAGCAGGAACGCCAGTCCGAGCACGAACGCGAACACGATCGGCATGTGCGAGTGCAATGCAGCGGTGAAGTCGACGTCGCCGGCGGTCTGACCCGTCACCGGGGCCGTCGTCAGGCCGCGGAGCACGTCGAGCGCGTGCACGGCCGTCGCGTTCTGCCCGTCCCCGACGAGCGGGATGTCGACCGTCTCGACCGTGTGCGCCCGGTTGATCGTCGTGCGGATCGGCGGCTTCATCACTCCCGAGGCGAGCGCACGGGTGCGCAGCCGGGCGATCTCCGCCTGCACGCGCGGAGCGGTCACGTCCCGGGCCTTGACGACGACCGTCGCCGGCATCGTCGACCCTGGGAACGCGGCCTGCATCGCCAGGTACGTCTGCACGATCGGGATCGAGTGCGGCAGGTCAGACGGGCTCGTCAGCTTGGTGCGCAGGCCGAGCGCGGGCAGGGCGAGCGCGACGAGCACGGCCAACGACACGATTGCGGCAACCGCCGGATGGCGCATCGACGGACGCAGCAGCGCCGTCCACACGCGCGACTCGTTCCGGCCGCCCTTCAGTCGCTGGATGACGGTGCGCCGGGTGCGGAGCGTCGCGATCCAGCGCGGCTCCCGGCGGCGGAACGCGAGCCCGATGCCTGAGGCGGCGACCGAGAGCAGTCCGCGATCGATCCGGTCGCCGAGCTTCGCGAGGAGCGCCGGCAGCACCGTCAGCGAGCCGATCATCGACACGAAGACGACGATCATCGCTCCGATGCCGATCGAGGTGAAGTCAGCTGAGCCGGCGAAGAGCAATCCTGCCATCGCGATCATCACCGTCGCACCCGAGACGAGCACCGCCTGCCCCGACGTCGCGGCGGCGCGGTGGACTGCCTCGTGTCCCTCGTGCCCGGCTGCGCGCTCTTCTCGCTCGCGCTTGACGTAGAAGAGCGAATAGTCGACGCCGACCGCCATCCCGATGAGGAGGATGACGGAGCTCGTCGTGCCGGAGGCGTGCGCGACGTGGCTGACGAGGCTCGAGAGCCCGAGCGACGCGAGCACGGCCGAGAACGCGAGCAGCACGGGCACGCCCGCGGCGACGAACGCGCCGAACGCGAGCAACAGGATGAGGAAGGTGATCGGAAGCGAGAGCTTCTCCGCGCGCGAGAAGTCCTTGCCGATCGTCTTGTTGAGCGCGTGGTTCGCGCTCGCATCCCCGATCTCGGCCACGGTGAGCTGCGGATGCGCGTGCTGGATGCGTGCGACGGCATCGAGCACCGGCTGCACGCGCGCGTCGGCGGTGTCGCCGTTTCCGCGGATCTCGAAGGAGACGAGGAGCGACCGCCCGTCGTGCGACCGGACGGGGAGCTTGACCTTCTTCACGTCGGTTCGGGCGCGCAGCATCGCGAAGACATCGGCCGCGACCGAGTCGGGCCACGTATGGCCCTTCGACTGGATGAGCACCGCCTCGCCGGCGGAGTTGTCGAAGCCCGCGCTCGCGAGGATTCGCTCCGCTCGGGCGGACTCGCCGTTCGAGTTCTCGGCGTCGCTGAGCTGCTTCGTCCCCACGATCGAGCCGAGCGCGATCGCGGCGACGACGAGGACGAGCCAGCCGAGCGTCGCCGTCTTCCAGTGCGCGGCGCTCCAGCGTCCCGCGCGTGCTGCGATGTTCCCCTGCATCTGAGCCTCCTGAGACGTGTTGGACACCACGTCTCGAGGTTGGCGGGACGGGCTCAGCCGGACAATCCCGGCCCCCGGCGTCTCGCCCTGGTGCTGGCACCACGGTTAGGCGCGGCGCAGGTCGAGCCCGGTGACCTCGCCACCGCACGCCGCACAGGTGTGCGCGAGGTCGAGCTCGGCGCCGCACTCGTGCACCCAGCGCGCCTGCGTGTGCTCGCCCGTCCAGCGATCGCCCCACTTCGCGAGCGCGAGGAGGATGGGACGGAGCTCGTCGCCGGCCTCCGTCAGCCAGTACTCGTATCGCTGCGGATGGAGCTGGTAGAGCCGCTTCTCGACGACGCCCTCGGCCTCGAGGCGGCGGAGCCGACTCGTGAGGATGTCGCGCGGAGCGCCGGTGTTCCGCTGGATCGCGTCGAAGCGATGGACGCCGAGGGACAGTTCCCGGATGACGAGGAGCGACCACTTCTCGCCGATCACGGCGAGGGAGGCGGCGATGGTGCAGGCCCGGGGGGCGGTCTCCGTCTGGCTCACAGCCCCATTGTGCCACAGTGAGTTGACTTTTCCAACCCACTAGGGTAGGTTTTTCCAACTGACCATGGAGACCCGCGCCCTCGATCTCCCGCACGGCCCGACGATCCTCGTCCGTCCACTTGCGGACGGAGACGTCGACACGGTCGCGGCCATCTTCGGCCGACTCGGTGCCGAGTCGCGCCGCCGCCGCTTCAACGGCGCGAAGCCGTGCCTCTCCGGCGCCGAGCTGGGGGAGCTCGCGCGCGCCGACGCCACCCATCACGCGCTCGTCGCGCACGTCGTCGGCGACGGGCGGCCCGCCGCGCTCGCGCAGCTCGTGCGCACATCGCGCTACACCGCGGAGGTCGCCTTCGTCGTCGCCGACGAGCACCAGCATCGCGGCATCGGCTCCGCGCTCACCCGTCTGCTGCTCGACGACGCGCGCGCCGCGGGCATCACCGAGATCACCGCATTGGCGGGCGGTGAGAATCGCGCCGCCGTCGCGCTCATCCGGCGCACCGCATCCATCCTCGAGATCCGTCTCGAGGGGCCCGAACAGTCGATCCGCGCCGCTATCGCGTAAATTCAAGACCGTGCTCGACGTACGGTCGCTGCTCGAGAGTGCCGGCGACGGCGATCTCGATCTCTGGGCGAGGACGATCAACCCGCAGTTCGTCCGCGTGCTGCGCACGATCGGCTTCGATCGTCACTGGGCGCGCGCCGAGGGCGCATATCTCTACGACGCCGACGGCACGCGGTACCTCGACATGCTCGGCGGATTCGGGATGTACAACGTCGGGCGGAACAACCGCGTCGTCCGCGCGGCGCTGATCGAGGCGCTCGAGCTCGACACGCCCGGCATGCTCGCAATGGGCGTCACCGCGCTGCCGGGCCTGCTCGCCGACGCGCTGATCGCGCGCACGCCGCCGCGCATCGACCGCTGCCTGTTCACGAGCTCCGGCACCGAGGCGAACGAAGCGGCGCTGAAGCTCGGTCGCGCCGCGACGAAGCGCCCGCGCGTCGTCTCCGCCGACCACGGCTTTCATGGGCTCACGCTCGGCGCGCTCTCCGCGAACGGCAATCCGGAGTTCACCGCGCGCTTCCAGCCGCTGCTTCCCGGCTTCGACCGCGTTCCCTTCGGCGACCTCGACGCGCTCGAGGCTGAGCTGAAGCGCGAGGACGTCGCCGTCTTCATCGTCGAGCCCATCCAAGGGAAGGGGATCATCCTGCCGCCGGCCGGCTACCTCGAGGGGGCGCAGGCGCTCTGCCGGAAGTACGGCACGCTCTTCTGCCTCGACGAGGTCATGACCGGCTTCGGCAGAACAGGGTCGATGTTCGCGCTCGAGCACTGGGGCCTCGAGCCGGACATGGTCACCGTCGCGAAGTCGTTGTCCGGCGGCTATGTGCCCGTCGGCGCGCTGCTCATGGCGCGCGCGGTCCACGAGGCGGTGTTCGACTCGATGCCGCACGCGATGTCGCACGGCTCGACGTTCGCGCCGAACGAGCTCGCGATGGTCGCCGGTCTCGCGATGCTGCACGAGCTCGACGAGCGCAAGCTCGTCGAACGTTCCGCCGAGCTCGGCGCGTGCCTGCTCGAGCGCACCCGTCCGTTTGTGGACGAGTTCGACGTCGTCCGCGAGGTGCGTGGTATCGGTCTGCTGTGGGCGATCGAGTTCGAGGGCGACGGTCTCGCCTACCGGATGCTCGAACGTGCGCAGCGCGGCCTCTTTGCGCAGCTCGTCGTCGTGCCGCTCTTCACCGACCACCGCATCCTCACGCAGGTTGCGGGGCACGACATGGCGGTCGTCCGGATCCTCCCGCCGTTCGTCCTCACCGACGAGGACCTCGACGAGTTCGTCGACGCGCTGCACGCGACTGTGAAGCAGGCGAGGCGCATGCCGCGCTCCCTCACGAAGTTCGCGCTGACCGCCGCGGGAGTGCGCTAGATGTCGATGTGGCGCGCCGCGTAGCAGGCGCGCGCCCAGAACTCGGCGGTCGCGACGACATCCGTTGCGATCTCGGCGTTCTCCATCTCGATCACGACCTGGTGCAGCGACGTTTCCAGCGAGTCGCCGAACTCGTGCCGCTCCTCCGCGACGATCTGGAACGACGGCGCCAGCGTATGAAGCAGCCGCGCGAGATCGTCGATCTCCGCCTGGCTCACCTGCCGGCCGGTGAGCACGCCGAAGTTGACCCGCACCTCGAGCACGGGGCTCTCGTGCTCGCGCACGCGGAAGGCGACGGCGGGCTCGATCACGCCTCCCTCGGCTCCCAGCCGAACTTTGCGATCGCGACGGCGATCCCGGCGAGCGCCCAGGCGGCGAGGACGCCGATGGCGGTTCCCTGCGACCAGAACGAATGCTTGTGGAGATACACGGCGTTTGAGAGGTCTACGAGGTACTTGAGGGGCAGAGCATCGCCGATGATGCGGAGGAAGTGCGGATAGTGCCGTGTCGGCCCGAAGGCGCCGGTGAGGAAGGCCATCGGGAGCACGATCAGGTTCACAACGGCCGAGGAGCCTTCTCCGGAACGGATGAGGCCGCTGAGCCCGACGCCCATGGCCGCGAAGCAGACGGCGCCGAGCACGACCACGAGCGCGATGGAGCCGATCCGAGCCGGGAACGGCGTCCCGAACACGGCCCGGCCGAGGAGGAACAGCACGACCGTCTCGGCGGCGAAGACGAGCAGGGTCGAGGTGAGCACCGAGAGGATGTAGACCGGCGGACGCAGCGGCGTCGCCCGCAGGCGCTTGAGGATCGCCTGCTCGCGCCGGAGGACGAGCGTGATCGCGAGGCCGGCGAACGCCACCATCGCGCACCCGTATGCGAGCAGCGCGGCGAGCAGCGCCTGCGCGGCGGGCACGCCGTAGATGCGGCCGGAATACACCGAGCCGAGTAGCACGAACAGGAGGAGCGGGAAGATGAACGTGAACACCGCCGCCTCCCGCGAGCGCCAGTACACGAGCTGCTCTGCTTTGAGTTGGTGAAGGTAGAGCCTCACTCCTCGTCCTCCATGAGCGCGAGGTAGACGTCTTCGAGCGTCGGCCGGCGCACCTCGAGCCGCTCGAGCTCCTCGCCGCCGGCGATCGCCGCGGCGGTCAGCTCGTGCAGGACGCGCGTGGGCTCGCTCGTCCGGATGAGCAGCTCCTCCCCGTCGCGGCGGTAGCGGATCTCGACCTCCGAGCCGGTCGTCGTCAGCTCGCGCGGCGTGCCGATGCGGACGATGCGTCCTTCGCGCAGGACCGCGACGCGATCCGCGAGCTGCTCCGCCTCGTCGAGGTAGTGTGTCGTCAGGAGGACGGTCTTCCCGAGGGAGCGCAGCGAGCGGATCATCTCCCACGCCGCGCGCCGCGCGGCGGGGTCGAATCCGGTCGTGGGCTCGTCGAGGAAGACGAGATCGGGATCGCCGACGAGCGCGACGCCGAGGTCGAGCCGGCGCTTCTGCCCGCCCGAGAGCGTCTTCACCCGCGCGTCGCGCTTGTCGGTGAGGCCGACGAGGTCGACCACCTCGTCGACGTCGCGCGGATGGTCGTAGTAGCCGGCGAAGACGGCGTGCGTCTCGCGCACGGTGAGGTTCGCCCACAGCTGCGCCTGCTGGAGGACGACGCCGATGCGCTGGCGGAAGTCGCGACCCGGGCGCTGCGGATCGTGACCGAGCACCGACACGTCGCCTGCGTCGCGGCGGCGATACCCCTCGAGGATCTCGACCGTCGTCGTCTTGCCTGCGCCGTTCGGGCCGAGCAGTCCGAAGACCTCGCCCTCTTCGATCTCGAAGTCGACGCCGCGCACCGCCTCGAGCGGGCCGTAGGACTTGCGCAGGCCGCTGACGGAGATCGCGCTCACAGCTCGATCTCGTATGAGCCGGCCGGCCGGAACGACGTCTCGACGCCCGCGAGCTCGAGCACCGCGTGCCCGCAGTCGGGCTGGTGGCCGACGACGACGACCCTCTCGCCCCGTCCGGCTGCGGCGGCGCGCACGTCGTCCGGCGACGCGCCCGGCGCGAGCCGTTCGTCGACCTCCGGCTCTCCGAGCCCGAGCGCGGCAGCGGTCTCGCGCGCGCGCAGCAGCGGGCTCGAGACGACCGCGTCCGCAGCGAAGCCGTCGCGCCGCAGCTGCTCGCCCAACGCGTACGACTGCGCACGGCCCTCGGGCGTCAGCGGCCGCAGCTCGTCCGGCTCCCCGGGCGCGGCTTCCGCATGGCGGACGATGAGGAGGCGCACCGGCCGAACGATAGTCTGGCGCCCGTGGCGGGCTTCCGGTACGTCGTCTGCGACGTCTTTACCGACGTTCCGCTCGCCGGCAACCAGCTCGCCGTCTTCACCGACGCGCGCGAGATCCCCGAGGAGCGGCTGCAGAAGCTCGCGCGCGAGATGAACGTCTCCGAGACGACGTTCGTCTATCCGCCGGAGGCCGACGGCCACGTGAAGGTGCGGATCTTCACGCCGACGGCCGAGCTGCCGTTCGCGGGCCATCCGGTCCTCGGGACGGCGTTCGTCCTCGCCGGCCCGCTCCAGCTCGAGGAGATCCGTCTCGAGCTGCGCGCAGGCACGGTGCCCGTGCGACTCGAGCGCGAAGGCGCGCGCATCGTCTTCGGCTGGATGCGCCAGCCCGTGCCGACGATCGAGCCCTTCGTCTGCGCTGCCGAGCTGGAGGAGCGGCTCGGCGTGACGTCGGAGCTTCCCGTCGAGCTGTACGACAACGGCGTCCCGCACGTGTACGTCGCGTTGCGGTCCTCCGACGAGGTCGCCGCGCTCGCGCCCGATCTCCGCGGCTTCGGCAACGTCGGCATCAACTGCTTCGCCGGATCCGGCTCGCAATGGAAGACCCGCATGTTCGGCGCCGGGCTCGGCTTGGACGAGGATCCCGCGACCGGCTCGGCGGCGGGGCCGCTCGCGCTCCATCTCGCTCGGCACGGCCGCATTGCGTTCGGCGACGAGATCGAGATCTCGCAGGGCGCGGAGATCCAGCGGCCGTCGACGCTCTACGCCGTCGCAGTGTCGCCGGAGGAGATCGAGGTCGGCGGCTCGGCAGTCATCGTCGCACGCGGCGAATTCCGCCTCTGATGCGGCGCGTCGCCGTGATCGGCCCTTCGTGCTCGGGGAAGACGACCCTCTCCCGCGAGCTTGCGCAGCGCCTCGGCGTGCCGCACGTCGAGCTCGACGCGCTCCACCACGACGCCGGCTGGACC
>JBOGZQ010000125.1:0-15116 GCA_050697375.1 Gaiellaceae bacterium | reverse complement strand
CCGGGCTAGGCGTGCCGCCCGGCATGTCCTTCCGGCATGCCTGCAAGGCTCGATCGACTTGCGGCGATGCCCGGTTGAGTGGGGCCGAGACCACGCCTTGCGCGTTTGGGTCGGGGAAGTTCGGCTCCCCATTTGCGCGCATGCAGGCGGCGAACTTCGTCAACTGCTGCAAGCTGCCCCTGACCGAGAACGCCGCGCCGATCTTGCCATTCCCACCGCTACCGCTGGTTTCAGCACTGGAGCCGGCGACGGAAGCACTCGGGTTCGACGCCCTCGTCGTCGGGTTCGACACCGTCGTCGCCCCGAGGTTCGCGACAGCCGGTGCGCCTGAGCCGCCGCAGCCCGCGACGGCTAGCCAGAGCGCCGCGAGACTGGCCGCGAGAACAACCTTCCTCACTGCTCACAGGGAAGCAGCCACCCCTAAAACCGCCCTAAACGCTGACCACGCTCCGAGTAAGACCTCGAAGGGGCGTGTCGGGACAAGCGTGCTACGCTGTGCCACATGGATGTATCGGTCCGCGAGCTCCGGAACCACACGGCGCGTGTGATCGCCGCCGTCGAGAGCGGCGAACGTGTCGTCCTCACCGTGCATGGGCGGCCGGTGGCGGACATCGTTCCGCGCCAGGAGCGCAGCGAACGCCGTCCCACTGAGCGCTTCCTCAGCGATTTGGCCGAGATCGGCGCGTTGGCCGCTGCTCTCGACGTCGAGTCTCCGTCAGAAGACTTCGACGCCGGATTGACGACGGACGACATGATCGTGTGACGGATGAGCGGATACCTCGCCGACACCAGCGTCTTCGTGGCGGCAGAGCAGCGTCGCTCGCTGGGGCGCGCGCCGGAGGGAGAAGCGCGGATCTCCGTTGCGACGCTGACGGAGCTCGGAGTCGGCGTACACATGGCGGCGAACGAGAAGCTGCGGCGGCTTCGTCGAACAACGCTGGCGCGGGCTGAACGATTCGTCGCGCTCCCGTATGACGAACTCGTAGCGGCGCGCCTAGCCGACCTGCTCGCCACGGTGCGCAGTCAAAAGCGGCGGGCCGGCGCGATGGACGCGATCATCGCGGCAACCGCGCTGGTCCACGACCTCGAGATCTGGACGCAAGACGACGACTTCGACGTTCTTGCCACCGTCGATCCCCGGCTTCGCGTGAGCCGCGGCTGAGCTGAGGCGGCGCCTGCGGCGAGTACGTCGCTCGACGGTTCGTCTTGATCCAAGTTCAGTGGGCCGAACCGCGTATTACGCGAACCGCGAGCTTCTCGTCCCTGGCGCGCCGCTCGCGCTCGCCGGACGTTTCGGGACATGGCCCAGCCGAGAGCCTCGGCACGATGGGCGACATGAAGTTCCGCGAGCTCATTCGCCTGCTCGAAGACGATGGATGGGAGCACACGGCCCAGCGAGGAAGCCATCAGCAGTACGAGCACCCGAGCAAGCCTGGAAAGGTCACCGTGGCTGGCAAGCCTGGCGCAGACGTGCCGAAAGGGACGGCAGCGAATATCCTTCGACAGGCGGGACTACGGAGGCCGAACCGATGAGCGAATACCTGGTTGTGATCGAGCACGAAGGCGAGTCATGGGGCGCCTACTGCCCCGACCTGCCCGGCCTCGGCGTCGTCGGCGACTCCCAGGAAGAAGTCGAGCAGCTGATCCGAGAGGCGATCACCTTCCACCTCGACGGCCTCCGACAGGCAGGCGAGCCGGTCCCTCAGCCGACAGCGGTCGGCACGACGCTGGTTGAAGTGCCCGCCGCCTGACGCGCCGAGCGCGACAGCTGCGGTTCGCACAGTGCTCGTACGCCTCTCGGTCAGCGAAAACCGCTGCACAGAGGCACGAATGGTGATGGACCCAGGCGGGCTCGAACCGCCGGCCTCCGCGATGCCATCGCGGCGCTCTCCCAGCTGAGCTATGGGCCCAGAGCGGCTTTCAGTTTAGCGCCGAACTCGTATTCCCGAGCCCATCGAATACCGCTTGCCTGGTTGTTGCGCGTCGGCTCCAGCCGGAGCTGGACCTGCTTGCAGCCGTCCAGCTCGTTGATTGGGACGAAGAAGCAGCGATCGAGGTCGGCGCAGTAGATGGCGAACGCGTCGACTTCCTTCGCGTCGTAGTAGCTCCGACGAAGACCCTCTCGTGCTCTCCGGTTGGCGTAGAAGGCGCCGATGATGACGTCGCCCCGCCGACGACCCCATTTGCACTGGACTCGGATGAGCCGGTCGCCCGTGTCGAAGACGAGGTCGTATCGCATGTCGCCGATCGGCTTCAAGACTCCGATGCCGAGTTTGACGGCCTCGTGCGCGATCGCCGTCTCCGCGATCGCGCCTTTCTGATTCGTTGTCAACACGGTAAACAGAGTACCGAGCGAGGCGGACGGAACTACGCTGCCGTCGTGAGCTCCTGCACCGCGCGCACGAGCTCCTCGGGCGCGAACGGCTTCCGCAGCACGGGCGCGCCGACGTCGACGACGAACTGCTCGCCGTAGTCGCCCGTCATCAACAAGACGGGCAGCTCGGGATTCGTCTGCCGCAACCGCTCCGCGATCGCGTCGCCGCTCACGCCGGGCATGAGCACGTCGAGGATGGCGGCGTCCACGTCGCCGCCCTCGACGGCGGCGATCGCCGCCATCCCGTTGCTGACGCTGACCACCTCGTAGCCGGCGTCCTCGAGCACCGCCCGATACAGCAGCACCAGGTGCGGGCTGTCGTCGGCGACGAGGACGCGCACTCCCGCCTTGTTACCCAAAGCACCCCCAGGCTATCGTGCCCGTTGGTGCGTGCGAGGCGGCTGCTGGTGGTACTGCGGCTCGCCGCGATCCGCCTCCGTGCGCACGCGTCGTCGAGCGTCCTGGCAGCCCTCGGAATCGCCGTCGGCGCCGGCGTTCTCGCCATGACCGCCGTCGGCTCGGTCGCCGTCCAGGATCGCGCGGTGCAGCGGGCGCTCGGCGCGCTGCAGCCGTCGGATCGCGCCGTGCAAGCGGTGTGGAGCGGCGTCCCGGCGCAATCGAACCTCAGCTTCCCGCAGCTCGACACGCTCGCGCGCAATGCGCTCGAGCCGGTGCTGCACCATCCCGCGTTCGCGGTCGAGGTGTTCCGCCAGGCGACGTGGGGCGGCGCGTTCGTCAACCTCGGCGCGGTCGACGGCCTCTCGCGCTGGCTCGTGCTCCGGGGCGGACGCCTGCCGCACGCGTGCACGCCGCGCTATTGCGAGCTCGTGCAGATCGGTGGCAAACCGGTTGCGCCTAAGCTGCCGTTCCTGCACGTCGTCGGCCGCGCGACGCTGCGCGCAGGCGCGCCGCTCGCCGCGTACTTCGCGGCGGCGGGATCGAACCGGCCGCCGATCCTCCTCGCCGACGGCGTCTCCGCGTTTGAGCGCACACCGCTTCCCGACGCTCCGCTCATCGCGCGCTCGTACGGCTGGATCGTCCCGCTCGCGCCCGACTCCGTCCACGACTGGGATCTCGCGAGCCTCGGCACGCGCATCGACCGCGCGCAGTCGCAGCTGGAGGAGAAGAGCGACATCTTCTCGGTGCAAGCGCCGCTCGACACGATCGCCGCCGTGCGCGCGACGAGCCGGGTCGCGGGCGAGCGCCTGCTCGTGCTCGGCGGCGACGCAGCCGTGCTGCTGCTCGGGTTCGCCGTCCTCGCGTCGACGCGCCTGCGGACGGAGTACGACGCGACGCGCCGAAGGCTCGTCTGGTTCGGCGCGAGCCGCGGACAGATCTTCCTCGTCGCCGCCGCCGAGGTCGCGGCGATCACCATCGTGTCGAGCGTCGTCGGCTGGCTCGCCGGCAGCGGCGCGGGAGCGCTGCTCGCGCGACATCTCGGGGCGCCCGGCTGGCTCGCGGTCGAGCACGCGCTCTTCACGGCGCGCGCGTTCGGGATCGCGGTCGCGCTCGCCGCGCTGACGGCGGCGGTCATGCTCGCCGCCCTCCGGCTCGAGCGGATCGCCTTCGGCGGGCTCACGGTCACCGCGGCCGATGTCGCGGCGCTCGGCGCCCTCGCCGCCGTCCTCCTCGCGCTCGCGCGCGGGAAGACCGACACGACGACGCTCGCATCGAGCGGGGGCACCGGCGTGTTCCTGTTGCTGCTGCCGGGGCTCGTGCTGTTCGTGCTCGCAGCCGTGGCCGCGCGCTTGCTCTCGCCGCTCCTGCGGACGCTCGAATGGATCGGGCGGCGCGGCCCCGCATCCGTTCGCCTCGCCCTGCTCTCGCTCGCGCGCTCGCCCGGCCGCGTCCTGCTCTCGGTCGTCTTCTTCGTCCTGAGCGTCGGGGTCGCGTTGTTCGCCTTCTCGTATCGCGCGACGCTCGAGCGCGGCGAGGCGGAGCAGGCGCGCTACGCGGTGCCCGCGCGCTACGTCCTCCAGGAGGACTTGAACAAGCTCGTCACCGTGCAGCAGGCCGTTCGCCCCGGAGTCGGGACGCCGGTGCTGCGCGACGACGGCTTCGTCACCGCGAACCGCGGCCTCGACTTCACGCTGCTCGCGCTGCCGGCATCCACGATCCCGCACGTCGACGGCTGGCGCTCCGACTTCTCCCCGCAGTCGCCGAGCGCGCTCGCGCGGGCGCTCGCGCCGCCGGCCGAGCCGCAACTCCGTGGCTTCGATCTCCCGGAAGGCGCGACGAAGCTGACGCTGCTCCTGGCCATCGCCGGCGACCGCGTCGGCATCCAGCTGAACGTGCTCGATCGCCGCGGCGACTTCACGCTCCTCACGCTCGGCGAGCTCGGCCGCGGCGCCCACACGGTCACGGTGAAGCTGCCGCCCGCGGCGCGCGGCGGACGCGTCGTCGCGATGCGCCTCTCGTTCCCGCAAACGGCGGCGTTCGTCGCCGGCCACCGCGAGAGCGGCACCTCGCTCTCGGTGAACGACACCTCCGTCGGCACGCTGCGGCTCGACCGGCGTTTCGCCGGCTGGATCGGGACGAACGGCGTGCGCGTGCGCGGGACGACGCTGCGCTACGTCGTCAACCGCGCATCCGACTCGATCCTGCGCCCGCACGAGCCGCTCGAGGGATCGCCCGTGCCCGTCGTCGTGTCGCCCGACCTCGGGCGCGTCGGCGACATCCTTCCCCTCCATGTCGAGGACGAGACGATCCAGGGGCAAGTCGCCGGCCTCGCGCGGAACTTCCCCTCCGTCGACGGGAGCGTCGTCGTCGCCGACCTGGCGACGTGGCTGACCGCCGCGAACACCATCGAGCCGGGGACGTCGACGGCAAGCGAGATCTGGCTCGACTCCTCGAGGCCGCCGCACTATCCGTCGCTCGCGATCCTGTCGCAGCGCGCGACGCTGGCGTCCCTGCGCGGCGACCCGCTCGCGCGCGGCTCGCTGGCCCTCCTGCTCGTTGCGGCGATCGTCGGCCTCGTGCTCGCCGGCGTCGGCGTCCTGCTCGGCGTCGCCGGCGACCGCCGCGACGAAAGCGGCGATCTCTTCGACCTCTCGGCGCAGGGCATGACACCCGCCGAGCTCCGCCGCCATCTGCTGCTGCGGGCCGAGACCGTCGCCGCCGTCGGCATCGCCGGTGGCATCGGCGCGGGCGCGATCGTGAGCGCGCTCGTCGTCGCCGTCGTCGCGGTCACCGCCGGCGCGGGATCGCCGTTGCCGCCGCTTCAGCTGTCGTTCGACTGGCCGCTCGTCGCGATCGCGCTCGCGGTATTGGCCGCGACTTCCACCGCGGCGGCCGCGGCCACCGTCCGGAGGACGCGATGATCGCCGTCGGGGCGACGGATCTGTTCCGCATCTATCCGTCGGAGGAAGGCGCCGCGGCGGCGCTGCAAGGCCTGTCGCTCGAGATCGAGGAAGGGGAGCTCGTCGTCGTGTTCGGGCCGAGCGGCTCCGGCAAGAGCACGCTGCTGCGCATCCTCGCGGGGCTCGACCGTCCCTCGGCCGGGACGGTGCGCGTGTTCGACCACGATCTGCGCACGCTGCGCGGGCGCGGTCTCGCCGACTACCGCTCGCGCTCGCTCGGCTACGCCGACCAGCACTACACGCGCGCTCTCGCGCCCGAGCTGTCGGCGCGCGACCTCGTCGCGCTGCGACTCGAGCTGCTCGGCTACGAGCGCGGCGAGAGCGAGCGCGTTGCCGACGGCCTGCTCGAGCGCGTCGGGCTCGGCGACCGGCGCGACGCGCGACCGGCCGAGCTCTCCGGCGGCCAGCAACAGCGCGTCGCGCTCTGCGCGGCGCTCTCGCATCACCCGAAGCTGTTCATCGCCGACGAGCCGACGGGTGAGCTCGACGCTGCGAACGCCGTTCAGATCTATGCGCTCATCCGCGAGCTCTCGCGGGAAGCGGGCGTGACGACGCTCGTCGTCAGCCACGACCCGGAGTCGGCCGCCGTCGCCGACCGCGTCATCCAGATTCGCGACGGCCGAGTCAGCGCCGACGGCGGGGACGCGGTGGTGAATCGCGGCGGCTGGATCCGCATCCCCGAGGAGCTGCTCGGCGCGACGACGCGCGCGCGGCTCGAGCCGAAGGAGGGCGGCGTCTTCGTCCACACCATCGCAGCCGAGAAGACGGAAGCGGCCGCCACCGCGCCGCGCGGGCGCGGTGACGTCGTCGCCGAAGCCGACGGCCTCGCGAAGGTGCACGGGCGCGGCGCGCGGGCGACGGAGGTCTTCCACGATTTGTCGCTCTCGCTCGCGGCGGGAGAGCTGTCCGCCGTCACCGGCCCGTCCGGATCGGGCAAGTCGACGCTCCTCCATCTCATCGCCGGGCTCGACCGCCCGACCGCAGGCGACGTCCGCGTGCTCGGCACGTCGCTCGCGAGCCTCGACGACACCGGCCTCGCCCTCCTGCGCCGCCGGCACGTGGGCGTCGTCACGCAGGGGACGGATCTCGTCCCGTTCCTCACCGCGCGCGAGACGGTGGAGCTCGCCCTGTCGCTCCGCGGCAGGCCCCCGGTTGAGGCGATCGACGCGCTCGCCGCCGTCGGCCTGGGCGAGCTCGCGGAGCAGCGTGTCGCGCGCCTGTCGATGGGCGAGCGCCAGCGCGTCGCCATCGCGCGCGCACTCGCGGCGAAGCCCGCATTGCTGCTCGCGGATGAGCCCACTGCACGGCTCGACGAGGCGAACGCCCGCGCCGTCGGCGCGCTCTTCGCCGAGCTCGCGCGGACGACGGGCACGGCGATCGTGTGCGCGACGCACGATCCCGTCCTCATCGAGCACGCGCAGGCGGAGTTCTCTCTCGGTACGCTCCTCGGATGACCGCGGTGTCCCTCGGTCGATCTCGCTTGTCACGTAACTAGGAGCCGTAGGCTTGAGTCAGGAGGGGGTCGATCTGTTACTGCGCGGCTATCGCGCGTTCGTCGCCGGCGACCTCGACGCGATCGCGGGCATGCTCGACCCGGAGATCGAGTGGGTGGGAGACGAGGCTGAGGGCGCGTTCGACCGCGACGACGTGCTCACGATCCTCGAGGAGCGCGTCGCCGAGGGGTATCACGTCACCGTCGACCGGTGCATCGGCGTCGGCGACCGCGTCGTCATCAGCATGCGCTTCTCGCGTATCGAGCCCGACGAGACCGACGAGCGGCCGCTCCAGTCGCGCCGTTTCTATCTCGTCGGCCGTTACGCCGCAGTCGTGACGACGCACGAGGGCCGCGTCGCGCGCGTGGAGGAACATCCGCATCTCGATTCCGCGCTCGCCGCGGTGGGACTGGAGGATCAATGAGACCGCTCGCCCTTCTCGTCCTCACGCTCGGGCTCGCAGCGCCGACCCCTTCTCAACGGCACGCAATCGAGCAGGCGTTCGCCGGTTACGTGCACATGCCGAACTCGCCGGCGGCGAAGGACAACCGCGTCGTCTCCATCTCCGTGTCAAAGCTCGACCCGCGCTACGCGGCCGCGCGCCTCAATTCGAAGAGCGCCGGGCCGTCGGAGATGCTCTTCCATTCGAGTCACGGCACGTGGTGGGTGGTCGACTTCGGGTCGTCGTTCGGCTGCGACGCCGGCCCCAAGTCCGTGCTGGCCGAGCTGAAGATCGGCTGTACTCCGCCGCCCGGGCTTGCCTGGATCGACAATTGCGGGCCGACCGTGAGCAAGCCGTCGAGCCTCGTCCTCGCGTGCGCGGACGCGAACTATTCGCTCGAGCGCATCGCATGGCGTGGGTGGGGAGGCTCGACTGCGACCGCGAAGGCGACCGCGCGCGCGAACGACTGCAAGCCGTACTGCGCCGCCGGCCACTTTCACACGTATCCCGTGACCGTGACCGCCGACAAGCTCACGGGCTGCGGGCTCACGCCGACGTATGCGCGGCTGACGATCGTCTACGCGGGCGCGCGGCCCGCGGGAATCGCGAAACGCGACGTGCACGTCCTCGGCTGCTGATGCGTGCCGCCCAGATCACCGAGTTAGGCTCGCCGCCGCGGGTAGTCGAACTGCCGAACGTCGACGGGATTCGCGTCGAAGCGGTGGCACTCAACCCGATCGACATCTCGGTCGGGACCGGAGTCTTCTACGGCGGGCATCCGCCGCTCCCGTACGTGCTCGGGGTGGAGGCTGCCGGCCGGCGGGAGGACGGGAGGCTCGTGTACCTCTTCGGCGAGGCTCGCGGCGTCGCGAAGGACGGATTTCTCGCCGAGCGCGTCGCCGTTCCCGACGACCTCCCGCTCGAGGTGCCGGAGGGGACCGATCCGGCAGTCGCCGCGGCGGTGGGCATCGCCGGCATCGCCGCCTGGGTGCCCGTGGCGTGGAAGGCGAAGGTCGGGCCCGGCGACCGCGTTCTCGTGCTCGGCGGGACCGGCGCCGTGGGACGCATCGCTGCGCAGGCAGCAGAGCTTCTCGGCGCCGCCAAGGTCGTCGCCGTCGGACGCAAGGATCTCGGCCGGATCGCGGAGGAGTTCGGCGACGACGGCTTCACCGTCTGCATCGACCCAGTGTGGGGTGAACCGCTTGCGCACGCGTTGCAGTATGCGCAACGACACGCGCGTGTCGTCCACGTCGGCCAGTCGGCCGGCCCCGAGGCGCCGCTCCGATCCGCGGACGTGCGCGGCCAGGAGCTCGTGATCATGGGCCATTCCAACTTTGCGTTGAGCAGGGAGGAGCAGAGCCGCGCGTACCTCGAGCTGCTCGACCACGTGACGGCGGGGCGCATCGACATTCCGATCCAGTGCTACCCGCTCGATCGTGCCGCCGAGGCCTGGGAGCGGCAGCGCTCCGGCCCCGGCGGCAAGGTCGTCATAACGCTCTAAACAGCGCCTCTTGCTTCCCACTTCTTGTAGATCGTGTTCACCTGGGACTTGATCGACGCGACCGACTGCGCCGCGCTCATCTTGCCCTGGGAGACCTGGGCGAACATCTGCGGGATGAGGTACGTCGAGAAGACCTCGTCCATCGCCGGGTTCATCGTCCCCGGATAGCCGATGTTGTGCGTGTACTTCTCGGCGATCGTCGTCAGGATGGTGTACTTCCCCTTCGGCTTGTTCGGGTCCGCCGCGGCCAGCTTGCGGATCGCGGGGAACGGGAACGTCTTCTCGAACGTCGGGAAGTTGTAGAGCTGCGACTGGATCGTCGCCTGCTTCCCGGCATTGAGCAGATCGATGAGGAATTTCTCCGCGTTCGCCTTGTTCTGGGCGAACTTCCAGATGTTCCAGCAGCCCATCAGGTGCTCGAGGCCGAGGCGGCCGTGCGGTCCCGAAGGGATCGGCCAGATCCAGAGATCGTCCGAGAACGGCAGATGCAGCGATTCCGGCGTACGCGTCGCCGAGATGGCGTTCAGGATGAGCGACGCGGTACCGGCATAGAGGTAGTTGTTGTTCGATGCGGGATTCCACGAGAAGATGTCCGGCGTCTCGCCGACGCGGTACAACTGGGCCATGAAGTTGACGGCCTGCACCGTCTTCTTCGTGTCGAGCGACGGGCGGTTGTTCTCGTCCTGGAGGAACGACCCGAAGCACATCATGAAGGCGTAGAGCGCCATGCTCGAGTCGAGCTCCTGCGACTGCCCGATGCCGATCGGGTGGCCGATCTTCTTCAGCTTTGGTGCGGCCTTCAGGACGTTCTCCCACGTGTTCGGTTCGGCCCCGACGCCGGTCCAGAGGTCGTAGCGCCAGACGACGGGATCGGGCACGTAGCTGTCGGAGACCGCGAAATACTTCTTCAGTTTCGCGGCGTACGTCGACGCTTGCGCGATCGGCATGTACTTGCCCTGGGTCTTCTCCACCTCGGTGATGATGTCCTTGTGGTCGATCACCTGGTTGTAGTACGAGGCCATCGGGTGCAGGTTGAAGAACAGATCGTGGCCGGACTGCGCAGCAACCTCCGCAGCCGCCCGCGTGTCGAGGAGCGTGTTGTTGATGTGGTCGATCGTGACCTGCACGTCGTTCGCCTCGCCCCACGCCTTCGCCCACGGGTCGAGCCAGGCGTCATACGAGGGCACGAAATGCACCCACGTGATGGCAGTGAGGTTGCCGCTGAGCCAGCGGCCCCTGTACTTGTGTGGGCCGGCGAACGCGAACGGCGCTCCGGCTCCGGCCGCCCCGACGGCAACCGCCCCGGCGCCGGCCTTCTTCAGCAGCTCCCGCCTGCTGAGTCGCTTCTCCTCCTCCGACATGAACCCTCCTTTCCCTACCTAGCGGAACGCACCGCCCGTGAAGCCGGCGATGAATCGGTTGAGCATCACGTTGTAGACGAGCGCGAGCGGAATGCTCGCGATGAGAATCGCCGCCATGATCCCGGGCCAGTTGTATTCGTCCCCGCGGATCAGGTCGGTCGGGACGCCGACCGCGAGCGTGCGGTTGGCCGAGCTGGAGATGAACGTGATGGCGTAGACGAACTCGTTGATGACGAGCGAGAACGTGAAGATCACGACCGTGAGGATCCCGGGGATGGATATCGGGAATACGACGCGGACGAGCGCGCCGAACCGGGAGCAGCCGTCGATGAGGGCTGCGTCCTCGAGCTCCTGTGGGATCGCCTTGAAGAAGCCCATCAGGAGCCAGACGGCGAACGGGATCGTGAATGACGGATAGACGACGATGAGCGCCCAGAGCCGGTCGCTGAGATGGAGGTACTGCGCCACGACGCGCGACAGCGGCAGGAAGAGCAGGGTCGGCGGCACGAGGTAGGTGAGGAAGATGCCCACTCCCAGACCGCGGCCGACGCGTCCCGCGAGGCGCGCGAGCGCGTAACCGGCCGGCAGCGCGAGCGCGAGCGTGATCACCACGACGAGCAAGCCGACCTCGCTCGAGTTCTTCACCCAGCGCAAGTAGCCGGTGTCGTGAAACAGGAACCCGTAGTTCGCGAGGGTCGGGTGGAAGCTCCAGGTCTTCGCGGGGTTGTACACGTCTGCGTTCGCCTTGAGCGACGTGATCGCCATCCAGACGAACGGGAAGCCGAGGATGACGGCGAACGGTCCGACGACCAGATAGGGGAACGCCCGCCGGCGCAGCTCGTGCATCACGTCACCTCGGCCCTGCGTGCGAAGAAGAGCATCGCGATCGTCACGACGGCGAGCAGCGGCAGCATGAAGAGCGCGATCGACGCGCCCTCGCCGACGTTTCCGGAGACGATGCCGATCTGGAAAGCCCACGTCGTGAGGACGTGCGTCGAGTTGAACGGGCCGCCGTTCGTGAGGATGTACGGGACGACCATGTCGGTCGCGATGAAGATGATCCCGAAGAGCACCGCAACGAGCGCGATCGGGAGCTGAAGGGGCAGCGAGACGTACCAGAACTTCTTCAAGCCGGTGGCGCCGTCGATGGCGGCTGCGTCGTCGACCTCCTGCGGGATGGAGGAGACGCCGGCGAGGAAGATCACGGTCGCGAACGGGATGTTCCGCCAGGCCTGCACGGTGATGATCGACGCCATCGCGGCGCGCGGCGTCCCGAGCCAGTTCGTCACGTTCGTCGCCGACTCGATATGCAGGTGAACGAGGAACCAGTTGAAGACGCTCGCCTCGGGTATGCCGGCGCCGTAGATCCAGTACCAGCCGGTGGCGGTCAGCGCGATCGGCGCAGCCCACGGGAGGAGGATGAAGAACCGGAGGAGCCAGCGACCCTTGAAGCTTCGGACGAGCGCATGGGCCAGCAGGCCGGCGCACACGACCACGATCGCCTGGGAGATGGCGGTGAAGAGGAACGTGTGCCAGAGTGCGCTACGGAAGATCGGGTTGCTCCAGTCGGCGCGGACGTTCGCGAGCCCGACCCATTTGCCGGTCAGCGAGCCGCCGGTCGCGTCGGTGAAGCTGAGGTAGATCGCGAGCCCGAGCGGGATGCCGACGAGCGCCGTGATGAACAGGACGGCAGGGGAGATCAAGAGCGTTGCGAGAACCCCACGACGCTCTGTGACGTATCCGAGCCGCGACCAACGGCTCCCCCCAGGCGCCGCCACTGTTGCCATGTCGCCGCGAATCTATCGGGAGTCGTTACACGGCTGCAACCAGATTGCCAGGTTGTAATCTCCGCGCTGCGGTGGGGACGATCGAGCTCGATCACCTGACGAAGGTGTACGCGGACGGGACGCGGGCCGTCGACGAGCTCGACCTGGACGTGGCCGACGGCGAGTTCGTCGTCTTCGTCGGGCCGAGCGGCTGCGGAAAGACGAGCGCCCTGCGGATGATCGCAGGCCTCGAGGAGATCACCTCCGGCGAGGTGCGGGTCGCCGGCAGGGTCGTCAACGGGCTTCCGCCTCGGGCCCGCGACATGGCGATGATCTTCCAGAACTACGCGCTCTACCCGCACATGAACGTCTTCGAGAACATGGCGTTCGGCCTGAAGATGCGCGGGATCGACAAGAGCGAGATCCGGCGCCGGGTGGACGGGGCGGCGAAGGTCCTCGGCCTCTCGGACGTGCTGAAGAAGCGGCCCAGGCACCTCTCCGGCGGCCAGCGCCAGCGGGTCGCCATGGGGCGGGCGATCGTGCGCGAGCCGGTCGCGTTCCTCATGGACGAGCCGCTCTCGAACCTCGACGCGAAGCTCCGCGTCCAGATGCGGGCCGAGATCGCCCGCATCCAGCGAGACCTCGGGGTCACGACCATCTACGTCACGCACGACCAGAGCGAGGCGATGACGCTCGGCGACCGCGTCTGCGTGCTCCGCGGCGGGGTGCTCCAGCAGGTCGACCGGCCTCAGGTGCTCTACGACCGGCCCTCGAACCTGTTCGTCGCCGGGTTCATCGGCTCGCCGGCGATGAACCTCGTGGAGGCGACCGTCGGCGGGGGAACGGTGACGTTCGGGCCGCATGCCTTGCCATCAGGCGAACGCCCCGAGCTGAAGCCGTACGCCGGCAAGCGGGTGGCGCTCGGCATCCGCCCGGAGGACATGGACGCCGGCAGCGGCGGCGCCCCGCTCGACGTCGTCGTCGACATCCGGGAGGACATGGGCGCCGAGGTGTACCTCCACTTCGCCGTCGACGCGCCGCCCGTCCAGACCGCCGAGGTGCGCGAGGTGCTCGGCGAGGAGGCGCTTGCCGCGGCGGACGAGCAGACGCACCACCACGGGTCGCCGTTCGTCGCCCGGGTCGACCGGGAGACGAAGGCGAGGGAAGGCGAGCCGGTGCGGCTCGCAGTGGACACGAAACGGCTCCATTTCTTCGATCTGGGGACGGGCGAAGGCATCTACTAGGCCGAGCCCGGAGGGTGTCGGTACAATTCCGATACCTAGTACAGGATTGGAGAGTGACCGAATCGTGAGTGATCTGCTCCTCGTCCCGCTCGAGGACACCGTCGTCTTCCCCGGCATGACCGTCACCCTGACGGTCGAGACCGGCGGCGAGACAGAAGTGCTGCTCGTGCCGCGGCACGAGCAGGAGTACGCCAAGGTCGGCACCGTCGCCCGGGTGGACGAGCGTGTCCGCCTGCCGCGCGGCGCCGGCTCGGCCGTCGTCCTGACCGGCCTCCACCGCGGCGTCATCGGCGCCGCCCACACCGATTCCCAGGGACAGCTGCGCGTCGAGGTGGAGGAGGCCGCGGACGAGAACCCGGCGCCCGTCAAGACGCGCGAGCTCGAGCGCGAGTACCGCGCGATCGTCGAGGAGATCCTCGAGCTGCGCGACGCCGACGACCGCATCCGCCAGTTCCTCCGCTCGATCCGCGAGGCAGGCGCGCTCGCAGATACGTGCGCATACGCGCCCGACATCTCGTTCGGGCAGCGCGTCGAGCTGCTGGAGACGGTCGACGTCGTCGAGCGTCTCGAGCTCGCGGTCAAGCTCCAGCGCGAGCGGCTCGCCGAGCTCCAGGTGCGCGCGCGCATCCGCGAGGACGTCGAGTCGGGCGCACAGCGCCAGCAGCGCGAGTGGTTCCTGCGCCAGCAGATGAACTCGATCCGCAAGGAGCTCGGCGAGGACGAAGGCTCCGTCGTCGAGGAGTACCGCACGAAGATCGAGGAAGCCGGCATGCCGGACGACGTCCGCGCGCAGGCCGAGCGCGAGCTGCGCCGCCTCGAGTCGATGGGGGAGGCCTCGGGGGAGGCGTCGATGATCCGCACGTACCTCGAGTGGCTCACCGCGGTGCCGTGGTCGAAGCGCTCCGAGGAGCGGCTCGATCCGACGAACGCACGCGAGGTCCTCGACAACGACCATGCGGGCCTCGACGACGTGAAGGATCGCATCGTCGAGTACCTCGCGGTGCGGAAGCTCCGCGAGGAGCGCGGCATCCCGAACGACAAGAAGTCGGGCGCGATCCTCACGCTGATCGGGCCGCCCGGAACGGGCAAGACCTCGATCGGCGAGTCGGTCGCGCGCGCGTTGAACCGCGAGTTCGTCCGCATGTCGCTCGGCGGCATTCGGGACGAGGCGGAGATCCGCGGCCATCGCCGCACGTACATCGGCTCGCTCCCGGGCCGGCTCGTGCGCGCGCTGCGCGACGCGGGGACGATGAACCCGGTGATCCTGCTGGACGAGGTGGACAAGGTCGGCGCCGACTGGCGCGGCGACCCGTCGGCGGCGCTGCTCGAGGTCCTCGACCCGGCGCAGAACCACAGCTTCCGCGATCATTACCTCGACGTTGAGCTCGACCTGAGCAACGTGATGTTCATCGCGACGGGAAACGTCGCGGACACGATCCCGGGCCCGCTGCTCGACCGCATGGAGGTGATCCGCTTCGACGGATACACCACCTCCGAGAAGGCCGCGATCGCCCGTGGTTATCTGTGGCCGCGGCAGGTCGAGCGGAACGGGCTGCGGCCCGACGAGGTCGAGATC
>JBOGZQ010000124.1:0-9816 GCA_050697375.1 Gaiellaceae bacterium | reverse complement strand
GAGGAGACGATCTACGGACGCTACGGCTACGGCATCGCGTCGTGGTGCGGCGACGTCACCATCCCCAAGGACCGAAGCGCGTTCGCCCAACCGCTCGAGCGGCGCGGGCGGGTGCGCGCGGTGACGCTCGACGAGGCGGCGGAGCTCTTCCCGCCCGGGGGGGAGGCGCTGCGCGCGCAGCGAAGCGGCGTCTTCGCGCGCACGGACGCGTGGTGGCGCGAGCGCGTGCTGCGAACACCGGACGAGCAGAAGGCGACGCCGAAGCGGCTCGTCGTGCTCGAGCTCGACGACACGGTGCAGGCGTACGCGATCTACAAGACGACGTCGGGGTTCGAGGGCTTCGTCTCGAACGGGAAGCTCGACGTGCTGGAGGCGATCGGCGCGACGCCGCATGCGCTGGCCGAGATCTGGCGGTATCTGCTCGACGTCGACTGGATGGCGACCGTCACCGCGGCTCTCGTCCCGCCCGACCATCCGCTCTTCCTGCTTCTCGCGAATCCCCGCTACGCACGCTTCCGGCGGCACGACGCCCTGTGGGTCCGCCTCGTCGACATCGGCGCCGCGCTCTCGGGTCGGTCGTACGCCGGCGAGGGTTCGGTCGTCCTCGAGGTGCGGGACGCGTTCTGCCCGTGGAACGAGGGCCGGTGGAAGCTCGAGGGCGGGAAGGCCGAGCGGACGGAGGACCCGGCCGACCTCGCGCTCGACGTCGACGCGCTCGGGTCGGCCTATCTCGGGGCCGTGTCCTTCGCGGAGCTGCGTGACGCACTGCGCATCGAGGAGCGTGTGGAGGGCGCAGTTGCGCGCGCCGACGCCTTGTTCGGTTGGCGCCCGCTTCCGTGGTGCCCCGAGATCTTTTAAGGATTTGTCAAGTGCGCACGGAAACAGCTTGATCTAGCCGTTTCCGGAGCCTCTCGTTGCCGGAATGGGCAAGGGGTGGGCTAGGGTCCCCGGCCTCCTATGGGGAGGAGAGGGATTCAGGTGGTGGTGGCGTGCGCCGCCGCTTGCGCCGTGGCGGGGCCCGCGATGGCGAAGCCGGTAGGCGGGGTCGCGCATGTCCGCGTGCGCCACCTTGCGGCGTCCAGGACGCTCCTCGAGTTCTCCTGGCCGGCGGAGGGGACGATCACGACGCCCTTCACCTACTACCACCACGGGCTCGACATCGGCATGCTCCGTTCGCTCGACGTGCGGGCGGCGGCGCCGGGCAAGGTCGTCTCAGTCGGATACACAACGGGGTTCGAGGGCTACGGGAACATCGTCCTCGTCCAGGTGACGCGCGAGGTCGTGACGCTCTATGCGCACCTGGCGTCGTACAAGGTGCATCCGGGGCAGGAGATCGCGCGCGGCCAGTTGCTCGGCATCGCCGGCTGCACCGGGTACTGCACGGGCGTGCACCTCCATTTCGAGGTGCGCCAGAACGGCGTCGCAGTCGACCCGCGCAAGTTCCTGAGCGGCTAGCCAAGCGGCTACACTGCCCGGCGACCCGGGGCGGTTAGCTCAGTTGGGAGAGCACCAGCTCGACAAGCTGGGGGTCACTGGTTCGAGCCCAGTACCGCCCATAAATTCCCCTGCAAAACGACGTGTTCTGTTGTCTGCGCTGGCGCCGTCAAGGCGTAGGCAAGTTTTCGTCAAGTAGCGGCTGTGGATAACCCGCGGTTGGGGCAACCGCAGTAAGCGGTCCTCGGCGCCGCTTGGCACCGGTGGGCGGGGCGACGGACTCCGCGGGCTGGCGGAGAGAGGCGATGATCGTGAATGCCGGCGGCGGTGTGGATGGGTGCTGCGGGCGAGGGGGTGAGCGTCTGCGCGAGCGCGGTTGCGAACTCGCTGTGTGCGATTTGGGTGCGGACGTCGGCGTTGTGGCTCACGTGCTGGAACATGTGGGTGTAGGTGTCGAGGGTGATGCTGGTGCGGGCGTGGCCGAGGATGCGGCTGACCTGGGCAACGTCGAGGCGGATGTCGATGATCAGGTGGCTCGCGAAGGTGTGGCGCAAGTCGTGGAAGCGGATGCGTCTTTCGCCTGTGCCGCGAAGGCCGCTGTCGATCACCGCGCGGGTGAAGGCGAGCCGGGCGGCGTTTCGATGCAGGAGTGGACGGCCGGTGCGGGTTGCGAAGACGTAGTCGCCGCCGTCGCGGAAGCGTGCGTGGCGCTTGTGGTCGCGGAGGACGGCGGCGAGCTGGGGGACGAGCGGGATCTCGCGCACGGAGGCGCGGGTCTTGGGCGCGACCCGGTGGGGAGGCAGGCCACGCCGGCCGCGAGCGAGCTGGTAGCGGACGTGGATCACGCCGGCGGCGAAGTCGATGTCGTCCCAGCTGAGCGCGAGCACCTCGGAAAAGCGCATGCCGGTGAAGATCGCGGTCGCAAGAAGCGGCTTGTAGCGAAGGGGAGTGGCACGAAGCAGGCGCGAGAGTTCCGCTCGAGTGAGGACGCGCTGATCGGAGAGTCGCGGGTGCGGGCGCTCATCGGGATGGAGGCCGCGCAGCGGATTACTGGCGATGTAGCTGCGGCGGACGGCGAAGCTGAAGACGCAGCTGAGCGGCACGAGCAGACCGTTGACCGTCCACGGCGAGAGGCCTTTCGTGCGCAGCACCGCCACGAGCTGTGCGAGGTCGTCGGTGCTGATCAACTGCAGTTGCCGGCGGCCGAGCTGCGGCAGTAGGTGGCGTTCGAGTGCGCCGCGGTAATGCTCGAGTGTCCGCTCGCGCCGCTCGCCCACCCGCACCTTCGACTCGAACTCGTCCAGCCACCGCCTGGCCACCTCCGCGAAAGTCAGTCGCGGCGAAGCCGGCAGACCGTCGTGCCGCACTGCATGAGCGAGCAGCTTGCGCTCATGGCGCGCTTCTTCGACGGTGGAGGCGTCGACGACGCGGAAGCGCGCCTTCCCGTCGATCATCACGCACACGGTGTAGACGCCGTTCGGCTGCAGATAGATCCCCCGCTCGACACGCACACGACGCCACTCCGTCTTGCTGGCCATGCGAGCCTCCTCTGATCGTTGATGGGCGGGAGGGAGCTTGAACCTCTAGCTCTAGCGCGCAGCGAACCACGAAGACGTCGGCGTGACAGTCGAGGCTGCGGCGCCGTACCCGGACTGATGGGTATCTGGCAGGGGACAACGCCGGACGGCTATGCCCTGCTCGTCGAGCGGGACGATCCGCAGGCAGTGGATGGTGACGGTCGCCTCGGTGAGCCAGAGCCACAGCCACTCGCTGGAGTCCGCGCTCGTCGAGGCGGGCGGGGATTCCGTGTCCCGGTCGTCGGCGGCCCAGGTTACGTCCCTGATCGTGGCGCATGAAAAGAGGGCAACCGTTTCCGAACGGCATGCGCATAGTTCCCGTACAGGGTCGCCGTAACTTCGTCGTGGGTTCCGAAACTGAAGGAGGCCGGATGAGACGATTCTTCGTATTCGGTGTGACGGCTCTCGTCCTCGCGGCTTCCGCGGCCTCGGCCCCGAACGCACGAGCCGTCGCTAAACAGTCGCGGCTTGTGCCGCTGCCCCACTGGCTCGCGCCGGCCGAGACGCATGCGCTCGACGGAATGTTCGGTGGCGCGAAACCGGTCCACGTGTACCACCTCCAGTACCCGAAGAAGATCGCGGTCGTGTTCGAGTTCAGCCGGGTCGTCGTCTGCGGGACGTGCAGCGCGCCGAGCGATGCGTCGCTTCCGCGGGGCAAGGTGATCCGCCTGAGCTTCGACCGGCGCACACACGTGGTGCGCGAGGCGGACGGGTTGCGCTTCTGCGAGACGAGAGGCTCGTACCCACCGGTGTCGGAGTGCCTGCGCCGATGAGGGCAGTCGCGCGCCTGGCCGCCGGGATGGTCGTCGTTGCCGTTGTCGCTTTTCTTTCCGCGGTAGCCGCGGCATCAGCTGCGCATGGACCTTTGAGACTGATGAACGGGACGACGGCGGGCGGGTACCCGCTCGACGGCGGCGGCCCGCAAGGCGACCACATCCGCTTCATCAACCGCGGTAGCTTCTGGATCGCTGTTCTGGTGCGCAACGGGTCCTCGAAGTCGGTCACCATTGTCGGCGCGTCGACGCCCGAACCGACGAACAGCCTCGTCCGCGAGACGCGCGCAGGGTTCTCCCGGTACACACCGTGCGCGGGGGACAGGTTCTGTGCGTGGCCGAGCACGCCGACCTCGACGAAGCCGCTCACGCTTCGGCCGCACGCGGAGGCCGCGGTCAAGCTCAACTATCAGCTCATCTCCTGCGCGAAAGCAGGCTCCTCGACGACCGCCAGCGGCGACTCGTTCGTCCTCAGCTACCGGTACGACAATGGCAGCCTCCAGCAGGAGACGGTTGCGCTCGGCGGCGCGAAGCTCCTGCTCGAGCGGCCCGCCGGGGTTGAGTGCCTGCCGCGGCCGTACAGCTACATCGGCCTGGTCGGCTCGTTCACCACCTCGCCCGAGCACAAGCCCATACCGGGCAGCGACGGCGACATGTGCGCCAAGACGGCGACTGGCGGGCTCAGTTTCCAAAGCCGCCAGTTCATGGACCGCAGCGGGGTCGGGTTCAGGATCGAGATCACCCTGCCCCGCTACCGCGGCATCGGCAGCTACCGCCGCTCAGGGCAGACACTCGGCCCGGCGGAAGTAACGGCGATCGGCGAGTTCGGCACACCCGGACCAACCACGATCTTCCACGACCCGAACGGCGCCGTCACCGTCACGACCGCGCACGGCAGCACGCTCGGCGGCCGCCTCACCGCCGTCTTCTCCGGCCACCGCCGCTTCTTCCGCGCCTACGGCGCCTGGCGCTGCACAACCCGGCGATGAAGCGCTCCTTGCTGATGATTGTGCTCGTCCTGATCGTTGTCGCCCAGTCGGCGGCTGCGTCGACGGCGGCCGTCAGTCCGGCGAGAGTTGTCGCACAGATGAAGACGGAGTGGATCAGCGAGATGCGCGCATCGGCGAAGAACGGCGATCGCGCCGCCCGCTTCCCCAGCCCGCCGCGCGGCGTCCTCATGGGGCGGCTGCGGAAAGCCGAGAAGCTGTACGGCTTTCGGGTCGTCAGTGTGCAGCTTCTGCACCCGCTGCAGAGTGCGCCGGTAGTCGTGATCCGCTCCGACCGCGAGCAATCGATCGCGCGTGCGACGCCAAAGATCATCCTCCTCTTCGACCCCTACCACCCGACCGAGCCCGACCCGATCGGCTACGCCTACGAGGGCTACTTCCTCGTGGCGGAGACCCGCCGCGGCGTCCCCTACCTTGCGACGTTCAACCGCGGCCGCGCGCCGCACATCGGCGGCGGGGAATGGGCCGCGAGCGAGAATCTTTACCCCTTCGCGCATGGCTAATAACAGGATGCGGAGGCTGCCCGTCGCCGCCCTGGCTGCATTCCTCGTGGCCGCGACCACCGCAGCGACGGCAGCGGCAGTCGCACCGGTTCTGCCCGGACATCCGCTCCTCGTCGACCGAGCCGGCCTGCGCGTCTATGGGCCTGCCAACCCCGCGCGCACGCCCTGCCCGCATCTGCTCCCTCTACCCGCGCACGCGCCTGCGACGGTGAAACGGGCGGTCGAGCTCGCGATGCCACCCTTCGAGAAGCGCGTCGGCCTCGATGGCCGCGATCCAATCGTGACAGTCGGGCCAACAAGCAAGTCCGGCTTCAGCTACGTCGCGGGCGGCTGCGGCCGCACCGCCTGGAACCGCAGCATCTTCGCGAACGTCCTCCTCCCGCACGTGACCAACAGCGCCAGCCTCTCCCAGCATCGCTTCGCGGTCGGGCGCGTCAGGCAGGGCTGGGTCATCTGGGGATACATCCATTGAGCCTCGGCCGGGGCGCGCTGCGCGCGGCCTCCGCGACGGCCGTCGTGACGCTATTGGCCACCGCTCCCGCCGCGGCGGCAAGGATCGTCCCCGGCGTCGGCATGGCCGGCGTAAGTCTGCGCATGACCGAGGTGCAAGTTGAAGCGCGACTTGGTCAGCCGCTCCAGATCACACGGACGCGAGGCGCGCTCGGCTTCCTCGTCACCCGACTGCACTACCCGCGTCTCGATGTCGACCTGCAACGGCTCGCGAGCCGGCCGATCGTGATCCGTGTCCTGACCATCAAGCCGGGTGAGAGGACCGCGTCCGGAGTCGGCGTCGGCTCGCCGCTTTCTGACGTGAAACGTCTGCACGGTGTGCGCTGCTGGTTTGAAGCCTCGACGCACTACTGCGGCCTCGGCGAAGATAAGCCGCTACGCACGTTCACGCTGTTCTGGACCGGCTCGAATGCGCGCGTAACCCTGATCGAAGTTTCCCTGAACGTGAACAGCTGACATGGGCCGCGCACCAACGAACGGTGCTCTCGCATTCGTGGCCGCTCTCTGTTTCATCGGGCTCGGCGCCGGCTGCGGTTCGACTGGACATGCGACCGGGCGGGTTCCGTGGGTGAACCGTCCCGTCGCGCGGTACGAGGTCCCCGCGCCGACGCTGATCCCGTATCCCGTCTCGGCGCCGGCATGCCATGCGCGCCAGTTGCGCGTCAGGCAGGGTCGGGGTGGTGCCGCCGCCGGAACACTGTACGAGCGGTTGGTCCTCACCAACGTCAGCAAGCGCTCGTGCCTGCTTCGCGGGTATCCGACGATCACCGGTGTTGGCTCTAGCGGCAGTCGTGTGCGTCTTCGACCGCGGCGTGAAGGCTTCACGTTCTTCCAGCTGGTCGCGTCGAACGTGCTGCCGGGAGCGCACACCTTCATCGGCCTTGCCACTAGTGACGGCTGCGATGGCGGTACGCGCAAGCCGAGCGTCTACCGAGAGCTCGACATCAGCATCGGCAACGGCGAGACGGTGCGAGCCGCTCCCAGTGTACGTGTCGAGGATGTGTGCGGTCTCTTCGTGAGCAGCTTCGGAGTGCCTGCCCGCTACACGCCGCTCAAGCCTGCGCCGGGGACGCCTGCAACCCTCTCGGCGAGCGTGCAACTCCCGAAGATGATCCATGCCGGGAAGCTCCTCCGATACACGGTCACCCTCAGCAACCAGAGCGCGACCGCAATCGCGCTCGATCCGTGCCCCGGCTACAACGAGGGCATCTACGCCGCCGGCCTGGTCGTGCGGCGATGGCTCGCCCTCAACTGCGACACCGTTCACACAATTGCCCCGCACAGCCAGGTGCGATACGCGATGGAGCTCGCCATCCCAGCGAAGGCGTCGCCCGGAGTCGCGAAGTTCGGATGGAGCCTCGACACACCGATAGGCCCATCGATCGGACGCGTCATCAGCCTCGCCGCCAGCCGTTAGCGCGGCAGCGCTGAACTCCTTGTCGAAAGCAGACGCAGCAAGCCGTCGCCAGAAGCCACCGCTCTGCGGGATCGACGCGGCGCGCTCGAAGACGTGTCGACGTGCTGGGCGGGTCCAGCTCAGAGACCCGTCGGGAGCGCCGCGGTCCGCGGTGATCTCAGCGGTGCTTGGGGGGAGCGAGTCGTTCGCGTGCGAGCACCTTTCCGTTTGCATCGACGGCGACGGCTTCCACGAGTGTTTGCCCGGCTTGTAGGTGCTGGTGGCCGAGCGCGACGAGGACGTATCCGTCGGTGGGCGCGATTTGCTGTGTGGAGCCGTCGGCGAAGTTGAGGATGACGTGTGCGACCTTGGGCGCAACCTGGCCCGTGACGATCTGTGTCGGCTGGCCGTCGGTGCTTAGTGCGAGCTGTGTCGCTTTCGGCAAGCCGGCACATGTCTCGAGTGTGCCGCCGGTGTGGGCGTTGAAGTAGGTGCGGACGTACATGCAGTGGCCGCCGGTCGTCGATGGTCCGATGTAGAGCTCAGCGGTTGCTCCGGTCGGGCCTTTCACTTTGAGGAGCTGGTGTGCCTTCCCGGGCGCGGGGCCTGGACCGCCTCCCATGTCGGAGACCGTCTGCGAGATGCCGATGATCTGCCCGCGAGTGTCGTAGGCGACCAGCCGTGCCGGCAGCTTGGAGCGCGCGATGTCGACGACGTAGGCGTTGTCGTGCAGCGGGACCGGCTGGGTTCCGCCGCCGCTGAGGTAGGCGACGATGCGGGCGACGTCGTCGCTTGCGACCCCGGCCACGGTGGCGGCCTGGTCAGACCCTCCGACCAGGCCGACGGTCTGGCTGAACGGGCTGGTGGTGAACATGTTCGCTCTGACCGCGCAGCCGCCACCGACCGCCCCTTTGCCCATGATCATCCACGTGCAGAGCCCGGTCGCCTTGCCGCCGTGGCGGCTCGTCGACAGGGTGATCGCAAGCGCGAACGGCCGGGTCGGATCGGGGACGACGATCCTTCCGAAGACCGTGTGGCGGCGGACGAGCGCGCCGGCACGGCCGGTCAGCTTCGTCAACGGCTCGCCGACCGGCCGGTGATGGTCGAGCCAGCCGATCGTGCCGGTGCCGAGGCGGCGCTGGACGTGAGTGGGGCCGGGGGCGGTGGGGGCTCCGATCGGACCGCCGAGCCCGAACGGCGCTTGAGCGAACGGGATCGAGATAAGGCCGTGCGACGTTTTTGCCCAGATGTGCGTGACTCGCTGCCCGACCTGCGGTGTGATCGCGACGTAGACGAAGGCGTTTCCGGAGGTCTTGACGGTGTGCTTGCCGGCTTGGTCTTCGAGAACTATTGCGCGGATGCCGTCGGCGGCGATGCCGGCCGTCACCTGCAGCGCCGGGGCGGTGTAGCGGTCGAGGCCGTACCGGGCACGTTTCTTCCCCTTCCCGAAGCCATGGTCGACGAGGACGACCTGCGCCGGTGCGCTCGCCTGTTTGAGTTCGGCGGTGGGTACGCAGCTCTGCGTCTGCGCGCGCCCCGTGCCGGTGACGATGACGCGCAGGCAGAGGCTGGTACCGGCGCGGAAGCCCATCAGGTCGACGTGCTGTCCGGTCGAGGGGATGACGAGGCTGCCCAGCTGGCGCAGCTTCGTGTTGGGCGGGAAGTGCAGCCACGAGCGCTGGTTGGCGTTCTCGAAGGCATGTTGCTGGGAGGTCGGGGCGGGTGTCCCCGGCTCGCCGCGCAGCCAGGTTGAGAAGTCGCCGATGCCGTGAACGACGGCCGCGCCGAGCGGCGTCGTGAACGCGACGACGACCACGGCCGCGAAAGCGACGAGCGCGAGACGGCCCACACCGCGACGGTGCGACGGCTGCCGCCGTCTCGCACGCGCCATGACCTCGTCCCAGTCGAGCGGGGCATAGGCTGGAAGCAACACTTCCAGCTCTCGGCGGACCTCGCGCTCTACGTCGATCATCGCTGCACCTCCCGAAGGGCAACCCGAAGCTTGTTGTGTGCGGCGCTCAACGTCGCCGAGACGGTGCCGACCTCGATCTCGAGGATCCCGGCAATCCGGCGGTAATCGAGATCGGCGTAGTAGCGCAGAAAGAGCGCCTCCCGTTGCCGGTCCGGCAGCGCGGCGATCCAGGTGCGCAGCCCGAGCTCGTCGACGGGATGACCGTTGCCCGAGGGCTCGTCTGCTTCGACCAACTCAATCTGGCTGGGCGTGCTCGAGTAGCGGCGCGCGGCGTTCACGACGATGCGCCACAGCCACGCTTCCAGCGACCCGGTGCCGCGGAAGGTCGAGCGCCTGCGGATCGCGGTTGCGAACGCGTCCTGAACCGCGTCGCGGCCGGCCTCGCCGTTGCCGGCGATCGCCGCAGCCACACGCACGAAATGCTCGCCGCGCAGGCGGTAGAGCTCCTCGATCTCGGCGGTCGAGACCCCGCGACGACCCCACATACTCCTATGAGCCTTCGCGAGACGGATCTTGTTTAGAGCCTATTCCGATAGGCAGGGACCCGGACCGCTTTAGCGAAGTCCGACCTCGTTGCTGAAATCGACGAGGGAGGCGTGATGGGTCTCGTGGTCAAAGACGACGGTTGGCGGATTCCGGATCGG
>JBOGZQ010000123.1:0-12768 GCA_050697375.1 Gaiellaceae bacterium | reverse complement strand
CGGCTGCAGCGGCGGGCGCACGCCGAGCACGTCGAGTCGATCTCCGAGCTCCAGCGCCTGCTCCTGCGCGACCCCGCCTGCATGGAGCGGCTCCTCGACGACCTCTCCGTGAACGTCACCGCGATGTTCCGCGACCCGTCGTTCTTCGCTGCATTCCGCCGGCAGGTCGTGCCGCTGCTGCGGATGCACTCCTTCGTCCGGATCTGGTGCGCCGGATGCTCGACGGGAGAGGAGGTCTACTCGCTCGCGATCCTCCTCCAGGAGGAGGGGCTCTACGACCGGACGCGGATCTACGCCACCGATCTCAACGAGTACGCGCTCGAGGCGGCAGCGGCCGGCGTCGTCCCGCTCGGCCGGATGCAGGAGTACACCGAGAACTACATCCGGAGCGGGGGCACACGCGATTTCTCGCAGTACTACGTGGCCGCCTACGACGCGGCGAGATTCAACCCAGACCTCAGCGGGAACGTGGTGTTCGCCCAGCACAATCTCGCCACCGATCGGGCCTTCGCCGAGTTCCACGCCATCCTCTGCCGCAACGTGCTCATCTACTTCGACACGCCGTTGCAGGACCGCGTCGCCGAGCTGTTCTCCGACGGCCTGTGCGCGGACGGGGTGCTCGGCCTCGGCCCGCGGGAGACGATCGCGCTCTCGCCGGTCGCGGCGCGCTTCACGCCCCTCGCCGCGACGGCGCGGATCTTCCGGAAGGCGGCATGATCGAGCGGGCCGCCATCCTGCTGGTCGACGACCGCGAGGAGAACCTCTTCGCGCTCGAAGCGCTCCTCGAGCCCCTCGGCCACCTTCTCGTCCGCGCGAGCTCGGGCGTCGACGCTTTGCGTGAGCTCCTCCTCCACGACTTCGCGTGCATCCTCCTCGACGTCGACATGCCGGGGATCGACGGCTTCGAGACGGCGCAGCTGATCAAGCAGCGCGGGCGCTCGCAGACCGTCCCGATCGTCTTCGTCACCGCGCTCCCGCAGGACGACCGGCAGATCTTCCACGCGTACTCGGTCGGCGCCGTCGACTACATCTTCAAGCCGATCGACCCGGACATCCTGCGGTCGAAGGTCGGCGTCTTCGTCGACCTGTGGGACAAGAACCGGCGCCTGCACGAGCAGGAGCTGCTCGCTCTCGAGCGGGCGAGCGAGACCCGCTACGGCCAGCTGGCCGACGCGATGCCGCAGATCGTCTGGCGCGCGGACGTCGACGGCAACGCCACGTATTTCAACGAGCGCTGGTTCGAGTACACGGGCATGTCGCCCGCCGAGGCGACCGCGACGCCGTGGGGCGCGGTCGTGCACGCCGGCGACCGCGAGGAGCTGACGACGAAACTCGGGTCCGGCGAGCACTTCGAGCAGGAGCTTCGCTTCCGCGCCGGCGACGGCAGCTACCGCTGGCACCTCGTGCGAACCGCAGCGATCCGCGACGAGGTCGGGCGTGTGGAGTCGTGGGTCGGGACCGCGACGGACATCGACGACCGCAAGCGCGCGGAGGAGCAGTGGGCGTTCCTCCTCGATGCGGGCGACGCGCTCACCGCGTCGCTCGACTACCGCGAGACGCTGTCGAAGGTCGCCAGGCTCGCCGTCGACCGAGTCAGCGACTGGTGCACCATCCACGTCGTCGAGCCGGATGGATCGATCTCCGAGGTCACCGTCGCCCACCGCGATCCCGCCCAGGTCGCGTTTGCGCGCGAGCTGCAGGAGCGCTACCCGCCCGACCCGTCCTCGCCGACGGGAGCGGCGGCGGTGATCCGCACAGGCGAGGCCGAGCTCGTCCCCGAGATCACGGAGGGGATGATCGACACGCTCGTCGCCGACGGTCTCCAGCGCGACCTTCTCCGCCAGCTCGAGCTGCGCTCGTACATGTGCGTGCCGCTCGCCGGCCGCGATCACACGCTCGGGGCGATCACGTTCGTGTCGAGCGAGCCGGGCCGCGCGTACGGCGTGCCCGACCTGCGGCTCGCGGAGGAGCTCGCGCGCCGCGCGGCGGCCGCGATCGAGAACGCGCGCCTCTATCGGGAAGCGGAGCAGCGCGCCGAGGCGGCGCGCGCGCTCGCGACGATCGGCGACGGCGTCGTGCTCGTCGACCGGAGCGGCCGTGTGCGGCTCTGGAACGCAGCTGCCGCCCGCATCACCGGCCTGCGCGAGGAGAACATGCTCGGCAAGGAGCTCGACTCCGCTCTACCGGCCTGGAGCGAGGTCCGGAAGCGCGTCCCGGTCGCCGGCGCAGGCGAGGCGCCGGTGGTCGAGAGCGTCCCGATCGACCTCGGCGCCCGCGAAGTGTGGCTCTCGCTCTCGGCGGTGGGATTCGAGGACGGCGTCGTCTACGCGTTCCGCGACCTCACCGAGGAGCGGCGCCTGGAGACGATGCGGCAGGACCTCGTCGCCACCGTCTCGCACGAGCTGCGCACGCCGCTCGCTGCCATCTACGGGTCGGCGCTGACGCTGCGGCGCGAGGACGTCCAGCTCGAGGAGGAGATGCGCGGCACGCTGCTGCGCGTCATCGCCGAGGAGGCCGCCCGCCTCGGCGAGATCGTCAACGATCTCCTGCTCGCGGGCCAGCTCGACTCCGGCAGCCTGCAGGTGCAGATCGAGGCGTGCGACCCGCTCGAGATCGTCCGCGCGGAGCTCGAGTCTGCGCAGGCGCACGCGCCCGAATCGGTCGAGCTCGCGCTCGACGCGCCGGAAGGCCTCCCCGCCGTCTCCGCCGATCCGAGCCAGCTGCGGCAGGTGGTCGCGAACCTCATCGACAACGCGATCAAGTACTCGCCGTCGGGCGGGGCCGTGACGGTGTCGCTCAAGATCGACAACGGCAACGTCCGTCTCGCGGTCTCCGACAGCGGCATCGGCATCCCGCCGGGAGAGCGAAGGCGGATCTTCGAGAAGTTCTACCGCCTCGATCCGGAGATGACCGGCGGCATCGGCGGCACCGGCCTCGGCCTGTACATCTGCCGCGAGCTCGTGCGCCGCATCGACGGTCGGATCTGGGTGGAGGAGAACGGCGGCCGCGGCTCGACGTTCGTGGTCGAGATCCCCAGGGTGGCGGCGCCCGTTCTGGCGGAGAGCCTCGGCTAGACACCGTCACCGATATCGCATCCTCGTCGCCGAGGACGACGAGGCATTCCTCGACACGCTCGAAGCGGTCCTCGACGCGCACGGTGCATTCGAGCTCGTCGGCCGCGCGCGCAACGGGCGCGAGGCGCTCGAGCTCGCGGAGGAGCTGCACCCCGATCTCGTCGTCATGGACGTCGAGATGCCGGTGATGGACGGCGTCGAGGCGACGCGGCTCCTGCGGGAGCGCATGCCGGAGACTCCCGTGCTCGCGATCAGCGGGCACGACTACGAGGAACGCGTGCTCGAGATCCGCAACGCCGGAGCTGCCGACTACGTGCGCAAGGCGCGCCTCGAGGACGAGCTGACCGCGGTCGCCGCCGCGCTCGCTTCCGGTCAGCGGTCGAGGGCGTAGCGCAGGAAGAGGTGCGAGCCGTGCCGGCGGACGCCGGCGAGCGTGCCTGCGACCCGACGCTCGGGGAGCAGCTCGACGCCTTCGACGAGCGAGAGCCCGCGGCCGGCGAGGAGCGGCGACACGGTGACGAAGAGCTCGTCGACGAGATCCTCGGCGAGGAGCGAGCCGAACAGCGTCGGGCCGCCCTCGCAGAGGATGCGGCGGCAGCCGCGCTCGCGCAGCTCGGTGATGGCGGCGACGGCGTCGTCGCGGACGAGCAGGCGGTCGCCGAGCGCCTCCGACTCGAGCTCGCTCGTGCGCGAGAGGACGACGACGTCGGGGTCGCGGTCGTGGCCGAGCGACCGGCGGAACACTTCGAGCTCGTCCGCGACCGGCGTGTACGCCGCCCCCGCCGTCCAGCGGTTCTTCGGCGACGCGAGCAGTGTGTGCGACCCGACGACGACCGCGTCCGCGCACGCGCGCAGCAGCGCCATGACGAAGAGGTCGGCGTCGCTCTCGTCCGACACGATGCGGTTCGAGCGCGGCACGCCGGGCAGCGCGACGACGCCGTCGATCGTCTCGACGAAGTTGACGTACAGACAGTCGTCGGGCAAGCCGAGCGTGCCCGGGTACATGCGAGCGAGCTCGCCGGGCAGCGAGAACGACGGCAGGCCCTCCGGCTCGTACAGCAGGTCGAGCACGGCTACTTCACGTGCAGGAGGAACTCACGACGAAGGTCGGCGTCGTCGGCGAAGACGCCGCGCCAGAACGTCGTCACCGTCCGCGAGCCGTCCTCCTCGACGCCGCGCATCTGCGTGCAGAGGTGCGCCGCCTCCAAGTGCACGGCGACGCCGCGTGGACGGATGAGCTCGACGAGCATGTCGGCGATCTGCTCGCCCATGCGCTCCTGCACCGTGAACCGGCGCGCGTACAGGCGCACGATCCGCGTCAGCTTCGAGATGCCGATGATCTCGCTCCCCGCGATATACGCAAGATGCGCGGAGCCGTGGAACGGGAGCGCGTGGTGCTCGCAGAGCGCGTGGAAGCCGATCGGCCCCTCGACGATGAGGCCGGACTGCTCGCCGGCATGCTCTGCCGGGAACGACGTCAGCAGCTTCGCGTCGCCGTCGTATCCGGCGGTCGCGTCGTAGAGCGCACGGAGAAAACGTGCGGGAGTGTCCCGCGTCCCCGGCGTGTCGAGCTCCATCCCGAAGGCGGAGAGGATCTCCCCCGCGTGCCGCTCGAGGCGCGCCCAGTCGGCGTCGGTCAGATGCCGCGGCGACGGGTCGTCGGCGGGCCAGGGCAGGACGGTCAAGGGTTCCTCCGATCGATGGTCACCAGAACGACGAGAGCTGTGAGACAGGCGGCGACGACGCCAATGTAGGCGCCGGGATGCCCGATGGCGAGGCAGATGCCGAGCACGAGCAGCTGCGGCGAGAGCCCGAAGTTCGAGGCGACGAGGACGGTGGAGCGGCGCGGCCCGCGAATGACGGCCTCCGCGAGCCGGTCCTGCCAGCCGTAGAGAACCGCGTACACGCGTCCGAGCGCGGAGTCGTCCCATCCTGCCGGCGCGCCGCGATGGATGCGCTCGAGGTTGAAGTTGAGCGAGAGCACGGCCGTCAGGAGGACGAAGCCGGCGAGCGCGGCCCATGGCCCGATCCAAACGCCGAGGCCGGCGAAGACCGCTGCGTCGACGAGGAGATCCGACTCCGAGTCGAGGTACCGGCCGAAGTCCGTGACGCGATGGGTCGCGCGGGCGAGCTGGCCGTCGGCGTTGTCGAGCAGCGTCTTCAGCTGGAGGAGCAGGGCGGCAGCGACGAACGCGTGCCGTCCCACTTCCACGGCTGCGGCGAAGCCGGTCGCGGCGCCGACGAGCACGACCGCCGGCGGCGGGACGCGCAGCGGCGCGAGCGCGCGCGCGAGGAGGTGCGCCGGCGGGCGGAAGACGAGCTCGCAGACGAGGTCGAACCCCGCTCGCTGCTTGCGGTCCGGCATAGTCAGCCGCATGAGCACGCCCGAGGGGTGGCGGGAAGAGGACGGAGCGCTCGTGCGCGAATTCGAGCTCGAGAGCTTCGGTGCGGCGATCGCATTCGTCTCCTGCGTCGCGGAGCTCGCGGAGCGCGAGAACCACCATCCGGACATCGACATCCGGTACCGGAAGGTGCTCGTCCGCTGGACGACGCACTCCGAGGGCGGGATCACCGGCCGCGACCGCGAGATGGCCGCGCGCACGTCAGCCTGCGAGCCCACGTAGCGTCTCCTCGTCGACCGGCTCGCCGGCGCGGATGAGCTCGGTCGCCGGCTCGACCTTGTCCCACACGTTCCAGAGGAGAAAGCCGCGCGGGCGCTTGTCGGCGTCGACGTACGCGACGATGCCTTTCCGGTTCGGCTCGAGCCACAGGTCGACGTGGTCCTGGCGCGAGTCGAGGTCGCCGACGGCCTCGTAGCCGAGGTCGAACAGGTCGGAGTAGAAGAACGGCAGGTGCTCGTACGGCTCGTTCGCGCCGGCGGCGTTCGCGCCGACGGTGCGGCCGTGCGTGTTGGCATGGTCCTCGTGCTCGACGCGTCCGGTCTTGCCGAGCGCGACCATCGGGAAGTGCGCAACGTCGCCGGCGGCGAAGACGTCGTCGTGCCCGTCGACGCGGCCGTACTCGTCGACGACGATGCCGTCGTCGACGGAGAGACCGGCCGCCTCGGCGAGATCGGTCCGCGGCACGATCCCGAGCCCGGCGACGACGGCGTCGAATCCCTCCGCCGATTCGAACGTCGTCTCCGCCTGCACGTCGACGCCCTGCTCGCGGTAGTAGTCGGCGACGAAGCGGGCGAGCTCCGGCGGGAACGTGCGCCAGCCGATGCCCGCCTCGGGGAACACCATCGTCACTTCGCGCCCCTGCGAGCGCAGCGCGGCGGCGATCTCCGAGCCGATGAAGCCGCCGCCGACGACGAGGAAGCGCGCGCCGTCGTCGCTCTGCCCGCGCACGCGGCGGTAGTCCTCGAGCGTGCGGTAATACGTGAAGCTCTCGTCGTCGCCGAGGCGGCGCGGCGAGCCGCCGGTCGCGAGGACGAGCCGTTCGTACTGGTACTCCTCGCCGGAGTCGTCGAGCGCCGTGTGCGCGGCGAGATCGAGGGAGACGATGCGGCGGCCGAGGACGAGTTCGGCGCCGTGCTGCTCGACGTTCCGCCAGATCTTCGACTCGTCGCCGCCCTTCCAGAGCCCCTTCGTCAGCGGCGGGCGCTTGTACGGCGGGAACGATTCCTCGCCGACGAGGCCGATCGAGCCTTCGGGGTCGGCGTCGCGGATGCCGTTGCAGACGGCATCGCCGGTCATGCCGGCTCCGACGACGAGATAGCGGAGCGAGCGCATCGTCACCTCCTGGATTGGATCAGGACCTGGATTCGGCACGGCGCGGTCGGGTCGAGGCAGCCCGCGATCGTGCAGCCGGCGCGCGCGCCGACGAGCCCGCTCCACATGCCCTCGTCGAGCGGCGCGAGCTGCGGCTGCGCGGCGACGAGCGGGCGGAGCGGGCACGTGGGCGTCACGATCGTGTGGTCGTCTTCGGCGGCCGCCTGGAAGCCGAGCCGCCGCAGGCCGGCGCAGACGTCGTCGAGGCTGCGGCGGGCGGGGAAGCCGGCGGTCTTCGCGAGTCGCCGGCCGAACGCGACGCCGACGTCGTGGAGGTCGGCGCGGCCGTCGGCGAGGAGGCCGACGAGCTCGGCCGTGTGGTGGTCGGGGAACTCGATCGTCTCGAGCTCGGGCGCAGGGCGATACGTCTTCGCCGGGCGGCCGACGCCGGTACGCGTGGTGGACGTCTCCAGGAGGCCGGCGGCGGCGAGGCGCTCGAGCCGGCTGCGGGCGACATTGCGGTGGATGCCTTCGTGGCCGGCAAGCTCGTCCGCCGTGACGCAGTGCTCCTGGCCGCGCACGAGCGCGAGCGCGGAGCGCAGGCCGGGGTCGCCGACGGCGGAGAGGCGGTCCATGATTTAGACCTTCTATCAGTTTTTATTAGTGCGTGTCGGGAATCACCGCGCGGACGCCAACCGCGAACTCCCACACTCAGAGATCTCAACCCGCCGGTGGGTGCCGTCGAGCTGATCGGCCAATCGTTCTGAAGGAGATCGTCGGGTTCACCGGACGAGCGATACAGGAGGTTGCTCAAGCGGAGCAATCCGGCAGGGGTACGTTGATCACGGACCCCTTGGCGATACCGGAACTTTGGGCGGCCTGCGCGATCGCCTTCTCTCCCGGATTGCAGCCGAATCGCTGCATGGGGAGCCGCCGGACGAGAGAAGACGGCGAGCGATCGGACGACGCGCCAGCACTGGAAGCCGGAGGTCGGACTCGAACCGACGGCCTATTCCTTACAAGGGAATTGCTCTACCAGCTGAGCTACTCCGGCACAGGTCGAATCGTAGGCGAGATAGCGGTCGTCCGATACGGACACGGCCCAGCCGAGGCGTATGCCACGGTGGCAACGTGGCCCACCCGAAGGACGTCGGCGATCGGTCGACACTTGCGATTCTCACCGTGCTTCGCGAGCTCGGCTACGGCGTGTACATGCCGTTCGGCGAGAACACCCGCGCCGATCTCATACTCGAGCGCGACGGGGAACTTGCACGCGTCCAATGCAAGACCGGCCGGCTTCGCGGCCGCGCGATCGTCTTCGCGGTTTGCAGTTCGTATGGCCACCACCGGAACCTCGACTACTTCGCCGTCTACTGCCCCAAGACTCAGGCGTGTATCTCATACCCATCGAGGACGTCGCGACCAAGTGCGTCGCGTATCTACGAATCGCACCGTCGCGGAACAACCAACGGCGAGGCGTTCGCTTCGCGGCTGACTACGAAGTCGGCTGGGCCTTTATAGAAGGACTTCGCGTGTCTTCTGGTGCGTGACGATCTTCCGCTTCACGCGCTGGAGCGCGTTGTCGATCGTCTTCGTGTCGCACGCGAGCTTCTCCGCCATCTCCTCGTACGACGAGCCCTCGAGGTAGAGGCGCAGCGCGTCCGCCTCGAGCGACGACAGGCCGGTGCCGAGGCAGAAGACGAGCTGTTGCAGCTCCTCGGTCGAGATGACCATGACCGACGGCTCGTGGACGCCCGGCCCCGGCAGCGCGTCGCCGAGGGTGCAGTCGCCGTCGCCCTCCTGGCCGGCAGGCGTGTGGCTGAACGAGACGTACGTGTTCAGCGGTGAGTGCTTGAATCGGGTCGCCGTCTTGATCGCCGTGATGATCTGGCGCGTGACGCAGAGCTCGGCGAAGCTGCGGAACGAGGTCTCCTTGTCGGGGCGGAAGTCCCGCACCGCCTTGTAGAGGCCGATCAGGCCCTCCTGGACGAGGTCGTCCCCATCTCCGCCGGCGAGGAAATACGAGCTCGACTTCAGGCGGACGAAGCCGGTATAGCGCCGGATGAGCGCGTCCATCGCGGAGCCGTCGCCGTTGCGGGCCTTGAGCACGAGCTGGAGGTCCTCCAGCTCACGCGCAGCCCTCTGCGGCGAATATGCGTACGCGGTGCGAGCGGCCACTGTTTCGTCTCCCGAGGTCGAGGATTGGGAAGTCTCACCCTCTACTTGAGGCAGAACATAGCAAAGGGTCCAAATTCTTACAACTTCATTTGCGATGGACCCAACGTGATACGAACGTACGTTCGCAACGCTGCGATGAGCGGATCCGGCATCCGCTCGAGATCGAGCGCGTCGACGAGGATCGCGGCGTAGCGGATCTTCCGCCGCGCGCCGCTGCCGAAGAACCGGCGCAGCTGATCGCGGACGGGACGGTCGCGCCAGACAGCCTGCTTCTGCAGCGTCCGGAAGGATCCGAGGTCGCCGTTGTCCGCGAGGATCTCCTCCACCCGCTCGGTGCCGAGCGCACGGATCAGCTCGTCCTCGAGATCGGCGTCGCAGACGAAGACATGCTCCAGCGCTCTGCGGAAGATCGGCGCCTCTCCCGCGTCGCAGAGACCGACGGGCACGCCCTCGAACTTGTCGACGTATCGGCCGATCGAGTGAGCACCGCCGATCGGGACGACGGCGATGCCTTGCAGACCGAGACGCCGTGCGAGCGCTTCCACCGCCACGCGGTCGCTCTCGCCTTCGACGAGGACGACGCCTCCGGTCACTGTCCGCGGCGCAGGCGCTCGAGCCGGGCGAGCGTCGCCGGGTCGAGCCGGTCGCGCATGTCGCCACGAGAGCGGTCGGCGTGCGCCGGCGGGACGAGCTCCGCGAGGAACGTCTGCGACGACAGCTTGCGCACCTGCGCGCCCGACGTCCCCAGCACGGCTTCGTCGGAGGAGACGACCGCCACCTGTTCCCCGCTCCGCCGCTCGGCCGCGAGCCGCTCGATGAGCGTGTCCGCATCCTCGGCCCAGCGAACCTCGAGCGGGCCGTGACTCTCGTCGGCCCCGTGCCCGTCGAAGACGAGGACGCCGCGCGCGCCCTTCCCCGCCACCCAGCTCGCGAGCAGGTCGCGGAGCTCCTCGGGCGAGCGGAACCCGCCCGCATGCAGCAGGTTGAAGCCGTCGAAGAGGTAGAGGCTCGGCTCAGCCACGCTGCCTCCGGGCCTCGTACAGCAGCACCGCGGCGGCGACGCTGACGTTGAGCGACTCGACCATGCCGAGCTGGGGGATCGAGACCTCGAGGTCGCAGGTCTTCCGCACGAGCGGTCGCAGGCCCTTGCCCTCGGCGCCGAAGACGAACGCGAGGCCGCCGGAGAGGTCGGCCTGCCACATCGGCGTCCCCGACTCGCCGGCGGCTGCCGCCACCCACAGGTCGCCGCCCTTGATCTCGGCGAGATAGCGCGCCAGGTTCGTCACCACCGCCACCGGGAGATGCTCGACGGCGCCCGCGGAGGCGCGGCAGACGGCGGCGGTGACGCGCGCCGACCCGTGCGCGGGAACGACGACGCCGGTCGCGCCCGCTCCCTCCGCGCTGCGGCAGACCGCGCCGAGGTTGCGCGGATCGCTCACCTGGTCGAGGCACGCGAGCAATGGACGCTCGACGTGCGCGAGCTCGTACGCGTCCGCGTACTTGTACGGCTCGCACCATGCGAGCACGCCCTGGTGGTCGCGCGTACCCGCCTCCTCCGTGAGGTCGCGATCGAGCTTCACGTGCACGCGCGGGCGCTCGAGGTCGCGCAACCATTGCTCGGACTTGACCGCCCGCTCCGTCGCCCACAGCTCGAGCACCTCGCGCCGGCCGCGCACGGCCTCTCGCACGGGCCTCCGGCCGTAGACCTGGTCGCGCGTCACAGCCGGACGAGCCGGTAGCCGCCGGACTCGTCGCGCGCCTCCCAGCCCGCGGCCGCGAGCTCGTCGCGCAGGCGGTCGGCCTCGCCGAAGTCCTTCGCGGCGCGCGCAGCCTGCCGCTGTTCGGCGAGCGCGACGATCTCCTCTGGCGGCTGATCGCGCCTCGTTACGAGACCGAAGAGCCCGAGAGCGCGACCGAGCTCGGCGTGCAGACCGCGTCGCCGCCACTCGTGCATGAGGCTCAGAGCTTCCGGCGTGTTGAAATCATCGTCGAGGATCGCTACCAGGCGATCCCACTCCTCGACCGCAACAGCGGTCGAGTCCTGGAGAAGCATTGCATTGAGAAACGCCGTCCATTGAGCCTTCGCCTGCGCGAGCGTGCCGTCGGTGAAGTCGATCGGCTTGCGCCAGTGCGCGCTCATGAAGAAGAGCAGGGCGACCTCTCTCCCCCATGTGTCGAGCACGTTGCGGAGTGAGACGTCGTTGCCGAGCGACTTCGACATCTTCTCGCCCGCGAATGCGAGCATCCCGTTGTGCGTCCAGATGCGCGCGAACTCGTGGCCGAGCGCGCTCGACTGCGCCAGCTCGTTCTCGTGATGCGGAAAGACGAGGTCGAGGCCGCCGCCGTGGATCTCGAACACCGGCCCGAACGCGTCCTCCGCCATCGCCGAGCACTCGATGTGCCATCCGGGCCGGCCGCGCCCCCAGGGCGAGTCCCACCACGTGTCCTCGCCGGGCTTGTTGGCCTTCCACAGCGCGAAGTCGCGCGGATCCTCCTTCCGCGGGTTCGGCTCCTGCTCCTCCACCTGGTCGGGGCGCTGGCCGGAGAGGCGTCCGTATGCGGGATCGGTCGCGACGCGGAAGTAGACGTCGCCCTCGACGGCATACGCGACGTCCCGCTCGATCAGCTCCTCGATGAAACGGATGATCTGCGGGATCGACTCGGTCGCCTTCGGCATCAGGTCGGGCATGCCGAGGCCGAGGTCGGCGGTGTCGTCGACGTACCACTGCGTCGCGCGCGCGGCCAGGTCGGCGCTCGCGTTCGGCGCCGCCTCGTAGATGCGGTCGTTGACGTCCGTGATGTTGTGGACGAGCGTCGCCTCATACCCGCGCTCGCGCAGCCACGTGCGCAGCCACATGCCGAGGACGAACGGCCGCGCGTTGCCGATATGCGCGCGCTGGTAGACGGTCGGCCCGCAGAAGTACATCCGGATCGGGCCGGGCGGCGGCGGCAGCTCCTCGATCCGCCGCGTCAGCGTGCTGTAGAGGCGCATCGGTCCTAGCCTACGGTCCGGCGCAGGAGCTCGTCCTGCGGCAGCGCGGCGATCACCGCCGCCAGCTCCGGCCCGCGGTCGCGCCCGGTGAGCGCGAGGCGCAGCGACTTCAGGTCGCCGCCGACCGCCTTCAGCTCGCGGACGATCGTGCGCGGCTCGGTGCCCGACTCGACGAGCTCTCGGAAGCGCGCGAGAGTCTCGGCTGCGTCGACGTCGACGTGCTCCGGCTCGGTCACGATCCGCGCGTAGTCGCGCGCCTCGGCGAGGTCGCGCGCGCCGCGCAGCACGGGCGCGAGCGAGACGTCGACGCCCACGCGCGCTGCGAGCTCCTCGTCGGAGAGCGCGGCGAGCGCGTCGACCGACAGCCGGCGGAGGCGCGCGAGGTCGAGGTGCACGTCGTGCTTCGGCAGCCCGAGCTCGAGCAGGTATGCGCGCACAGCCTCCGCGGGGATGCCGGCCGCGCGCAGGTCGGCGAGCGTTGACGCGCCGTGGCGCTTCGACAGCTTCGTCCCGTCGTCGCCGAGCAGCAAGCCGTGGTGGATGAACTCCGGCGGCTCCGCGCCGAGCGCACGGATCAGCTCCGACTGGAGCTCCGCGTTCGCGCGGTGGTCGGAGCCGCGAATCACATGCGTGACTTCGAAGTCGACGTCGTCGACCGCGCTCGCGAGCTGGTACGTCGGCGATCCGTCCGGGCGCAGCAGCGTCACGTGGCCGAACCGCAACGCGCCTTCGGCGTCGGGCTCGCCGATCTGGTGCGCTGCCTCGCGATGGCGGACGAAGCGGCCGCTCTGGTGAACGGGCCCCTCGTCCC
>JBOGZQ010000122.1:0-18788 GCA_050697375.1 Gaiellaceae bacterium | reverse complement strand
CGATCTCTCGGATCCTCCACCTGACCCAGACGGCATGCGCTCAGGCACAGCGGCCAACATCGACCGCTGGAACGAGCTGGGGCGCACATTGTGCGGTGCGTTCCTCCAGGCCGCAGAGCGCGCCCTCGCCCGCGCCGCCTGACGCTACCCTGCGAGCGGGTCTGTGTTCCGCCGCAGCATCGTCATCGGAGCTCTCTTCGCCGCGTTCGCGGGCGCGGCCGGCGCAGCAACGCCGCCGCCGTCGCCGAGCCTTGGCGTTCTCTTCTCGGAGGGCATGACGGCGCGGCAGATGACGGGCCGGGTCGCGGCCGTGCGCACCATCGCGATCAGGAAGAGGCACGTGCGGCCGGTGCTGACGGGAAAGAGCTACGCAGCCGCGCTCACGGCCGTGCCGCCGCCGCACGGGTTCGCGGGCGCGAAGCGCGGCAACCTCGAAGGGTTCCTGTTCCCGTCGCTCTATCGCTTCGGCGCATCGACGACCGCAACCACACTGATCGGACAGCAACTGCAGGCGTTCGCGCTGAACTGGGCAAAGGTCGACTTCAGCGCGGCGCGTGCGCGCGGGACGACGCCGTACCAGGTGCTGATCGTCGCATCGATGGTCGAGCGCGAGACCGTCGCGCCGGAGGAGCGGCCGCTCGTCGCCGCAGTGATCTACAACCGGCTTGCGAAAGGCATGCCGCTCTCGATCGACGCGACCATTCGCTACGGCCTCGGCATTCCCGGCACGAAGCCGCTGACGAGGGCAGAGCTCGACGAGGACACTCCGTACAACACGCGTTTGCACAAAGGCCTCCCGCCGACGCCGATCGGCAACCCGGGCCTGGCGTCGATGCGCGCCGCCGCGCACCCCGCAACCGTCGACTACCTCTACTACGTCCGGATGCCGGACCACGTACACCACTTCTTCACGGCGGACGACAAGGAGTTCTGCCAGAAGGCCGCGGAGTACGGGTACGGCTGCTAGCTAGTGGTCTGACCGGCAAGGTTCGCCGGGTCTCCGGCCCGCGATCACGCTGCGCGGGAGTCCACCGTCACCCGTCGTCAAGGCAACCAGCCTTGACTCGGGTGCCGACGGCCTCCCCCTTGGTGCTCACGACCCGGAAACCGCGCAACCTGACCGGTCAAACCACTAGATTCTCCCCATGGCCGACCCGACCGTCCTCGACGTCTACCGCCGCGAGATCACGCCCGAGCTCTACACCGAGATCCGCGAGCTCTACAAGACCCATTCGATCGCCGAGGACGCGCGCGACCTGCCGGGGCTCATCTCAACGCTCACGCCGGACTGCGTCTACGAGCTCGTGCAGACCGGTCACCGCTGGGAGGGGCATGACGGCGCGGCGCGCTTCTACACGCAGCTCCTCACCGCGTTCCCGGACATCAAGTTCGACCTGACCGACATCGTCATCGGACCGCAGGGCGTCTGCGAGGAGGCGCACGTCACCGCCACACACTCCGCACCCTGGCTCGGCGTCGAGCCGACCGGCGAGCACGTCGAGTGGGACGTCGTCATCTGGTTCCCGTGGGACCAGGAGCAACGGCTCTTCCGCGGCGAGAAGGTCTACGTCGCCGGCATAGAGATTCCCAGCCGGTTTAGCCCGGCAGGATGAGCCGCTGGCCCGGGGTCAGCACCGTCGAGCGGAGGTTGTTGCGCTGCTCGAGCTCCCACACGCCCTGCCGGGGGTCGCCGGCATACGTCCGAGCGGCGATCGACCAGAGCGTGTCGGCCGGCCGCACGACGTACGCCCGCTCCGGGCCGGCCCCATGGGTGGTGCGGGCGGCGAGGCCGACGCCTAGCGCCGCTACGAGGGCGACGATGAGAAGCTTCACGAACATGTGTTCGCCAGTGTAGGGCGAACACGCGTTCGTGTCAAGGGTCGTCTAGTGCTTCGCCTTCGGCTTGGGCTTCGGCTTGGGCTTGTGCTTCTTCGACTTCGCCTTCGGAGGATCAGCGGGCTGCGTCTTCCCCGGCGACCAGGTGATCATCCCGGTCGTGCAGGCGCTCCGGCCCGCCGCGAACAGCGGCGCGTCCTCGGTGTAGACGGGCTTCGGGGTGGAGACACCCTGGCCCCCGGCCGTGAGGAGGCCGCTCTGCCAGCCGCCGCCGATGTACTTGCCGGTCTGATCCCTCCCGTCGCGCGTCTGCTCGTCGACGAGCAGGAACCACTCGACGTCGGTGACGGTCGGGTCGCAGGCGAAGTACCGCTGGATCGCCTGCCGGACGAACGACGCCTGCGTCTCCTCGCTGACGACCGCGACGTTCTCCTGGTGGTAGTACTGCGAGTAGGCCGTCGTGTCCGTCTGCCAGCCGAGCTCGTCGATGCGGAACGTCAGCCCGTTGAGCGTCGTCGGCTGCGCAGTGCCGTGGAACGCGTCGTACACGGCCTGCTTCACGCGGTCGAGATTCGGCACGCCGAAGAAGCTCGTGTTCGCGTATCCGATCCCCGGCCCGTCCGTCGGACGGTTCGGGTTCGGATAAGGGTGGATCGACATCTGGTCCATGATCGGCTTCGTCCGGCCCGATGCCCGGTAGGCGGCGCCGACGCCGAGGATGAAGGGAATCGGCGCCGTTTGCGTCGGCCCGTTCGAACGCGGCGAGAGGCCGAAGCCGATGACGCGCGCGTTCGCGTCGGCGGCGTGGATGCTGTCGTAGCAGGTCGCGAGCAGGCCTTCGTACCCGGCCGCCGCGCTCGCATTCTGCGGCGACCAGTAGAGCGCGGTGTTCGGCTCGTTCCAGACGATGAAGTCGTTGATGCCCCACTGCTGCACCGTGGTCGCGACCCTCGCCGCCCACGTGCAGAACGCGACGGGGTCGTGCGAACTCGCCGGGCGCGCGTAGAGCGCGAGCACGACGTGCACGCCGTCCTTCTGCGCCTGCGGCGCCGCCCGCTGGATGAACGGCAGCTCCGTGATCGTGTTCGGGTCGCCGTTGTACGCGAGCGTCCAGCGCACCTCGGTGAGGTTCGCGCCCTTCAACATCGAGTCGAACCAGGCGCCTCCGTCGTCGGCGTACTTGCCGTTGTCGTCGGCGACGCCGTAGTTGATCGGCGGTACCGTCGATGCCGGAATCGTGGTGGTGGTAGTGGTAGTCACAGTCGTCGTTACGCTCGTCGTGGTAGCGGTAGTGGTCGGGCTCGGCGTCGAATCCCGCCCGGCTCCCACGGCCACGCCGACGACGCTCCCGAGGAGCGCAGCGGAAAGCAACAACGCGACGAGGAGCTTCGTCATCTCACCCTTCGTGATCGACCCGGAACTCGCCGCAAAGACTCGCGACAGCCCATGTCCGGCGCCATGGGCCGGTCGGCCCATCTTCGCGGCCGGTGCGGACTACCCTCTCGTGGCCAAAACAGCATCCACGAGCCGCCCGGCGCCGAACCGGACGGGATCGTCGGCCGGCAGGCCGGTCTCGGTCTCTGCCGCAGCGACAGCTAAGCGCGCGGCGGCGTCGTCAAGCGCACGCGTGTTGAGCGCGACCGCGACGACCTTTGCGGGCCGCTTCGGTAGCGCCGTCCGCTCGTGTAGCTCGACGAGCTCCCGCAGCGACGGGAGCGGATGCGGGCCGCCGCCGGCACCCTCGACCTCGTCGCGGCCCGACTCGTGGCAGAGGACGAGCAGGTGCGGCGCGCTCCCGTGGTAGAGGCCGAGCGTCACGCCCGAGTACACGGGATGGACGAGCGAGCCCTGCCCCTCGACCCAGAGGAGCTCTCCCCCGCGCCGGGATCCCTCGACGACGAGGCGCTCGGCGGCGCCGGCGATGAAGTCGGCGACGACGGCGTCGACGGCGATCCCCCAGCCCGCGATCGCGATGCCTGTCTGCCCCGTCGGCACGAACAGCGAGCGCTCGCCGCGGCGACGCGCTTCGAGGTCGAGCTCGAGCGACACGGTCATCTTCCCGATTGCGCAGTCGGAGCCGACGGTGAGGACGATCGTCCCCGGCACGTCGAAGACCTCGCCCGTCGCGGTGGAGAGATCGGCCGGCGGCCGGCGCAGGTCGCGCAGCTCGACGCCGCTCGCGTCCGCGAGACCGCGCAGCTCGGAGTCGTCGGCGAGGAACACGTGCAGCCCGTTCTCGACGTCGATCCCGTTGGCGATGCAGTCGCGCAGGATCTCCATCCATGCCGGCGGGAAACGGCCGCCCTGCGTCGCTACACCGACGAGCGCCGTCGTCGGCTGGTACTGGAGCGCGTCCTCGACGGATCTCACGACGGGGATGCCCTCGTCGATCTCCCCCGCTCGCGTCGAGTCGAGGATCGCAGCGACGTCGTCGTGGCGATAGCGGATGACGCCGCGTGCCGTCTTCCCGTAGTGCGGGTCGGCGGAGAAGCCCTCAGCGAGGAGCAGGTACCGCATGGACTCCCAGTCCCGGCTCGTCGGACGGACGTTGGATGCCGTCGACGAAGCTGACTCCCGGCCATGGATCGTGCGCGATGAGGATGTTGCCGTCGAGGTCGACGTGGTCGAACAAGGACGCGACGTGCGCGCTTGCCGCGATTCCGAGGCCCGACTCGACCATGCAGCCGAGCATGCAGCCGAGGCCGAGCGCGCGCGCCGCGTGCACCATGCGCATCGCCTCGCGGATGCCGCCCGATTTCGCGAGCTTGACGTTGATTCCGTGCGCGCGCTCCGCGCATGCGGCGACGTCGGCGAGGGTGTGGCAGTCCTCGTCGACATAGATGGGAACGGCGGAGTCGCGCTTCAGGCGCGCGCCGCCCTCGTCGCCCGCGGGGAGCGGCTGCTCGCAGTACTCGACGCCGAGTGCGGCTAGCTGCGGCAGCGCGTCGAGCGCCTCGTCCGGGCTCCACGCCTCGTTGACGTCGACCTGCAACGGGAGATCCGTGACGCCGCGCACAGCGCGTACGCGCTCGACGTCGAGGCCGTCGCGGGCGCCGAGCTTGAGCTTCAGACGCTGGAACCGCGGCGCCGCCTTCTCCGCGCGCCGCGCCATGTCGTCGGGATCGCCGAGCCAGATCGTCCAGCTCGTCGGCGGCCCGTCGCGGCGAAGCCCGAGCAGACGCCAGACCGGCAGCGACACGAGCTTGCCCTGGAGATCGTGGAGTGCGGCGTCGATCGCCGCACGCGCGGCGAGCTCCTTCGCCGGCAGGCGCTCCATCACCGCCTCGATTGCGAACGGGTCGTCGCCGAGCAGCTCCGCGTGCTCCTCGGTATACGCAAGCGCCGATTCCGCCGACTCGTGATAGCGAGCGATCGGCGCTGCCTCCCCATGCCCGCGCACGCCGCTGTGCGTGATCTCCACCTGGACGACGCGCTCCTCGTCGCTCGACTCGCGCGCGATGACGAACGTCTCCGCGAGCTCGAGCGTCACGATGCGCGCAGCGACTTCCACGACGCGTGAGGCTACACTGCCGTTTCGTTGCGCCCGTAGCTCAGGGGATAGAGCGCGCGCCTCCGGAGCGCGAGGTCGCAGGTTCGAATCCTGCCGGGCGCACTGGCCGGTGAAGTCGCTCGAAATGTCGGTTTCGCCCATGGCGATTTGAACAGTGGCCACGCCGTCATCGCGACCCCCGAACCGCTCTTCGGAGCGCTTCCGCCACGGGCGCTCAGGTAGCACCGTGGTTGTAAGACTTTCTCTGGTAGGATTCTTACCGTGCGGATCACCTCGAAAGGCCAAGTGACGATTCCGATCGAACTGCGGCAAGAAACCGGTCTGCTCCCGGGCACCGAGGTCGAGTTCGCTCGTGACGGCGACGCCGTTCGTCTGACCCGCGCCAAGGAGGCGCGCGGCCGCGGCGGCGCGATCGTCGAGCGGCTCCGAGGGCGGGCGACGAGCGGCTTGTCGACCGACGAGATCATGGCGCTCACCCGCGAGTGAGTGCGACGAGGCGGACCGTCCTCGTCGATTCAAACGTCCTGCTCGACGTCCTGACCGAAGATCCGCAGTGGTGCGCGTGGTCATCGGCGGAGCTCGCGGCCGCCGCCAACACGAACCGGCTCGCCATCAACCCGATCGTGTACGCCGAGGTGTCGATCGGCTTCGAACGAATCGAAGAGCTCGACGAGGCCGTGCCACCCGAGACGTTCGTCCGCCTTCCGCTTCCCTGGCCCGCTGCATTCCTCGCCGGCAAGTGTTTCCTTGCGTACCGCCGCGTCGGCGGTACGCGACGCTCACCGCTGCCCGACTTCTACATCGGCGCACACGCCGCCGTCGAGAGGATGCCGCTGTTGACGAGAGACGCGACTCGCTACCGCACGTATCTCCCACAGCTCGTGCTGATCGCACCTGACGCGGCATAGCAGCGCATCGAGTCCCGAGCCCGGCGCGGTGCGCCGGGCTCGGCGGTCATTCGATCCGCCCTAGTGGATCGATGCGCGGAACGACACGAGCAGGCGGGTCGAGATCCCGCCCGTCACCGGATCGCCCGACTTGCGCGCGCGGAGGAACACGACGAACAGTTCCTGGTGGCGTGCGGCCGGGAAGCCGCTCAGCTGGTTCAACGTCAGCGTGACGTTGCCGTCCGATCCGGTCGTGCCCTCGGGCGGAACGCTGTACTGGTTGTACGGGACGCCGGCCGCGTACACGAGGGCGCCCTGAACCGGGCGTCCGCTGCACGCACTCACGTGGACGCGCAACGAGAGCGTCTTCGCACCGGGAGTGACGAGGCCCGGCGTCAGCGACTGCTGGTCGATGACGAGGCGCGCCGGCGGAGCGACGTCGCCAACCTGGATCGTTCCCGAACCGGACGTCGGGCAGCCGTTCGTCGTCGTCGGCGGCGGAGACTGGACGACCGCCGTGGGCACGGACGTGGCGGACGTCGAGCCGGCGCTGTTCGTGGCGGTCACCGTGACGCGCAGCGTCTCGCTCGCGTCCACCAGCCCGAGCTTGTAGGTGGCCGCGGTCGCTCCGCCGATGTCGGCGCAGCTGCTGCCCGTCTGGTCGCACCGGCTCCATGCATACACGTACCCGGTCGGGTTGCCGTTCCACGTGCCCTTCGCCGCGGTGAGCGTCGAGCCCACCTGTGTCGTGCCCGAGATCGTCGGAGCCTGCGTGTTCGCGGGCGCGGACGCGCTCGACACGACGGCCGTCGGCGCAGAGGTCGCATCGGCAGAACCGTCGGCATTCGTCGCAGTGACCGTCACCCGGAGGCTGTGGCCGACATCGGCCGACTGCGCGGAGTACGTATTTGCGGTCGCGCCGGAGATGGCGGCGCAGTTGTCGCCGTTCGCGTCGCACCGGCCCCACGAATAGGCGTAGCTCGTCGGGCTGTTGCTCCACGTCCCGGTCGAAGCCGTGAGCGTCGACGACTCCTGCGGCGTGCCCGAGATCGTCGGCGTCGCGGTGTTGGCCGGTGCTGCCTGCGCGGCGGCGTCACCGTTCCGAGGAGTTCCGAAGATTGCGCCGATCGCGATCGCGGCAAGCGCGATGACGATCGCCGCCGGCCACCGCCGTTTCCGTGTGTGTGCTGACATGTGTAGTCCCCCTTGTCGCCTGAGCGGATGCGTACGAGTTCAGTCGTACCCCCGGCATGCGGGCAAGTGGTTAAGGCTGCGTCAGACGAACGTAAAGCGCGCTACACGGACGGAAAGGAAGGCGTCGTCAGCACGCGCCCGTCGGCGAGGATCGTCATCGCCTCGTAGCCGCGCAGCCGAGCCGTCCAGTTGGGCGCGCGGTGCCCGCCCATCGCGAACGCCGCCGTGGCATACGCGTCCGCGGTGCCGAGGTCGGGGCCGGTGATCGTGACGGAGAGGATTCCGGCCGGCGCGTACTCGTTGTGCGGGTCGCGCACGTGGGCGCCGCGCTCGTAGGCGCCGGAGGTGGCGACCGCGAGGTCGTCGCCCTCCACCACCTTCGCCACCGCCTGCGGCTCCAGCGGGTGCTGGATCCCGATGCGCCAGTGACCGCGCGTCCGGATGTCGCCGCCGGCGTTGATCGCATACTCGTCAGCTCCGGCACGGTCGAGGATTGCGGCCGCACCTTCGACCGCCCAGCCCTTCACGAACCCGGACGGGTCGAGCCCGACCGCATCCACGTCGAAGAAGCCCGACGTCTCCTCGCGCAGCTCGGCGCACCGCGCGTAGACGTCGCGGACGTCGTCGGCCGCATCGCCGAGCGCGAGCTCGCCGCGCTGGATGCGGCTGACCTCGCTCTCGTCCTTGTACGGGCTGAACGTCTCGTCGACGCTGCGGAACCAGTCGAACACGTCGTCGGGGACGTCGCCGTCACGCACCTCGACGACGATCGGCATCCCCATGACGTGCTCGACGCGGTGCATCAGATTCTCTTCGCCGTGAGGAGCGCCGCCTGGAGCGACTGCATGAACGCGCCGCTCGTCGCGGTCGCGCCGCCGACCATCTGGATGTTCGGGTTGAACTGCGCCTGGAGCACTTCCTGCTTCAGCCACGGGATCGCCTGGCTGTTGATGAAGACGGAGCGGTCGGTGTGGTTCGGATAGACCGGCACGCTCACGCCCGTGATCTTCCGCGCCACCTTCTTGTGCGTGCCGATCGTCGTCGTCGTCTTCTTGACGACGAGCGTCACCTCGACGTATCCCCAGCGGTCGGCCACCTCCTGGGGGCCGGTGACGGTCTTCGTCGTCACCACCTTCTTCTGGGTGGCCGCCAGCGTGGCCGCGGCCGTCATTGCAGCGAGCATCGGTGCTTCTCCTTTCTGGTTACGCCCGTACCAGGTACCAGGCGTTCGCCCCTTGCTTCCGTTGCGCGAAAGACCGGTACCTGGTACGGGAGAACATTCAAAGCGCGAATCGTTCGACGTGGATGTGGCGCCGGTGGACGCCCGCGGCGCGGACGTTCTTGACGGCGAAGTCGATCATGCCGGGAGGCCCGCAGACGTAGACGTCGCGGTCGGCGAGGTCGGGGACGAGCTCGATCAGATGCTCGGGCGACAGAAGCCGGTCGCCGCCGGGCACGCCATGATCGCCGACGACGTAGTGCACGTCGACGCCAAGCGCGTCGAGCTCGCCGCGGAGAACGAGCTCGTCCGCGCGAATCGCGCGGTAGACGACGACGTCGTCCGCGAGATGCTCGACGAGCGCGCGCACCGGCGTGATGCCGATGCCGCCGGCGATGAGCAGCCGCTTCCGGCCGCGGCGCATCGCGTCGGTGAAGACACCGAACGGACCTTCCGCGATGACGCGCGTCCCGATCGGGACGCGGGAGAGTGCGGCGCTGTCGTCGCCGAGCGCCTTGACGGTGATGCGGAACGAGCTCCCGTCCGGCGCCTCGGACAGCGAGAAGGGATGGGCGGTCCACCAGCGGTTGAGGAAGCGCCATTGGAAGAACTGGCCCGGGCGTGCGTGCAGCCGGTCGAGCCGCAGGCCGGCGATCCGGATCGAGACGACGCCCGGCCCCTCCGTCACGACCTCGGCGACGCGCATGCGGAAGCGGAACGCGTTGACGATCGGAACGACGACGCGGAAGAAGACGATGAGCGCGAGCGTCGCGAGGTAGAGCGCGCGCCAGTAGTCGGCTGCGACGGTGTCGAGCACGAGCTCGTTGCCGGTCGGAATCTGGTGGAACCACGCGAGTGCAATTCCGGCATACGCGAGCAGGTGCACCGCGTACCACCACTCGTAGCGGAGCCGGCGCTGCACGATCACGTACGACGTCGCGACCACCGCGATCAGCAGGCCGGTCCCGATCGTGGCGACGATCATCCCCGGATAGATCCCGCCCCAGATCATCGTCGAGATCTCCTTGCCGATCGAGAACTTGTCCATCAACGCGTAGCCCCAGATGCTGAAGAAGACGTGCGCGACGACGAGATCGATCGTCGCGTGGCCGTTCCACCGGTGCCACACGGTGAGACGGTCGAAGCCGACGAGCCGCTCCAGCACGGGCAGCCGGGCGAGGAGGACGACCTGGATGAGCGCGAGGTACGCGCTGAGGAGGCCGGTGATGCGCGCGACGCTCGTGAGCGCCTCGCCCGTCGTCTTATTGTCGAGATTGCCTCCGTGCGCCCAGAGCCAGAAGATCGCGGCGCCGTTGCCGAGCACGACGGTCCAGAGGACGGCGAGGCCGATCGCCCGGCGGCCGTGCGGCCCGACCTGGGCCTCTGGCCGACTGCTCGAGATCGCCACGTCCGTCATATCGGACATGAGAGCAACGAAAACTGAGGATCGCCTGAGAGCGGAATCTCGCTTTACGACCGGGTTACACTGGGCACATGCCGCTCGCCGCGACCGGAGACCCCCTCAGTACCGATGCCGAGCCTGCCTCGCATCCCCGGCCGCGTCCGGCGTCCTGTCGCCGCCCCTGAGGTCGACACCCGCCCGAGCATCACCGAGGTCCAGGGCGAAGGGCTGACCTGGATCCACTGGGACAAGCCGACGTACGACGTGGCGCAGGCACTCGCCCAGCGCTTCAACTGGCATCCGCTCGACATCGAGGACGTCCTCTCGCGCCGCCAGCGGCCGAAGGTCGACGTCTACACGGAGGAGGAGTCGAGCTATCTCTTCGCCGTCCTCCACTTCCCCGTCTACGACAAGACGATCGGCCGGCTGAACGCGGGCGAGCTCGACGTCTTCCTCGGCGCCGACTACCTCGTCACATTCCCCGCGGTGGAGCTGCGGCCGGTGACGCTGCTCTTCCGCCGCGTCTACGAGAACGAGGCCCTGCGCACCAGCTTGTTCGCGCGCGGGTCGGGCCGTCTCTTCTACGAGGTGCTCGACGACCTCTACGACTACTGCTTCCCGATCGTCGACAAGATCGGCTACAAGCTCGAGCAGATCGACGAGTCGATCGACGACATCGGCATTCGCGCGAAGGACCTCGTGCGCGACATCCACAAGGTCAAGCAGGAGATCATCTCGTACCGCAAGATCATCAAGCCGCAGCGGCCGACGCTCCGCCAGCTGGAGCGCGGCGTCGAGCGATTCCTGCCCGAGGAGCTCGAGCTCTACTTCGACGACATCGTCGACGCGAGCGAACGCATCTGGGACATGCTCGACAATTACAAGGAGGTGGTCGAGGCGCTCGAGGACACGAACGAGTCGCTCATCTCGCACCAGCAGAACGACATCCTGTACGTCCTCACGATCTTCTCCGTCATCGTCCTGCCGCTGACGTTCCTCACCGGGCTCTTCGGGATGAACGTGACCTTTCCGGGGTACGGGAGCACAACCGCGTTCTGGTCGCTCCTCGGCACGTTCGTCGTGCTCGTCGTCGGCATGCTCGGCTTCTTCCGCTGGAAGCGCTGGCTCTGAAGCGGGAGACGGGGCTCGAACCCGCGACCTACGGCTTGGGAAGCCGACGCTCTACCAACTGAGCTACTCCCGCGCTCGGGCGATTCTAGCCCCGCAAGATTTCGCCCTTGCCGGCATCTCAATGGACGTGACCGCAGACGTGGAGTAGCGGAGACGGGTAACCGGGACGGCAGCCGCCGGGGGGGTTCGGCGGCTGCTACCCGGAGAACCCCGATTCGGGCCGGGCCCGCGGGCTATACCGTTTCGGAGGACATCCGAACGGGAGAGACACGCATGGCCCACAACGAGCTGCACGAGACGGCGACGGCGCTGGTCGCGGAAGGCAAGGGCATCCTCGCCGCCGACGAGAGCACCGGCACGATCAAGAAGCGATTCGACTCGATCGGCATCGAGAACACGGAGGAGCACCGGCAGGCGTATCGCGACATGCTCTTCACGACGCCCGGCGTCGAGGAGTTCATCAGCGGCGTCATCCTCTACGACGAGACGATCCGACAGAGCGGGCACGACGGGACGCCGTTCCCGCAGCTGCTCGAGTCGAGGGGGATCATCCCCGGGATCAAGGTCGACGAGGGCGCGAAGCCGCTCGCCCTCGCCGAGGGCGAGACCGTCACCGAGGGCCTCGACGGCCTGCGGGCGCGTCTCGAGGAGTACCGGAGGCTCGGCGCGCGCTTCGCGAAATGGCGCGCGACCTACTCGATCACGGACTCGCTGCCGAGCGACTACTGCATCTGGACGAACGCGCACGCGCTCGCGCGGTACGCCGCGCTTTGCCAGGAGGCGGGCATCGTGCCGATCGTCGAGCCGGAAGTCCTTCAGGACGGCACGCACACGATCCAGCGGAGCGAGCACGTGACGTCTCGCGTCCTCGACGCGCTCTACACGGAGCTGTTCGACCAGCGCGTCGACCTCGAAGGGTCCCTGCTCAAGCCGAACATGGTGCTGTCGGGCTACGAGGCGTCGAACCGCGCCGGCGTGGACGAGGTCGCCGAGGAGAGCCTGCACGCGTATTACAAGCACGTCCCCGCTGCCGTGCCCGGCATCGTCTTCCTCTCCGGCGGCCAGTCGGACGAGGACGCGACCGCGCACCTGAACGCGATGAACGCCCGCGGCCCGCATCCGTGGCAGCTGTCGTTCTCGTACGGCCGCGCGCTCCAGGCGCCGTCATTGAAGGCATGGGGCGGCAAGCCCGAGAACGTCGAGGCCGGCCAGCGTGCCTACTACCACCGGGCCAAGATGAACAGCGCAGCACGCTCGGGGCTGTACGCGCCCGAGATGGAGCGCGAGGCGGTCGCCGTCTGAGCCTGTTCCACGTCCTGATTCGCCAGTCCGGCCCTGCGTGGAAGGCGGACGAGCCGCTCGAAGCACGGCTCGGCAGCCTGTAGCGGTCTGCATGCGCGAGGGACGGCCACCCGATCCACAGGGCTGATGCGAGCACGATCGTGCGCCTGAGCGTCATATCCGACGAGATCGACCCGAACCTCGACCGGGCACTCGACGTCCTCGAGGAGCTCGCGATCGACGCCGTCGAGCTTCGCTTTCTCGATCGGGACCTCGAGGAGGCCCGGGCGACGCTCGACCGGCGCGGGTTCACGGTGAGCGCGATCGCGTCGCCGTTTCTCAAGTGCGACCGCGGCGAGCCGCAAGACGCGGTGCTCGAGGGAGCATTGGAGGCGGCGCGCGTCCTCGGGGCGCCGATCGTCCGCGCGTTCGCGTACTGGCGCGAGGACGATCCTCCCGCCGCGATTGCCGCTGCCGGCCCCGTGTTGCGGGAAGCGGCCGAGCGCGCGCACGCCGCCGGCCTGATCCTCGCGCTCGAGAACGAGCACGAGTGCAACGTCGCAACGAGCGCGGAGGCGCGCGCCGCGCTCGACGCCGCCGCCTCGCCGCACCTGCGTCTCATCTGGGACCCAGGCAACGCGGCGATGCTCGACCCGGCGGCGTTCACGGGGCTCGGCGGGCTCGAGGACATCCGCGACCGCGTCGCGCACGTGCACGTGAAGGACGTCACCGGGGCACAGGAATGGACGCGCATCGGCGACGGGATCGTCGACTTTGCGGAGCTCCTCCGCTACCTCGGCGAGACGGGGTACGACGGCTACCTCTCGTTCGAGACGCACTACCAGCGCGGCGGCAGCGGCGAGCTCGCGACGCGCGACTGCGTCGCCGCGCTGCGGGAGCTCGGCGCGTGACGCTCCGCTACGGCGTGATCGGGGCCGGCGTCGTCGCGCCCACGCACCTGGAGGCGATCGCGGCGGTCGACGACGTCGAGCTCGCCGGCATCAGCGCACTGGTCGAAGAGGAAGTCGCGCCGCTCGCGGACGCGGCGGGCTGCCCGTGGTTCCTCGACCATCGCGATCTGCTCGCGCTCTCCCTGGACGTCGTCGTCGTCTGCACGCCGCATCCCTCCCATCCGGCACTGACGATCGCCGCCCTCGATGCGGGCGCGCACGTCCTCGTCGAGAAGCCGCTTGCCGTCGAGGTGCGCGAGGCGGACGCAATGATCGACGCGGCGGACCGCACGGGTCGGTTGCTCGGCGTCTGCTTCCAGCAGCGCTTCCGTCCCGTCATCGCCGCCGCACACACGCTGATCTCCGAGGGCCGGCTGGGAGAGCTCATCCGCACGTCGATCGTCGACCCGCTCTACCGCCCGAACGCGTACTACGCAACCGCCGCGTGGCGCGGGACGTGGGAAGGCGAGGGCGGCGGCGTCCTCATGAACCAGGCGCCGCACACCCTCGACCTCCTCTGCCATCTCGCCGGGCAGCCGGCGACGGCGTGGGGCAAGGCGTGGCGGCGGTCGCAGCCGATGGAGACGGAGGACACGGCGATCGCCCTTCTCGAGTACGCGAGCGGCGCCGTCGGCACGCTCGTCGTGTCGACGACGGAGCCGGGCGTGCAGCGCATCGAGCTCGTCGGCGACCGCGGACGCATCGAGATCGTCGGCGAGACGATTGCCTTCGAGCGGTTCGAGCCGGCGGTGTCCGAGCACCTCCGAACGGCAACAGGGATGTTCGACGCACCCGGTCGCGTGTCGGAGAGCGTCGACCTTCCTGCCGGGCGAGGGGACCACGTCGACGTGCACGCGGATTTCGCAGCCGCTTTGCGCAATGGGACCGAGCCGCGCGTGCCTGCGCGAAGCGCCCTCTCGTCGCTGGAGCTGGCGAACGCGATCGTCCTTTCGACGCACACCGGCGAGGCGGTTCCGCTGCCCGTCGACCGTGATACGTACGCCGCGCTGCTGGGCGACCTGCGCTCCGGGGTCGTAACGCTCTGACGCACGTCGCGTTCTCGAATCTCGCCGCGCCCGGCTGGACGCTCGCGCGGACGCTGGCCGCCGTCGCTGAATACGGCTACGACGGTCTCGAGCTCAGGCTGCTCGACGGCGAGCCGCTCGACCCGCTCGCCGTGGATATCGATGCACGGCGCGTGCTCGAGCAAAGCGACGTTCCACTCGTCTGTCTCGACACGTCGATCGAGCTCGCGCAGCCGTTCGACCGCGAGCTGCCCGCGGCGCTCGCGCTCGCAACGGATTGGAGGTCACCGCTCGTTCGCGTGTTCGGCGGCGAGGCAGGCGACCTCGACGGAATCGCGCGCCGTCTCCAAGGTCCGCTCGCCCGTGCGCACGAGCTCGACGTCGCGATCGCGCTCGAGACGCACGATGCCTTCGCGAGCGCCAAGCTGGTCGGCCGGCTGCTCGACCTGGTCGACGATCAAGCGTTCGGTGCGGTCTGGGATCTCCATCATCCGCACCGGATGGGCGAATCGCCGGAGGAGGTCATCGGCGCGCTCGGCGCGCATATCCGGCTCGTGCACGTGAAGGATGCGCGTGCGGACGGCGCACTCGTCCCGCTTGGCGACGGCGACGTCCCGGTGCGCGAGAGCGTCGCCCTCCTCGCCGCTGCCGGCTACGACGGTTGGCTGACGGTCGAGTGGGAGAAGCGCTGGCACCCGGAGCTCGCCGAGCCGGAGATCGCGTTGCCGCGCGAGCTCGAGACGTTACGTGTACTCGAAGCCCGTCAGAGCTGAGAGCTTCGCGAGCGACTGCTGCGCGACGACGCGCCGGACGGTGCCCGAGCGCGAGCGCATGACGATCGAGTCAGTGGTCGCTCCGCCGGGCGTGTACTGCACGCCGCGGAGGAGTGCGCCGGTCGTGACGCCGGTGGCGGCGACGAAGACGTCCTCGCCGGAGACGAGGTCGTCGGTGTACAGCACGCGCTCGGGATCGAGATCGGCCGCGACGAGCTGCTTGCGCTCGTCCTCGTTCCGCGGCCACAGCCGTCCCTGGATGCCGCCGCCGACGCACTTGAGCGCGGCGGCGGAGATGACGCCCTCCGGCGTGCCGCCGATGCCGTAGAGCATGTCGACGCCCGTGCCGGGCTGCGCGGCCGCGATCGACGGCGCGACGTCGCCGTCGCGGATGAGCCGCACGCGCGCGCCGGCTTCGCGCAGCTCCTCGATCAGGTGCTCGTGCCGCTCCCGCTCGAGCACGACGACGTCCACCTCGCGCGGCGTTTTTCCGAGCGCGTCCGCGACCGCGCGCACGTTCTCGGTCGGGCTGCGGCGGATGTCGATCGCGCCGATCGCGGCCGGCCCGACCGCGATCTTCTCCATGTAGACGGCGGCGCCGGGGAACAGCATCGTTCCGCGCTCGGCGACGGCGATGACGCAGATCGCGTTCGGCTGGCCGAATGCCGTCAGCCGTGTTCCCTCGAGCGGGTCGACGGCGACGTCGACCTCCGCGCCCTCCCCGCTCCCGACCTGCTCGCCGTTGTAGAGCATCGGCGCCTCGTCCTTCTCCCCCTCGCCGATGACGACGATGCCGCGCATCGCGACGCTGTCGAGGACGTAGCGCATCGCGTCGACCGCAGCCTTGTCGGCCGCCTCCTTGTCGCCGCGGCCGATCCAGCGGGCAGCGGCCATCGCGCCCGCCTCGGTGACACGGACGAGCTCCAGCGCGATGTTTCGGTCTGGCGCTTGCCTGGCGCTCACGACGTCACATCCTGTCAGGTGCCTCGACGCCGACGAGGTCGAGGCAGCGGGCGATCACCGACTGCGTCGCACGGCAGAGCGCGAGGCGGAACGCCTCCTGCTCGCTCTCGAGGACGCGATGCTCGTGATAGAAGCGATGGAAGTCGTCGGCGACGCGAATCGCGTAAGCGGGGATACCCTGCGGGCCGCGCCGCTCCGTCGCCTCGCGCACGACCGCGGGGAACTCGGCGAGCCGCTTCACGAGATCGCGCTCCTCCGGCGCGAGCGGCTGTGACGGCTTCACGTCGATCCGCGCTTTGCCGGCGTTGCGGAGGATGCCGGCGATGCGCGCGTGCGCGTACTGGACGTAGTAGACCGGGTTCTTCTGCGACCGCTCCGCGGCGAGGTCGACGTCGATCTCGATCGTCTGGTCCGGGCCACGGTTGACGAGATACCAGCGAGCCGCGTCGACGCCGATCTCGTCGAGGAACTCGTCGAGGAACACCACGTCGCCGCGGCGCTTCGACATGCGCGTCTGCTCCCCGCCCTTCGACAGGTGCACGAGCTGGTACAGCAGCACCTCGACGCGGCCCGGGTCGTAGTCGAGCATGCGCGCGACCGCCGCGTACCAGTTGCGCGTGCCGTGATGGTCGGCGCCGAGGACATAGATCGCGCGGTCGTATCCGCGCTCCAACTTGTCGACGAGATACGCGACGTCGGCGGCGCGATACGTCGGCGAGCGGTCGCCCGAACGCAGCAGCACCCGGTCCTCCTCGTCGCCATACGCGGACGAGCGCGCCCACAGCGCGCCGTCGTGTTCGTACGTGTCGAGCTTCGGCAGCAGCTCCGGCAATCGCTGCTCGAGGGCGCTCTGCCGCTCCCACGAGTCGAAGTGGATGCGGAAGCGCTCGAGCGACGCCTCGATGCGGTGGAGCATCTCCGGCACCGGGTCGCCGGGCTTCGCAGCGAGGTCGCGGATGTAGTCCCCCTGGTAGCCGTCCGGCGGCGGCTTCTCCCCACGCCGCACCGCGTCGACGGACGCGCGGAAGCGGTCCATCTGCCCACCGGAGTCGTTGTAGTAGTACTCGCGACTCACCTCGTTGCCGCTGAACTCGAGCAGCCGCGCGACCGAGTCGCCGTATGCGCCGTTGCGCGCGTGCGCGACGTGCAGCGGCCCAGTCGGGTTGGCCGACACCATCTCGACCTGGATCCTCGTTCCGGTCTTCGGCCACGCCTCGTCGCCGAGGATCGATGCGAGCGCGTCGGCGAACCACGCGTCGGCAAGGAAGAGGTTGACAAAGCCCGGCCCGGCGATCTCGGCACGCTCGACGTGCTCGAGCGCCTCCGCCTGCGTTGCGAGCTCCTGTGCGATCTCGCGCGGCGGCTGCCGTCGTGCGCCGGCGAGCTTCAGCGCCGCGTTCGTCGCGTAGTCGCCGTGGGCGGCCTCGCCCGGCCGCTCGAGCTCGATGTCCGGCCCGAGCGCCTCGGCCAGGCTGTTGACGGGGTCAGCCGCCAACGGCGAAGAGATCCTCGAGCTTCTGGAGCTCCTCGGTGGCGCCGACACCGACGATGACGACGCCCGGCTCGATCGTCTCGTCCGGCTCCGGCGTCGTCTCGAACGTGCCGTCGTGCCTGCGCAGCGCGACGATGATCGCGCCGGTCTCGCGCCGGACGCGGATGTCGCGGATCGTCTTGCCGGCCTGGACGCAGGTGCGGTGCACCTCGATCTCCGCCATGTGCAAGTCCGGCCCGGTCGCCGCCGTAACCGCATCGAGGAACTCGGTCACCTGCGGGCGCAGGACGAGGTTGGCCATCGTGCGGCCCGCGCTCGTGTACGGAAGGACGACTCGGTCGGCGCCGGCAAGCTTGAGCTTCTTCGCCGCGTCCTCGTCGGAGCCGCGCGCGACGATCTGCAGATCGGGCCTGAGCGCGCGCGCCGAGAGGACGACGTACAGGTTGTCGGCGTCCGAGTCCGAGGCGACGACGAGGCCCTTCGCCGTCCGGAGCCCGGCTTGCTCGAGATCCTCGTCCTCGGTCGCGTTCCCCTCGATGAAAAGGTCGCCGCGCTCGCGCGCGATCACCATCATCTCCGGGCTGACGTCGAGCACGACGAATTCGGCGCCGGTTGCGCGGAACTCCTCGGCCACGCGCTGGCCGACACGGCCGTAGCCGCAGATGATGTAGTGCGCGCCCAGGTTCTGGATTGCTCGCTCCCTTCGCCGTTCGGCGACGACACCGCTGAAGACGCCGCCCGCGATCGCCTCGACGATAACCGCGCCGGCGTAGGCGATGATCGTCAGACCGGCGATCACCATCACGATCGAGAGCGCACGCGCCCCGTCGGACGGCGGCACCGAGTCGAGCCCGGTCAGGGTGGCGGTGATGACGGCGCGGTAGAACGACTGGAACCACGACTCGTGCAGGATCAGGCGGAAGCCGACGGTTCCGAGCCCGAGCGTCGCTGCGGCGGCGACGAGGAGCTTCTCGACCTGGCGGAGGCGGTGGACGGTGTCCATGGCGGCTCTAGTATCGTGGCCGCGTGGACGAGGACGAGTTCCGGGAGACCGGTGAGTCGGAGGCCGGCGAGCGCCGGCTCAACATCCACCTCGATCCGGCGGACATCGCGGGCGCCTACGC
>JBOGZQ010000121.1:0-35345 GCA_050697375.1 Gaiellaceae bacterium | reverse complement strand
TCCTCGCCCACACGGGCGCGACCGTCGCCGCGTATCCGGCGGACCTCTATTACATGACCCTGCGCGAGGACTTCTCCGACTTCCAGGCCCGGGCCTGCAGCCCGAAATTGCTCGGGGACGCCCTCCGGAAGCGGCTGACGGCTCGGCAGCGCGCGGCGCTCGTCGCAGACCTGCCGACCGTGATCGCGCAGGAGGTGCGCGCGGGACTAACGTGAGGCTTCTAACTCTTTGGTCTCGGGGTCGTCTGAAAGGACAGAAGGAAACGATGCTCACGCCCGTGCCGCCATCTGACTGCCAACGGGCGCGTGAGGCCGTCTCCGCCCGGCTCGACGGAGAGCTGTCGGAATTCGGCTCGGCGCGCCTCGCCGCGCACCTGCGCGAGTGCGACGCCTGCACGGCGTACGCCCTCGAGGTCTCGGCCATCTCCACCCGGCTCCGGATGGCTCCGCTCGAGCAGCCCGGGGGCGCCGTGGCGCTGCCGGCCCGCCGCCGCCGGCCGGGGCTCCAGATCGCGGCCGCAGCCGCCGCGGTGCTCGTCGCCGCAGCCTCGTCGCTCGCGCTCGGGCACGCGCTCCGCTCCCCGAACCGGCCGGCCCGGACGGCAACGCAGGCCGTCACCCCGCCGAGCCTCCAGCAGGACATCGTCGACCAGCACATCCTGGCCATGGAGCGGAAGCTCCCGGCGGCGAGCACCCTCCGGGTCGGCCCGGTCCTGGCGCTCTAGCCTTTCGCCCAGCTTCTAACTAAGCTACCGCGCCGTCGTCTCACGACGTGACGGGACGCCCCTGCGATGGGGCGTGGGAGCGGAGCAGGCGCCGCCGGCCAGAGATTCAGCTCCCGGCGCCGAACCAAACGGAGGGAAATTCGATGCACAGACGCCTCTGGCTCCTCGTGGGAGCGGCAGCAGCCGTGCTTTTGCTGGCTGCGTCCGCGTCCGCGAAGACCAACGGGGCCGCGTCGGCCAGCGTGTCACTCGGCACGCCCGCCGCTGCACCCTTCGCCCAGGCGTGGGCGCAGGTGCCGAGGACGACGGCGGGCCGCAAGGCCGCGAACGTCGTGGTGTTCGGCGCCGAGCAGGACATCGACGGGTTCAACACCGTCCTCAGCTGCTGCAACGAGCTGTGGGCCGGGAACATGGGCAACATCGAGGCGCTGCATGGCGCCTTCTTGCAGAACCAGAAGGGTCTCTGGGTGAAGGACCTCGTCAGCGCCGCCTCGGCGACGAAGACGACGCTGTCGTACACGATCAAGCCGAACGCGTACTGGTACTGGGGCGGCAAGAAGGTCCCGGTCACCTACCAGGACTTCGTGTACACGGTGCAGAAGATCGACGACCCGAGCACCAACGCGGTCGCGACCACCGGCTACAACCAGATCAATACGACGCACTTCACGCACAAGGGCACGCATCAGGTCACCTTCTACTGGAAGACGACCAAGTGCACCGCTGATGCTCCGTGCGGCCCGTACGCGAACTGGCAGAGCCTCTTCTCCGGTCTGTATCCGTCCTTCGCCCTCAAGGGGATGGACTTCAACAAGATCTGGACGAACTGCATCTGCGGTTCGGACGGCAAGCCGGTCTCGGATGGCCCGTACTACCTCTCGAACTACACCAAGGGCCAGGGCTCGACGCTGATCGCCAACCCGGACTGGGCCGGCAGCAAGGCGAAGATCCACGAGATCGACTTCAAGATCATCTCCGACACCAACTCGGAGGAAGAGGCAATGCGCGGCGGCGAGGTCGACGCGATCCAGCCGACGTTCGGCCTCTACCTGCAGCCGCTCAAGGGAACCCCTGGGATCACGTTCAACCAGATCCCCGGTTACTACTTCGAGCACCTCGAGTTCCGTGAGGGCAACGCGCCCGCAGCCTCGAGCGTGAACAAGGGAGCGACGAACGCGCTGCTGCGTGCTCCGTGGTTCCGCCAGTCGATCGCGATGGGGATCGACCGCCAGTCGATCATCAACACGATCTACGGTTCCCTCGCCAGCGGCCTCAAGCCGATGGACAACGCCGTCTACTACCAGACGGAGGGCCCGTACAAGGCGGACTACGCGAAGTGGAACTTCAACCCGCAGAAGGCGCTGGCGTTGCTGGCGAAGAACTGCACGGGTGGTCCCACCTCGGTCAGTCCGAGCAACACGAGCATCTGGACCTGCCACGGCCTGCCGGCGAAGGTCACGTGGTCGTGGACGTCCGGTAACGCACCGCGTGCGACGTCCGAGGCGATCGCGAAGGCCGAGCTGAAGTCGATCGGCATCCAGATCACCGATAATCCGCTGCCGCCGAACGTCATCTTCGGCTCGTCTGGCCTCCCGTCCGGCGGGTTCGACATCGCCGAGTTCGCGGAGATCACCAGCGGCGACCCGGGTGACTGGACCTCGTTGTACGGCTGCAAGGCCGACGGCAACTGGACCGGTTACTGCAGCAACAAGGTCGACAAGCTGTTCACCGCCGGCGACGGCGAGCTCGATCCCGCGAAGCGTGCCGCCGACTTCCAGCAGGCGGACGCGCTCATGGCGTCGAGCGTCCCGGTGCTGCCTCTCTATCAGAGGCCCGCGCCGCTGATCTACAAGACCGCCCTGCTCGGGATGGTCAACAACCCCACGACCTACGGCCCGTTCTGGAACATCGAGGACTGGCACTGGTCGTCGTAGTAACGGCTGAGAAGGCGGGTTAGACTACCCCGCACTTCGCAGGAATCTGGGCCTCGGCCGCCGCAGGGCGGCCGGGGCCCAGGTCGAAAAAGAGGCGAACAATGCTCACCTACATCGCGCGGCGCATCCTCTACAGCATCCCCGTCCTCCTCGCGACGAGCTTCCTCAGCTTCACGTTCCTCACGAAGGCCGGCGACCCGCTCGCGAACCTCCGGGCGAACCCTCGGGACAACAATCCGGTCGTCCTGAAGCACCTGGCGCACGTCTACCACCTCGACCAGTCTCTGCCCATTCGCTACTGGTACTGGCTGCAGGATGTCTTCGTGCACAAGCTCGGTGTCTCGCTCCTGACGTCGCAGCCGATCTGGCCGTACCTCTCCGTCGCGATCGAGCACACGCTGCAGATCGTCCTGCTCGCGCAGTTGATCGCGCTCGTGCTCGGCGTCGCCGTCGGAATCTACTCGGCGATCCGCCAGTACTCGGTCTTCGACTACACCTTCACATCGTTGAGCTTCCTGGGGTATGCGATGCCGACGTTCTGGCTCGCGCTCATGCTCCAGATCGCGTTCACCGACATCTACCTGCATTGGCACGTGCGGATCTTCTACACGTCGGGCCTGAACAGCGGCGTCACGAGCTCGACATGGTCGCTCGACCGGCTGCAGCACATCGCGCTGCCTGTGGTCACCCTCACTGTCGTCAGCTTCGCGCTGTACAGCAGATACATGCGCGCGACGATGCTGGACGTGATCAACAGCGATTACGTGCGCACAGCCCGTGCGAAGGGCGTGTCGGAGCGCGTCGTGATCTTTCGGCACGTCGTCCGAAACGCGCTCATCCCGATCACGACGGTGACCGCCCTTCAGTTCGGCGCGCTGCTCGGCGGCGCCATCGTCACCGAGACGGTCTTCACGCTCGATGGCATGGGGTTCTTCTTCATCCAGCGTCTGCAGCAGAACGACATCTACTCGGTGATGGCCTACGTCATGGTCGTCGCGATCACCGTCATCATCTTCAACCTCGTTGCCGACATCCTGTACGGCGTTCTCGACCCGAGGATTCGCTATGACTGAGCCTTCGCTCGAAGTCGGCGTGCCGCCCGCGATCATCGACGGCCGGGCGGTCGCCGTCCCCGTCGACGTCTCGGCCGAGGGCATGGACGTCACGGTCCGCAGCCAATGGTCCTATGCGCGGCGCCGCTTCCTCCGCCACCGCCTCGCGATGATCGGTCTCGTCGGCATCATCATCATCTTCGGCGCCGGCGCGCTTGCGAACTTCGTCGCGCCGTACTCGTTCGACCAGATCGACCTGACGAACGTCCTCCACCCGCCGACGACCGTCGGCCACCACATCTTCGGCACGGACGAGATCGGCCGCGACTCCCTCAGTCGCGTCATCTACGGCATCCGGACGTCGGAGCAGGTCGGTCTCACCGTCGCCGGCGTCTCGACGCTCTTCGGGCTGTTCGTCGGAGCGATCGCCGGCTACTACCGCGGCTGGGTCGACAACGTGATCATGCGCGTCACCGACCTCATCCTCACGTTGCCGGTGCTCGTCGTGCTGCTGACGGTGGCAGCGATGCTCGGGCGCTCGGGCAGCGTGTGGACGATCGTCTTCATCCTCGCCGGCTTCTTCTGGTCGCCAATCGCCCGCATCGTCCGCGGTGTCTTCCTGTCGCTGCGCGAAAAGGAGTACGTCGAGGCGGCGAAGGCGGTCGGCGCCGGCGACTTCCGAATCATGTTCCGGCACATGCTTCCCAACACGCTCGGACCGATCGTCGTCAACGGAACGCTCGCGGTCGCGGATGCAATCCTCATCGAGGCGTTCCTGTCGTTCCTCGGCGAAGGCATCGCCGACCCGACTCCGTCGCTCGGCAAGCTCGTGTTCGAGGGTCAGCAGTTCCCGCAGAAGTGGTGGATAACGGTCATCCCCGGCCTCGTGCTCGTCCTCATCGTCGTCTGCGTCAACTTCGTGGGCGACGGTCTGCGCGACGCACTCGATCCCCAGCAGCGAAGAGTCCGCGCGTAGATGGCGGAGCCGCTTCTCTCCATCCGCGATCTCGCGGTCGAGTTCCGCACCGAGGACGGCGTCGTCCACGCCGTCGACGGGGTCTCCTACGACGTGCTCCCCGGCGAGACGCTCGGCATCGTCGGCGAATCGGGCTCGGGGAAGAGCGTCAGCACGATGGCCCTGCTCGGGCTCATCCCGCAGCCGCCGGGCCGGATCGTCAGCGGTACCGCGATGTTCCAGGGCGAGGATCTCCTCAAGATGAGCACGAAGCAGCTGCGCGAGTTCCGCGGGGACGAGGTCGCGATGGTCTTCCAGGACCCGATGACCTCGCTCAACCCGGTGCTGAAGATCGGCTTTCAGCTCGGCGAGGCGATCAAGACGCACTATCCGAAGGAGCCGGACGACAAGGTGGACAAGCGCGTGGTCGAGCTGCTCCGACTCGTCGGCGTGCCGAACCCCGACGTGCGCGTCAATCAGTATCCGCACGAGTTCTCGGGCGGCATGCGCCAGCGCGCGATGATCGCGATGGCGATCGCGAACTCGCCGTCGCTCTTGATCGCCGACGAGCCGACGACGGCGCTCGACGTGACGATCCAGGCGCAGGTGCTCGAGGTGCTGAAGACCGTGCAGGTCGAGACGCAGGCCGCGACGATTCTCATCACGCACGACCTCGGCATCGTCGCCGAGATGTGCGACCGCGTCCTCGTCATGTACGCGGGCCGCATCGTCGAGTCCGGAGACGTGCACACGATCTTCCGGGCGCCGCGGCATCCGTACACCGTCGGCCTCCTCGACAGCCTGCCGAAGCTGACCGAGGACGAGGAGTGGCTGCGTCCGATCCCCGGCTCGCCGCCGTCGCTCATCAACCGGCCGCCCGGTTGCGCGTTCCATCCACGCTGCTTCCTGACGCAAGGGCGTCCGCGGTGCCGCGAGGAAGTTCCCGCACTGCGCGGGACGGAGAGCAGCGACCACGCAGCGGCGTGCCACTTCTCGGACGAGCTCGTCGGTCATCAGTCGAAGTTCTCGGAGCCCGTCGAAGCAGGAAGCGGGACATGAGCACGAACGGCAGCGGCCAGCACGACCTCGCCGCCCTCGAGGCCGGCCTCGAGGGCTGGGAGCAGCGGGCGGACAAGCTCAAGCTGCTCGGCCAGCGGCTCATCAGTACGAGCGCAGCCGTCTCCGGCGTTTCGCTCGTCTCGCTCTTCACGCCGTGGCTGCGCGTCGCGCGCGTGCACGGCATCGCCGTCGCGAAGACGCTGACGGGGACGAGCGGGGCCGGGTGGCTCGTCGTCATCGCGCTCGTGGTCGCGCTCGTGCTCGGCGCGATCGGCTACAAGATGCGCATCTTTCTCATCGCCGGCGTCGGCGCGCTCGCTGGCTTTGCCATCTCCGGACTGACGATCGCGATCGCGGCCTCGCCGAAGAGCGTCCATCCCTATCTCCCGCTCGGCAACGGACCGGCGCACGGCGGCGCGGTGATGCCGGCGTGGGGGCTCTACCTGACGATCCTCACCTGCCTGGTCGTCGCGCTCGCGATGGTGGCGTTGTCGGTGATCACGCGGATGTGGGATCTCGCGGAGGAGCACCTCGACGAGGCGGAGACGGCGCTCGCAGCGGACAAGCCGGGCCTCCTGCGGATCGAGAACCTCGTCACGCACTTCCCGATCAAGGCCGGGCTGTTCAAGCGGACGGTGGGCCAGATCCACGCGGTCGACGGCGTCGACCTGACCGTGTACAAGGGTGAGACGATCGGTCTCGTCGGCGAGTCGGGCTGCGGCAAGACGACGCTGTCTCGCACGATCCTGAAGCTCGTCGAGCCGACGGGCGGGCGTATCTATTTCAACGGGCGCGGGATCAGCCGCTGGGGCCGGCGGCGGATGCGACCGGTGCGGCGCGAGATGCAGATCGTGTTCCAGGATCCGTACGCGTCGCTCAATCCGCGGATGACTGTCCGCGACATCATCGGCGAGCCGCTGAAGATCGCGGGCTCGTACGGTGGCGACCGCGGGCGGCAGCGGGTGGACGAGCTGCTGCGGACGGTGGGGTTGTCGCCGGAGCACGCCAACCGGTTCCCCCACGAGTTCTCGGGCGGCCAGCGGCAGCGCATCGGCGTCGCGCGCGCGCTCGCGCTCAATCCGCAGGTGATCATTCTCGACGAGCCGGTCTCGGCGCTCGACGTGTCGATCCGGGCGCAGGTGGTGAACCTGCTCGAGTCGCTCCAGCGCGACTTCGGGCTGACGTACATCTTCGTCGCGCACGACTTGTCGGTTGTGCGGCACGTATCCGACCGCGTCGCTGTCATGTACCTCGGCAAGATCGTCGAGATCGGCGACAAGCACCAGATCTACAACGAGCCGGCGCATCCGTACACGCAGGCGCTCCTGTCGGCGGTGCCGATCGAGGAGCCGTCGCAGCGTGGGAAGCGGAAGCGGATCGTGCTCGAGGGCGACGTGCCGAGCCCGGCGAACCCGCCGTCCGGCTGCCGTTTCCGGACACGCTGCTGGAAGGCGCAGCCGATCTGTGCGGAGGAGGAGCCCGCGCTCATCGACCGCGGCCAAGGCCACCCCGCCGCCTGCCACTTCGCCGAGATCGTCAAGCCCCTCGACTTGGTCGGCACGCAGTCGTCCTAGGAGGACCTAACCGGGGACAGCCCCCGGTTACGCGGTCTCGCAGAATGCGCGAAGTTCTCGGATGGCCGCCTCGGCCGAGCTGCCGAAGTACTGGTGCATCGGCTCGTCGGTTACGAACGCGAACTGTGCGTCGAGACCGGCTGTGCCTCGGTAGCTGCTCCACCGCCAGTCAGCCGGGCTCGCACACAATCCTGCGCGTACCGGATTACGCACGATGTACCGGTACGCACGAAGCATGTGCGCGTCCGACTCGACGAGAGTCGCTGCATAGCGATCACCGTGAAGGTGGCCCCAGCGTCCGTGCCGTTTGTTGAACTCCTGGGCGTATTGGCCGTTGATGCGATGCATCCCGGCCTGGAGGGTGTTCGCACCGACGTCGAGCAGTAGATGGTAGTGCGTGGTCATCAAGCAGAACGCGCGGCATATCCACGCGAGCCTTCCGACCGTCCGGGCTACACGACTGCAGAAGTCGTAACGATCGGTGTCGTCGATGAACATGGGTATAGGTCCGGCGCTTCGGAGGGTCACGTGATATGAGCCGGCCGGAAGATCTCCTCGCGCCTTGCGAGCCATGCCGAGCAGTGTCGCCTTTCGAGCCGCTCGAGTTCGTCACGACTTCGTCAACGGGGACTGTCCCCAGTCATGCCCGTCCTGGCCGGTGTCTGGTCCTCGAGCGGCCGTCCTTCGCGCGCTGCTGCCACTTGCGCTTCTCTTCACGGCGCAGGCGCGCGTCGGAGCGCACCGCGATCGCCCGCAGCTCGCGCTGGAGCTTCAGCCAGCTCATGTGCCGCTCGTAGGACAACTCGCCCGACTGAAGCGCGGCTTGAACGGCGCACCCGGGCTCCGTCGCATGCCCGCAGTTGCCGAATCTGCACTGCGCCACCAGCTCCTCGATGTCGGCGAACGCGGCGTCCACCGCGCCGGCGCCGCCGTCCCAGAGCTGCAGCTCGCGCAGCCCCGGCGTGTCGATGACGATCCCGCCACCCGGCAGCTGGATGAGCTCGCGGTGCGTCGTCGTGTGCCGCCCCTCGTCGTCGTCGACACGCGTCTCCTTCACCGCCATCAGCTCGCGCCCGACGAACCTGTTCACGAGCGTCGACTTTCCGACGCCGCTCGACCCGAGCAGCACCGCCGTCGTCCCCTCCGAGATTCGAGCGCGCAACGCATCGCATCCTTGCCCGCTCACCGCCGAGACGACGTGCACGGGCACGCCGACCGCGACAGCCTCCACCTCCGCGACGAGCCCCCACGGATCCTCCATCCGGTCGGCCTTCGTCAGCACGATCTCCGGCGTCGCACCGCTCTCCCAGATCGTGACGAGATACCGCTCGATGCGCCGCGGCTCGAGATCCGGGCCGAGCGACGACACGACGAATGCGACGTCGACGTTCGCCGCGAGCGTCTGCGACTCGGACGTCCGTCCCGCGGCGCTCCGCACGATCGCGCTGCGCCGCGGGAGCAACCCGCGAATGACCGCGCCAGCGATGCCGACCCAGTCGCCGACGGCGACGTCGACGCCGTCGTGCAGCAGCCGCCCCGGCAGCCGCGCGCGCACGCTTCCGTGCGCGGTCGCGACGTCGAACGCGCCGCGATGCGCCGCGACGACGCGGCCGGGCTCGAGCCCTTGCTCCAAGTTGTCGGCCAGCTCGGCATTCCAGCCGAGCGCAGCCAAGTCGAATCCAGGCAACGCAGATCTCCTTCGAGACGAGAGAGGGACGCCGAGCGTCCCGAAGGGAGCGCCGGCGCTAGGTCGGAGAGACCGAGGAGGCGGCAGGCACAGTCGTCATGTCGTCAACCCCCTCTCGTCGCCGGGAACGATGGAACGTTAGCGCATCCAGCCGTCGAGCGACGGCTCGCCGCCGAACTGCCTGCGAATGTGCGAGACCGCGAGCACGCGCCGCGCGCCGCGCGTCTGGACGAAGACCCACTGATCCGCCTTCGGCAGCGAGCTGAGGAGCCAGCGGCCGTCCGGCGACCACGCGATGCCGGCGAGACGGCCCGGTGCGACGAAGAGCGTCCGCAGGCGACCGCCCGACAGCATCATCACGCCGTCACCGCGCAGGAGCGCGAGGCGTCCGTCGGGAGCGAACGCGAGGCCGCGCACGTCGCCGACGCGAACCGTGCGCGTGCGACCGGTCGCAACGGTGAACAACACGACCTCGCCGTGCGCCGCGAGCGCGAGCGTCTTTCCGTCCGGCGACCATGCGAGCGCGCGCGCGCCGGGGTATGCGCGCGAGCGCCTCGACACGACGCCGTGATCCGGAGCGAGAAGCGTCACGCGTCCGCGGGCGTCGACGTATGCGAGCACGTGCCCGTTCGTCTCCGGCTCCCAGACCGGCGCGACGCGCGCCGACGGCGGCAGGCGCATGTCACCTGTGCCGTCGCCGGCGATGACGTGCAGGTCGTTCGACGTCAGGTACGCGATCCGCGTATCGGTGCGCGAGCCACCCCAGCGCGGGAAGCTGATCCCCGGCCGCGCGAGCTGCCAGTGCACGCGCCCGGTCGCCGGCTCGATCGCGGCGAGCTCGTCGGTCGATGCGGCGACGACGTACAGCGCATGCGGCGACCACGATGCCTGCGAGAACGATCCGAGGCGACGTGTCGACCCGTCGGAGGAGACGACCCACGTGCCGCCCGCGCCGCTGACGAGCAACCGACCCGGCGCCGGCAGCTCGAACAGCGCCGGCTGCGCGCCTTCGATGCCGATCGAGCGGCGCACCGCGTTCACCACCGCGCGCCCGGGTGGCGACACCGCCGCCGCGACGAACGCGGCGGCAACTACGACGGCGACCGGAACGACGAAGCCGCGCCGCCACGGGTTCCTCCGCCGCGGCTCGTGCGCCGCGAACGCCGCGCCCACGACCGCCCACGCGCGCTCCTCCGCCTCCGCATCCGCCGGCACGCCGTCGAACAGCCGCTTCACTCCCGCACCGCCTCCTGGAGCCGGTCGAGCCCGCGGCGCAGCCGCGAGTTGACCGTCCCCCGCGGCAGATCCAGGAGCGCCGCGATCTCGCCGGGGGTGTAGTCGAGCAGATAGCGCAGGACGATCACCGCCCGCTGCTCCGGCTGGAGCACCGCGAGCCCGCGCGCGAGCGAGCCGGCGTACGCCGACGGCTCGCGCTCCGCCGCGGCAGCCGGCTCCGGGCCGTCGCCGAAGTTCTCCCGGCGCAGCGCGCGGGCGCGCGCCCAGTCGATCGCACGGTTGACGACGATGCGGTGCAGCCACGGGCCGAACGGGCGCCGCCGGTCGAACCGGTCGAGCGCGCGAACCGCGGCGAGGAACGACTCCTGGGCGATGTCCTCGGCTGCCGCGGCGTCTCCGACGACGAGCAGCGCCGCCCGGTACGCGCGCGGCCAGTGGCTCCGGAACAGCTGCTCGAACGCCTCCGCCGAGCCGCGCTGCGCGTCCCGGACGAGCGCGCACTCACGCCGCTCGGACGCCACGGGCAGGTCCAGCCTGAGAGCCTCTCCGGCACTGGAGGACACTTCCACGATACGTTTGCACAGGTATGAGAGGTCCGCTCACCGAGGGCCAGCTTGCCCTCCTCGACACTCTCTGCTTCGGGATCGTCACGACCCTCCGCAGGGACGGCTCCCCGCAGAGCACGGTCGTCTGGGTGGAGCGGGACGGCGACACCGTCGGCTTCAACAGCGCCTACGGCCGCGCGAAGCCGACGAACCTCGAGCGCGACGCGCGCATGTCCGTCCTCGTCACGGCGCCGGACTTCTACCACTGGGTCGCGGTCGACGGCCGCGCGGAGCTGACGACGGACGGGGTGGAGGAGCAGATCGACCGGCTCAGCCGCAAGTACGACGGCAAGCCCTGGCCCTACGTCGAGGGCCAGCGACGCGTTCGCGTCCGGGTCGTCCCGGACCACGTGACGTCGTACGGGCTGGACTAACCGCGCCGGGGGTCGTCCTCGACCATTCCATGTGGCTCGCCGTAGGCGGCGAGCAGGTCGAGGAACGGCGCCGCGTCGAACGACTCCGGGCCGAGGACCCCTGCGCCGCGCCACACGCCCGTCGCGAGCAGCTCCAGCGCGATCACGGGATTGAGCGCCGTCTGCAACACGACCGCCTGGTGGCCGTACTCGCGCATCGTGCGCTCGTTGTCGGCGACGTGGTAGAGGTAGACGGCCCGCGGCGCTCCGTCCTTTCCGGTCCCGGTGACGAGGGTGCCGGCGCAGGTCTTCCCGCGCATCCGCTCGCCCAGGGTCGCCGGATCCGGGAGCGCGGCGGCCACCATGTCACGGGGAGCGACGTCGTCCCCGCGCACCTGAACGGGGACGGTGGAGTCGAGGCCGAGCTTGTGCAGGGTCTTCAGGACGTCGATGAACTCCGCGCCGAGCCCGTACTTGAACGTCACGCGCTTGCAGTCGATCGCGCGCGGCACGAGCACGACCTCCTCGTGCTCGACGTTGACGCACTCGACGACGCCGATCCCCTCCGGGAACTCGAACAGCTCCGGCGCGGAGAACGGCTCGGTGGTGAAGAACCCCCGCTCCTTCTCCCAGACGAGTGGAGGGTTGAGACACTCCTCGATGGTCGTCCAGATCGAGAACGTCGGCGCGAAGTCGTAGCCGTCGACGACGAGATTCGCACCGTCGCGGACGGCGACCTCGTCGATCTCCGAGAACAGATGGTCGGCGGCGTAGCGCGCGAAGACGTCGGAGAGCCCGGGCTCGACGCCCATCCCGACAAGCGCGAGCAGGCCGCGTTCGGCCCAGCGCTCGTGCTCGGCGAACTGCGCGTCGCCGAGACGCACGCCCGGCCCTGAAAGCGTCATCGCCATGTCGAGGTACGCGCAGCCCGCATCGAATGCCGCCGCGAAGAGAACCGAGTTGAAGCGGGGATCGGTGGCATTGAGCAGCACCTCGGCGCCGGTCTCGCGGAGCAGGCCCTCGACGGCGCCGGTGTCGGAGGCGTCGACCTGGGCGGCGGTGAAGCGCGCGTCGCCGAGCCGTTCCACGAGCGCGGCAGGCCGGCTCCGGTCGAGGTCGGCGAACGTGATCCGCTCGACGAAGTCGCGGCGAGTCGCGACGGCGGCGATCGCCGCTCCCACCCCTCCGGTGCCGACGACGAGGACACGCATTCTCGGAGCCTAATCGGTCAAGCGTTGACGCAATGCGTGGAAAGGTGGTACGAATTTCGCGCGTTGCGCAGGCCGGACATCCAGCCGCTCGAGACCGCCAGAGGCCCGGTCGCCCCCGCCCGGACGGTCGACGACCTCGACCGCAAGATCATCGAGGAGCTGCAGGCGAACGGCCGCGAGTCGTTCCGGCGCATCGCCGCGCGGCTCGGCGTCTCGGAGGCGACAGTGCGCGCGCGGTACGCGCGGCTGACGAGCGCGGGGATCCTCCAGGTCGTTGGCGTCACCAACCCGCTCGGCCTGGGCTTCGACCAGGCGCTCGTCGGCGTGAAGACGTCCGGGCCGCCCGACCGCGTGGCGGACGAGATCTCCCGTTGGCCGGAGGCGGACTACGTCGTCGTGATCGCCGGTCAGTTCGACGTGGTCGTCGAGGTCGTCGCTGCGAGCCGCCGCGAGCTGCTCGACCTGACGAACCGGATGCGCGCGCTCGAGGGCGTCGTGTCGACCGAAACGTTCTTCTACCTCGAGATGTGGAAACAGCTCTACGACTGGGGGACCCGTGGCGCTTGACCTGCGCGAGGCCGCTCGTGACCACCTGTGGCTGCACTTCACGAGGATGGGTGGCCACGAGCCTCCGATCATCGTCCGCGGCGACGGCTGCTATCTCGAGGACTCGGAGGGCAACCGCTATCTCGATGCGCTCGCCGGCCTCTTCGCCGTGCAGGTCGGCTACTCGTACGGGGAGGAGATGGGGCAGGCGGCGCTCGCACAGATGCGCGAGCTCCCCTTCTACACGAACTGGTCGTATGCGCACCCGCGCGCGATCGAGCTTGCACACGAGGTCGCGCAGCTCGCGCCGGGCGACCTCAACCGCGTCTTCTTCGTGTCCGGCGGCTCCGAAGCGGTCGAGTCGGCCTGGAAGCTGGCGCGCCAGTACCACCAGGCGCGCGGCGAGCGACGGTGGAAGGCCGTCTCGCGTCGCCTCGCCTACCACGGGACGACGATGGGCGCGCTCTCGATCAACGGGATCCCCGCGCTTCGCGCGCCGTTCGAGCCTCTCGTTCCGGACGTCGTCCACGTGCGCAACACGAACCGCTATCACCGCCCTCCGGACGAGAGCGAGGAGGAGTTCACCGCATTCCTGCTCGACGATCTCGACTCGGCGATCCTGCAGGCGGGGCCCGAGACGGTCGCGATGGTGATGATGGAGCCCGTTCAGAACGCCGGCGGGTCGTTCACGCCGCCGGCGCGCTACTGGAGGGGCGTGCGGGAGATCTGCGACCGCTACGGCATCCTCCTCTGCGCCGACGAGGTCATCACCGGCTTCGGACGGCTGGGCGCGTGGTTCGGCTCCGAGCTCTACGACATCCGCCCCGACCTGATGACGAGCGCGAAGGGCCTCTCGTCCGCGTACGCGTCGATCGGCGCGGTGGTCGCGGCCGACCACGTCATCGAGCCGTTCATGAACGAGGAGTCGATGTACGCGCACGGCATCACCTTCGGCGGCCATCCCGTGCAATGCGCGATCGCGCTGAAGAACATCGAGATCATGAAGCGCGAGCACGTGGTCGAGAACGTGCGCGACAACGGCGATGCGTTCCGCGCGACGCTCGCGCAGCTGCTCGAGCTCCCCATCGTCGGCGACCTGCGGGGGACGGGCTTCTTCTACGCGCTCGAGCTCGTGAAGGACAAGGACACGCGTGAGTCGTTCTCCCACGAGGAGTGCGAGGGCCTGCTCCGCGGCTTCCTGTCGCCGCGGTTGTTCGAGAAGGGCCTGATCTGCCGCGCCGACGACCGCGGCGATCCCGTCATCCAGATCTCGCCGCCGCTGATCGCCGGTCAGAGCGAATTCGACGTCATCGCCGGCACGCTCGGCGAGGTGCTGGAGGAGGCATGGCAACGGATCAGGTAACCGCCGACATCGCCCTCGAGTCGCTGACAAAGCGGTTCGACGATGTCGTCGCCGTCGACGGGATCTCATTCGAGATCGACCGCGGCAGCTTTTTCGCGATGCTCGGGCCGTCGGGCTGCGGCAAGACGACGACGCTCAGGATGATCGGCGGGTTCGAGGTGCCGAGCGGGGGGAAGATCGAGCTCGGCGGGAGGGACGTGAGCTCGCTTCCGCCGTACCGGCGCGACGTCAACACGGTGTTCCAGTCGTACGCGCTCTTCCCGCACCTGACCATCTTCGAGAACGTCGCGTTCGGCCTGCGCCGGCGGAAGGTGCGCGGCGACGAGTTGCGGCGCCGCGTTCTCGCTGCGCTCGAGCTCGTCGGCCTCGCCGGGCTCGAGCGGCGCAAGCCGCGTCAGCTCTCAGGCGGCCAGCAGCAGCGGATCGCCCTGGCTCGCGCGCTCGTGAACGAGCCCCGCGTCCTCTTGCTCGACGAGCCGCTCGGCGCGCTGGACCTGAAGCTCCGGAAGGAGATGCAGCTGGAGCTGAAGCGGATCCAGCACGAGGTCGGCATCACGTTCGTGCACGTCACCCACGATCAGGAGGAGGCCATGACGATGGCCGACCGGATCGTGATCATGAACGGCGGCCGCGTCGAGCAGCTGGGGACTCCGAGCGAGCTGTACGAGCAGCCTGCGACCGCATTCGTCGCCGGGTTCCTCGGAGCGTCGAACCTGCTGCCGGGAACCGTCGTCGCGGAGGACCGCGTCCGGCTCGTGGACGGGACCGAGGCGCAGGTCCCGCGGGCCGTGCTCGCCGGGCGGACCGGCGGGGTCCAGATCGGCGTCCGCCCCGAGAAGATCCGGCTCGACGGCGGCGCGTCCAACACGCTCGCGGGAACCGTCGCCGACAGCGCCTACATCGGAGTGTCAACGCAGTACATCGTCGAGACGGCTGCAGGCGCCGTCACCGTCTACGTCCAGAACGACAAGCCCGGTGCACACGGCGTCTCGCCGGGAGACCGGCTCACGCTCGCGTGGAGCCCGGAGTGCACGTTCGTCGTCGAAGCACAGGAGGGTTCGTGATGTCGGAACGTCTTACGCGCGGAGATCTGCTTCGCCGGGCCGCCGCCGGCGGCGCCGTGCTCACCGTGCCCGGTCTCCTCGCCGCCTGTGGCGGCGGCGGGACGAAGGCCGCAACGGGAACGACGGCCGCGTCGCAGACGCTGCCGAAGACGATCACGTTTTCGAACTGGCCTCTGTACATCGACGTGAAGAACAAGACCCATCCATCGATCAACCAGTTCGAGGCCAAGTACCACGTGAACGTCCGCTACATCGAGGACATCAACGACAACGACTCCTTCTTCGGGAAGATCGAAGGACCGCTGTCGCAAGGCCAGTCGGTCGGTCGCGACATCGTCGTCATGACCGACTCTTCGGGCCTCCCGCAGCGGATGATCCAGCTCGGGTGGCTCGAGAAGCTCGACAAGTCGGCCATCCCGAACATCAAGAACCTCATCCCGGCGCAGCAGCATCCGAACTGGGACCCCAACCGCGAATACAGCCTCCCGTGGCAGTCGGGGATGACCGGCATCGGCTACGACCCGAAGAAGGTCGGCTACGACATCGACTCCGTCGACCAGCTGCTGACCGATCCGAAGCTGAAGGGAAAGATCACGCTCCTGACGGAGCTCGCCGACACGATGGGCCTCGTCATGCTCGCGAACGGCGACGACCCGTCGCACGTCACCCAGGCGTCGTGGGACGCCGCCAAGGCGAAGGTCAAGGCCGCCGTCAGCTCCGGCCAGATCCGCCAGTTCACTGGCAACGACTACGCCCCGCTGCTCGCCAACGGGAGCATCTATGCATGTTTCGCCTGGTCGGGCGACATGGTGCAGCTCCAGGCCGACCATCCGGGCCTGAAGTGGGTGGCGCCGAAGACGGGCGCGATGATCTGGACCGACAACATGCTGATCCCCAAGGGCGGCAACGCGTACGCCGCGTCGGTGCTCATGAACTGGTTCTACGACCCGAAGATCGCCGCCGAGGTCGAGGATTACGTCAACTACATCTGCCCGGTGTCCGGCGCCGACAAGATCCTGCTGAAGACGGACCCGGCAGTGGCGAAGAACCCGCTCATCTTCCCGCCCGCCTCGCTGCTCGCAAAGACACACATCTTCGACGGCAAGGCGCTCAACAACCAGAAGTACAAGCAGGACTTCCAGAACCTCATCGGCGCCTGATCCGTTGGGGAAGCTGCTCCATCGCCGCGCCTGGGTCACTCCCTACGCGCTGCTCACGCCTGGATCGGCGTGGCTGTTCGTGTTCTTCGTCGTTCCGATGTTCTACCTCGGGAAGATGGCCCTCTCACAGGGCCTCTTCCCGATATTCAGCTTCTCGTGGGCATGGAGCAACTTCAGCGACTCCGTCTCCGCGTACAGCACGCAGTTCGTCCGCTCGCTCGAGTACGCCGGCATCGCGACAGCGGTCGCGCTCGCGATCAGCTACCCGCTCGCGTACTGGATCGCGTTCCGCGGTGGCCGGTGGAAGAACCTGTTCCTCCTGCTCGTCATCGCGCCGTTCTTCGTCACGTATCTCATCCGGACGCTCGCGTGGGAGACGATCCTCTCCGACAACGGCGTCGTCGTCAGCGTCCTGCGGGACGTCCACGTCCTCGGTTCGGGTGACCGTCTGCTGGCGACGTCGTTCGCCGTAATCGCGGGGCTCATCTACAACTTCCTGCCGTTCATGGTGCTGCCGCTGTACGTGAGCCTCGAGCAGATCGACCACAGGCTGATCGAGGCGGCGTCCGACCTGTACGCCACGCGCCCGGCGTCGTTCCTGCGGGTCACGCTGCCCCTCTCGCTCCCGGGAGTGTTCGCGGGCGTCCTGCTCACGTTCATCCCGGCCGCCGGCGACTTCATCAATGCGCAGCTGCTCGGGACACCGCAGCAGTACATGATCGGCAACGTCATCCAGTCGCAGTTCCTGTCGCTGCGCGACTACCCGACCGCCGCGGCCCTCTCGTTCGTGCTCATGGGCGCGATCCTCGTCCTCGTCCTCGTGTTCGCCCGAGTGCTCGGCGCCGACCGGCTCACGTCGGGTGCAGCCGCATGAGGTGGGCCCGCCGGCACGTGCTCGACGCGTACGCGCTGCTCGCGCTCTTGTACCTGTTCGTGCCGATCAGCGTCGTCATCGCGTTCTCGTTCAACAACCCGAAAGGGCGCTTCAACTACACGTGGCAGGGCTTCACGTTCTCGAACTGGACGCACCCGTTCGGCTATCCCGGCCTGAGCAGTGCGGTCGCGATCAGCATCGAGATCGCCCTGGCGTCCAGCCTTGCGGCGACCCTGCTCGGCACGCTCATCGCGCTCGCGCTCGTGCGCTACAAGTTCCGCGGGTCCGGCACGACGAATCTGCTCATCTTCATCCCGATGACGACGCCGGAGATCGTCATGGGCGCATCCCTGCTGACGCTGTTCCTCAACTGGAAGATTCCGCAGGGGTTCTCGACCATCCTCATCGCGCACATCATGTTCAACATCTCGTACGTGGTCGTGACAGTTCGCGCGCGCCTGGTCGGCTTCGACCGCCATCTCGAGGAGGCGGCGATGGACCTCGGTGCCAACGAGCTGGTGACGTTCTTCCGCGTGACGCTGCCGCTGATCATGCCGGGCATCCTCGCCGCGGGCCTGCTCGCGTTCGCGTTGTCGATCGACGACTTCGTCATCACGTACTTCAACGCCGGGACGACGATCACGTTCCCGCTGTTCGTCTGGGGCGCTGCGCGGGTCGCGGTGCCGCCGCAGATCAACGTCATCGGCACCGCGATCTTCCTCATCGCGATCGGCGGCATGCTCGCGAACATCGTGTTCCAGAACAGGCGCGCACGCCGCCTCGCGTGAGGGCATCGGTCGAGCCGCGACTGCCGGCATGGTGGCTCGAGCACGCACTCGCGGCGGAGGGAGCTGCCGAGCCCGCGCCGCCGCTCGCCGGCGATACGACCGCCGACGTCGCGATCGTCGGAGGCGGGTACACGGGCCTCTGGACGGCCCTTTCCGTCCGCGAGCGCGACCCGGGCCGTCGCGTGGTGCTCGTCGAGGCCGAGATCTGCGGCGCCGGGCCGAGTGGGCGGAACGGCGGCTTCATTCACGGGTACTGGGCCTCGCTCGCGTCGACCCTGCCGCTCCTCGGCGTGGACGGCGCCCTCGCTCTCGCGCGCGCCGGCGAGGCAATCGTCCCCGCCGTGCGGGCGTTCACCGAGTCGCGCGGCGAGGACGTCTGGCTTCGAGAGGGCGGCATGCTCATGGTCGCGACCGCGCCTTCCCAGCGCGACACGGTCGAAGCTGCGATAACGGCAGCCGCGTCGGTCGGACGCCCGGAGGAGGCGATCCGGCTCTCCGACGACGAGATCGCGGCCCGCTGCGTTTCCCCCGTCTTCATGCAGGCGGTGCTCTTCCGCGACGGGGCCACCGTCCATCCCGGCCTGCTCGTGCGCGCACTTCGGCGCGCGGCCATCGCAGCCGGCGTCGAGGTGCACGAGCGCACGCCTGCCGTGCGCGTCCGCGACGGAGAGGTCGCGACCCCCGCCGGGACGATCCGGGCTCGCGACGTCGTGCTCGCCACGAACGCGGCTCTCACCGGCTGGCGGCCGGCAGCGCGCAGCCTGACGAACTTCGGCTCGTACGTCGTGCTCACCGAGCCGGCTCCGGATGCGCTCGAGCGGATCCATTGGACGGGCGGCGAGGCCATCGTCGATGCACGCATGTTCCTGCACTACTTCCGCACGACGCACGACGGCCGAGTGCTGATGGGCAGCGGCTCCGGCCCGATCGGATTCGGCGGGCGGGTGGACGCGCGCTTCAGCGGCGACGCGCCGACGGCGGCACGGGCCGAGGCCGGCCTGCGCCGGCTGCTTCCGGGGCTCGAGGGCGTTCGAGTCGAACGGGCATGGGGCGGCCCGATCGACGTCTCCGCCGACCACCTGCCCTTCTTCGCGACCAAGCGGGGGACGCGGATCCATTACGGGGCCGGGTACTCCGGGCACGGGGTCGGCCCGAGTTGGCTCGGCGGCCGCATCCTCGCGTCGCTCGTCCTCGACGCGGACGACGAATGGTCGCGCCTGCCGCTCGCGACCCGGCGAGTGCCCGCTCTTCCGCCGGAACCGCTGCGCCGCCTCGGAGGAGGGCTCGTGCGCGCGTCGATCATGGCGTGCGAGGCGGCCGAGGAACAGGGCAGGCGCCCCCCGCTCGCTGCACGTGCGGGCGCCGCGCTGCCGCGACTGCTCGGGATGGAGCTCGGAACCCGTTAGGGGACGGCGCGGCGGCAACTACGCTCTCCCGGTGCGGCTGACCCTGTGCGACATCGGGCCTCGCGACGGGCTCCAGAACGAGCCGGAGTCCCTCGCGCCCGCCGTCCGTGCGGATCTCATCGGCAGGCTCGCGGCGGCGGGCCTGCCGCGGATCGAGGCGGTCAGCTTCGTCCGCGACGACCGCGTCCCGCAGATGGCCGGGGCGGAGGAGGTGGTCGCCGCGGCCGATCGCGGACAGGCCGAGCTCTCGGGGCTCGTCCTCAACGAGCGTGGGTTCGAGCGCTTCGTCGCGACATCTCTCGACCGGCTGAACGTCACCTTTGCAGCGACCGAGACCTTCAACGAGCGGAACGGGAATGCGTCTCTCGCCGAGGCCGTGGCGACGGCAGAGGCGATAGTCGCCGGCGCGAACGTGCCGGCGACAGTGACCATTTCGGTCGCCTTCGGCTGCCCCTTCGAGGGGCGCGTCGATCCCGGCGTCGTCGCCGACCTGGCGGCGCGCTTCTCCGGCCGCGCCGAGGTCGTCCTCGCCGACACGATCGGCGTGGCGACGCCTTCGCACGTGCGCGCCCTCGTCGCGCAGACGGGTGCGCACGGATTCCACGGCCACAACACGCGCAACACCGGCTATGCGAACGCGCTCGCCGCCCTCGAGGCCGGCGCGAGGCTGCTCGATGCTTCCGTCGGCGGGCTCGGCGGCTGCCCCTATGCGCCGAACGCGACCGGCAACGTCGCGACGGAGGATCTCGTCTACCTGCTCGAGGGGGAAGGGATCGAGACAGGCGTCGACCTCGACGCGCTCGTCGACGTCTCGCGCTGGCTCGAGGGGTTGCTCGGGCGCCGGCTCGAGGGCTACGTCTACCGAGCGGGCACCTCGTCGGGCAGGTCGTAACCCCGGAAGACGAGGTACGCCGCCAGAAGAATCAGGCCCGCGAGCGGGCCGACGAGCCGGACGCCGACCGTGTGTCCGCGCGTGTCGCCGAGCAGTCGCAGCAGGACGACGAGCAGGGGAGCAAGCGCGGTCGCGGTGCGTTGCACGAAGCTGGACGCGCCGAGGTAGGTCGCCTCCCGCCGCAGCCGGGTCGTGGCTGTGTCGTCGTCGATGACGTCGGCGGTCAACGGCACCGGGAAGAGGAAGTTCGCGCCGATCGGTGCTCCCACGAGCGCCGCGACCACGAGGAGCTGCACTGTCGCCGGGATGCCCGGCAGCAGCCCTGCGACTCCGAGCAACGGGAACGTGGCGGCCGCGGCGAGCATCGACAACCCGTATGCGCGCCGCTTGGACGTTCGGCGCGCGAGACGGGCGAAGAGCGGGACGCACACGAGGGCGGCGGCGATCGCAACCCCGAGGAGAAGCGTCGCGCTGAGCCAGCTGTGCTTGCCGACGATCGCGTGCACGTAGAACGGGATGTCCGTCTGCAACAGCTGGAAGGCGAGCGCGAACAAGACCACCGTCGGTAGGAGAACCCGAAAGCCCCTGTTGCGCAACGTTGCACGCAACGCGTCACGGAAGCCGATCCCGGCGGGGACGCGGGACTGCTTGGCCCGGTCCCAGACGCCTGCAATCGCAACGTATTGCGAGACGAGCGCGAGCGCCGCGATTGCGACCGCCATCCAGCGAAACCCGACCGAGTGCACGAGCGCCGTGCTGACGACGAGCCCGATCACGGTTCCACCGATTCCGAGGTAGACCTTGATCGCTTCGAGCCCCATGCGCTCGCCGCTCGTCGAGGCCATCTCCGGCAGAAGCGCCTCGTACGGGCTGACCACGACGGAGCTGAAGAGCGACACGGCCTCGAAGACGAGCAGGAGGTAAACCGCGGTCGTCGCGTTGCTCGCGTCCGGCGGCGGCGTGAACAGGAGGACGAAGAAGATCGACCACAGTGGCGCGCCGAGAACGATGTACGGAATGCGACGCCCGAAGCGGGAGCGGGTGCGGTCGCTGAAGTAGCCGATGATCGCGTCGTCGAGCGCCGCGACGATGCCGGCGACGGTGAGCAGCGCCCCGACTGCGAGCGACGGAAGAAGCGTCGGCAGATGTGCGTCGCTCGGCGGCGCGTAGTAGTAGAGCAGCCACAGGCCGCTCGCCTTGCCGAGAGCTTCGCTTCCGACCCTGCTCGTCCCGTAGAGAAGCCTCGTCCGCAGCGGGATCGTCCCGCGGCGGGAGAGAGTGGCCGCGTGATCGTCCTCATGCACGTCGCCACCGGCGGGCTCGCCGGGCCGCTGCTCCATCGTCGAACGTCATCGCGGATGGGTCCAGACGTCGGCCGGCCCGTGCGGAGTCTCGATTCGCTCGCCGCGCTCCGCGCCGAGCTTCTCGGCCACCCGCTGCGACCGGGTGTTCTCCGGGTCGATGAGCGAGATCAGCCGGTCGGCGCCGAGCCACGCGCGGGCGGCGCGAGCGGCCTCGGGCGCGTAGCCGCGGCCCCAGTGGGAGCTGAGGATCGCCCAGCCGAGCTCGACCTGCGCGTGCTCGCCGGCCAGGTCGAACGCCGATGTCTCCCATGTGCGCGTGTCCCAGACGCTGAAGCCCACGCGGCCGATGATGCGTCCGTCGTGCTCGACGACGAACGGGCCGATGCCGTCGCGCACCCAACGGCGCACCCAGCGCTCGATGACGTCGCCCGGGTCTTCGCCGACGCCGTCGACCCATTGCTGGACGGTCTCGTCGGCGACGAACTCGCCGAGATCGTCGCCGAGCGTCGGCAGGCGCAGGAGGAGCCTCTCGGTCTCGATCCTCGTCACCGCTGGAGCGCGTACATGCGGGTCGCGACTCCGCGCACGACGACGTCGCGCTCGTAGCGCTCGTCGATCTTCTCGGCGACGCGGACCGAGCGATCGTTGCCGTGCTGGATGAGGGAGATCAACCGCGGCCGGTCGGTCCAGTCGCGCAGCGCGAGGGCCGCCTCCGTCGCGTACCCGTAGCCCCACTGCGAGCGGACGATCGTCCAGCCGATCTCCGTCTCGCCCTCCGGCCCGGGCTCCCACCGCTCGGGGTCCCAGACGAGGAAGCCGACGCGGCCGACGTATCGCCCGTCCTCGCGGCGCTCGGCCACGAACTGCCCGATGCCACTCTCCTCCCACCGCTCGAGCCAGCGCGCGATCGCGTGCTCCGCGGCGGCGAGGCCCCCCGTGCTTCCGTCGCCGATGTAGCGCATCACCTCGGGATCGGAGATCGCCTCGACGAGCGACTCGGCGTCGTCGGGCCGCGGCAGGCGGAGGGTGAGCCGCTCAGTCTCGATCAAGTGGAACCATGATCGTGCGCTCGAACTCGATCACGACCTCGTCGCGCTGGTTGAGCCCGCGCGTGCGCACGGTGACGATCCCCCGGCCCGGGCGCGACTTCGACTCGCGCTTCTCGAGCACCTCCGTCTCGGCGCGGATCGTGTCTCCCGCGAAGACGGGCGCCGGCAGGCGCACGTCGCGCCAGCCGAGGTTGACGGCCCGCTCGGAGACGTCGACGACCGAAAGCCCCGTCACGAGCGCGAGGGTGAACGTCGAGTCGACGAGCGGCCGCTTCCACTCGGACGCGGCGGCATGTTCGGCATCGAAGTGGATCGGGTTCGTGTTCATCGTCAGCAGCGTGAACCAGACGTTGTCGGCGTCCAGTACGGTGCGACCGAAGCGGCTGCGATAGACAGCCCCGACCTCCAACTCGTCGAACGTGCGACTCACGCCCGAGATCATCGCAGGGATGCACGAGCTCGCCCTCGAGCAGCGGCGCCTGCTCGGCGTGCGCGCGCCGTGGCACGTCGGCGACGTGACGTGGGGCCTGCGGCAGCACGAGGGCCGGGAGGGCGAGTGGGCGATCCGGCTGTGGCGGGACGGCGGCCGCGTCGTCGCCTGGTCGTGGCTGAAGGGCGACCGCGGCGTCCTCGAGCACGACGTGCATCCCGACCACCGGCACCTCCTCGACGAGATCCTCGCCGAGCCGGCCGCGCGCGCCGCGTGCGCGTTCGACGACGACGAGGAAACGCTGGCCGCGCTCGCGCGCCACGGATACACCCGGCCCGGGGATGCGATCCATTTCAACGCGCGTGACATTCCGACGCCGCCCGAGCCGCGGCCGCTTCCCGACGGCTTTCGCCTGCGCACGATGGGGCCGGACGATCTTGCCGAGCGCGTCGCGATCCACCGCGAGGTCTGGGACCCCTCGCGCGTCACCGAGGTGAGCTACGCGAGCGTCATGGCCTCGTGGCCGTATCGCGCCTCGCTCGACTGCGTCGTCGAGGCAGCGGACGGCCGCTTTGCCGCCTACGCCCTCGCGTGGCCGGACGACGCCAACCGCGTCGGCCTGTTCGAGCCGGTCGGGACGCGGGCGGAGTTCCGCCGGCGCGGGCTCGGAACAGCGGTGTGCACGTTCGCGCTGCAGCGCTTGCACGAGGAGGGGCTGCGCGAGGCGATCGTCCTCTGCGAGACGGAGGAGGCGTGCGCGCTGTACGAGTCGGTCGGCTTCCGCCGGCACGCGACGAGCGTTACGTACGCGCGATGAACCGGCTCGCAGAGGAAACGAGCCCGTACCTCCTCCAGCACGCCGGCAACCCCGTCGACTGGTATCCGTGGGGCGACGAGGCATTTGCGCGCGCGCGGGAGGAGGACAAGCCCGTGCTCCTCTCGGTCGGCTACGCCGCGTGCCACTGGTGCCACGTCATGGAGCACGAGTCGTTCGAGGACGAGGAGACCGCCCGTCTGATGAACGACCTCTTCGTCAGCGTCAAGGTCGATCGCGAGGAGCGGCCGGACGTCGACGCGCTGTACATGGACGCCGTCGTTTCGCTCACCGGCCAGGGCGGCTGGCCGATGACCGTCTTCCTCACGCCCGATGGCGCGCCGTTCTTCGGCGGCACGTACTACCCGCCGGATCCGCGTCACGGGCTGCCGTCGTTCCGGCAGCTGCTCGTCGCGATCGCGGAGGCGTACCGCGAGCGGCGCGACGACGTGAGCGAGCAGGCGGCGGTCCTCGTCGACGCGTTGCGGCGCAGCGCGCAGGCGATGCCGTCGCGCGAGCCGCTCGAGCGCGGGCTCATCGCCGAGGCGGTGCTGAACCTGCGCCGGCAGTTCGACCCGGAGTGGGGAGGATTCGGCCACGCGCCGAAGTTCCCGTCCGCGTCGACGATCGAGCTCCTCCTCCGCGCCGGCGAGCTGGAGATGGCGACGGCGACGCTCGACGGAATGGCCGCGGGCGGGATGTACGACGTCGTCGGCGGCGGCTTCCACCGCTACTCGGTCGACGAGGAGTGGCTGGTCCCGCACTTCGAGAAGATGCTTTACGACAACGCCCTCCTTGCGCCCGCGTATCTGCACGCGTGGCTCGCGACGGGACGCGAGCGCTACCGCGCCGTCGCTGAGGAGACGCTCGACTACATGGTGCGCGATCTGCGGCTCTTGAACGGCGGCTTCGCGTCGTCGCAGGACGCAGACACACGCGGCGTCGAAGGGCTGACGTACACGTGGACCGCCGAGGAGGGTGCGCCGCCGGAGCTTCTGCGGCCGTTCGAGCACGGCCGGTCGATCATCCGCGGCGAGCTCGACGAAGCGGCGCGGCAGAGGCTGCTCGCGATCCGCGCGCAACGGCCGCAGCCTGCGCTCGACGACAAGGTGATCGCATCGTGGAACGGGCTCGCGCTCGCCGCGCTCGCCGAAGGCGCCCGGAGGCTCGACAGCGCAACCTTGTTACAAGCCGCCCGAGAACTGGGGGAGCTGCTCGACGTCGATCCGCCCTGGCGCACGCTGCGCGACGGGCGCACGCGCGGCCCGGCATACCTCGACGACTACGCGAACGTCGCTTACGGGATGCTCGAGCTGCACGTCGCGACCGGGGAGCTGCGCTGGCTCCACGTCGGGCGTCGCCTCGCGCTTCAGGCGATCGAGCTCTTCGCGGACGACGAGCGCGGAGCCTTCTTCCTCACCTCGACCGGAGGAGAGGAGCTCGTCGCCCGCCGAAAGGAGCTCGACGACAACCCGACGCCGTCGGGGAACTCGATGATGGCGTTCGTCCTCCTGCGGCTCGCGCGGCTCTGGGGCGACGACGAGCTCGAGCGGCGCGCGGCCGGCGTCCTCCGGCTCGTGCGCGACCTGATGCCGCGGGCGCCGGCCGCCTTCGGCTGGGCGCTCTGCGCCCTCGACCTCTACCTGGCGCCGCCGCGCGAGATCGCGATCGTCGGGCCGCCCGACAGCGCGGTCGCGAAAGCGGCGCTGCGCGGGCTCGATCCGAACGCCGTCGTCGCATTCGGGCCGGCGGATGACGTTCCGCTGCTCGAGGGTAAGACGCTCGTGGACGGCAAGCCCGCCGTCTACGTCTGCGAGAGGTTCGCGTGCCGCGCACCGGTCACGGATTCATCCTTGCTCTGATCTGCGTCGCGCTCGTCGCCGGCTGCGGGGGCGGCAGGCACGTGCGCCTGAGCGTCACACCTGCGGCCGCGCTCATGGATGCGCCCGTCCATCTGACGGTCGCCGGCCTCGCGTCACACGAGCACGTCGCCGTTCGAGACGGAAAGCGCTCCGTCGAGCTGGCTGCCGACGCCGCCGGCCGCATCGACGTCACCGGCACCGCATCGCTTCGCCTGCTGTGGCTGCTCGATCCGCGCGGCGCGGGGCGCATGACGCTCGACGTCCTCGGCACGCATACGACGATCACGCGCCTCGCACGGTCGCCGAACCTGCGGATGCGGCTGCTCCGACCGAAGGCCGACGGCTTCTACGGCGACTTCTTCGCGCCGCCGCAGGCGCGCGAAAAGCCCGGCATCCTCCTGTTCGGAGGCTCCGAGGGCGGCCTGTCGACGACTGCTGAGGCCGCGCTGTACGCGTCGCACGGGTATCCGACGCTCGCGCTCGCCTACTTCGGGGAGCAAGGGCTGCCGCCGAACCTTCACCGCATACCGCTCGAGTACTTCGCGACGGCACTGCGCTGGCTCGCGCGGCAACCGGGCGTCGATCCGGCGAAGCTCGTCGTCGACGGCATCTCGCGTGGAAGCGAGGCGGCCCAGCTTTTAGGCATGGACTACCCGCAGCTCGTGCACGCGGTGATCGCGATGGTCCCTGACAACGGCTCAGTGTGTGGCATCACGCCTTTCACGGGCAAGGTCGGGTCGGCTCACTGCGTCGGCGCGGCGTGGACGTTCGACGGCAAGGCCGTCCCCTACGCGCGATTTGCCGGGCCAGCGAACCCGTATCCGTTCCACGACGAGCGCATCAACGGCCCGGTCTTCCTCGACTGCGGCGGCTTCGACGAGCTGTGGTTGTCGTGTCCAATGGCGCAGGCGATCGCCTCGCGACTGCTCGCACGCCGCTTCTCGCACCGCGTGACCTTCCTCGACTACCCGCAGGCGGGGCACGGCGTCGGATCGCTCCTCCCGTATCCGCCCGGTCGTCTGTCGGCGGCCCTCGAAGGCTTCAACGCCGACTCGAATCCGATCGCGGACGCCAACGGCCGGCCGCGCTTGCTCAGGTTCCTCCGCGCCCTTGCCGATAGCTGATGAGTGCGTTGGGGGGCCGTCATCGCTGTGGCCGCGCTCGCCGGCGTCCTCGCTGCGACCGCTGCCGCGAGCGCGCGCCCGGTGACGCAGGCCGACCGCGCGCTCCTCGCCCGCCCGGCGACGGCCGACGAGAAGATCGCCGAAGGCGTCGCCGAGCGGCTCACCGGGCACGCGAGCGTCTCGGTCCGCTGCCTGCGGATGCACCTCTATTTCAAGAACACCCTGGGCGTGACGCCGATGCTGGACGGGCACGCGTTCGACTACTTCCTCATGGAGCCGGAGGCGTGCACGTACGTGGCGTGGTTCCACGAATCGCCGGCCCGCTGGGACCCGAGCACGTGCGCTCCGAGCGACTGCAAGTACGTCGTCCCGATCGTGTGGTCGCTGGAGACGATCGCGCACGAGTCGTACCACCTGCTCGGCTACACGAACGAGGCACAGGTGGACTGCTACGGGATGCAGTCGATCTGGTTCGTCGCGACTCGGCTCGGCGCCACGCTGTCCGAGGCGCAGGAGCTTGCGCAGCTCTTCTGGCAGAAGCTCTATCCGCTGCGGCGCACCGAGACGCCGCTGTACTGGTCGCCGCAGTGTCACGACGGCGGCAAGTACGACCTGCGGCCGAACAACTCGGCCTGGCCCTCCTAGACGACGAACGCCTCGGGTCGCGAGGCGCCCGCGGCGAACCGCGACGCGGAGAACGCCGAGAGGTCGAGTGTCGGCTCGCGGCCGACGACGAGCTCGGCGAGATGCTCGCCGACCGCGGGAGCCTGCTGGAAGCCATGCCCGGAGAACCCCGTCGCATAGAGGAATCGCGACGGCTCCTCCGCCTCGCCGACGAGCGCGTTCCAGTCGGGGCTGACGTCGTACCAGCCCCACCACGTGGACTGGATCGGCAGGTCGGCGAGCACGGGCAGCCTCCGCGCAGCCGCCTCGGCCACCTGCTCGAGCGTGCGCTCGCGCCCGCCGAAGGCAAGCCCGGGCCCCTCGCGGTGGAAGTAGAAGCCCGTGCCGAAATCGATCGTCAGCGGCAGCCGCTGCGGCAGCCCGCCGTCCTGCGGCGTGAACCACATGTGCCGGGCTTCGCCCGTCACTGGGAGAATCACTCCTGCCAGTGCTCCCACCTCCTCGGACCAGACGCCTGCACAACAGATGACGGTCTCCGTCGCGATGCGCCCACGCGTCGTCTCGACCGCGACGATCTTGCCCGCCTGCACCTCGATCCCCGTGGCGGCGCAGCCCTGCAATACGGCCGCGCCCGACTCGCGCGCGTAGTGCTGCACGACCGACTCGGGCGACGCGTACCCGTCCGATGGGCAGAAGGTCGCCGCGAGGATCCCGTCGAGGTCGAGCTGCGGCACGAGCTCCTGCGCCTCGGCCGGCGTCAGCTCGCGCGATGGGACGCCGAGCGACTGTTGCAGCTCGAGCGCGCGCCGGAACTCCGCGACGTCGTCCCCGCGGTCGACGAGGAAGAGATAGCCATACCGGCGGAACGCGATCTCCTCCGCCATCGACTCGAACTCCGCGAGCGAGCGCAGCGCGATGCGGACGTTCAGCTCGTCCGCGAACTGAGTGCGGATCCCGCCCGCCGACTTGCTGGTCGAGCCCGAAGCTAGCGCGTCGCGCTCGAGCAAGACGACCTCGTCGACGCCGAGCCGGCGAAGGTGGTACGCGGTGGCGGCGCCGAGGGCGCCGCCACCGATGACTACGACGTCGGCCGTGCTAGTGGCCGACCGCCGTGAGCTTGCCGAACGCGTGCATCTCGCCCGTCGGTCCGCCGCTCCACTTGGTGAAGATCAGCTGCTCGATCGGGAAGCCGTCCTTCGCCGAGGTCTGAATCGTGATCCCCGGGTAGACGAACGGGTTCTTCGACGTGTTCATGCTGCGGAGCGCGGCCATGAAGCTCGCCCGCGTCGGGTTCTTGCCCGCGTGCTGGAGCGCGTAGACGAACGTCCACGCGACGCCCATCCCGTACGCGAGGTTCGAGTCGCCGATAGCCCAGTCGGAGGAGAGCGGCGGCGCGTACTGGTCGATGATCGCCTTCCCCAGCTTGGCCCCCACGAGGTTCGTCTGATCCATCGGCACGATGTAGCTGCTGGAGATGAGGCCGTCGAGGTTCGCGCCGTTCTCCGCGGCAACCAGCAGGAACGGGCGGATGTTGGACACGTTCGCGAGGAACGTCGTCGGGCTCCAGCCGATCTTCGTCGCCGTCACGAGCGAGGCGATCGCCTGCCCCGGTGTCGCGACGATGAAGAGGGTGTCCGCGCCCTTCGCCTTCAGGGCGAGGATCTGCTGCGTCACGACCGTGTCGGTCGCGTTGAACCCCTCCTCGTCGACGACGTCGGTCTTCTTCGCGCCGAGACCCTGGTCGAGACCGGCGATGTAGTTCTTCCCGAACGCGTCGTTCTGGTAGATGATCCCGATCTTCGCGTTCGGCATGTTGGCGGCGATGTACTTGCCGTACATCCGGCCTTCACCGATGTAGTCCGGCTGCCACCCGATCGTGTACGGCTTCGGCGAGCCCGCGCACGCCTTGTGGACGCAGTTGCCCCAGTACGAGTCGCCGGTCGCGAGGAACACCTGCGGCACCTTGTGCGCGTTCGCGTATCCCCACGTGGCCAGGCCGGGCGCAGTCCCGAGGTCGCCGACGAGCGCGAAGACCTTGTCCTGCTCGACGAGCTTCTGCACGTCCGGAACGGTCTCAGCGGGGTTGTACGCGTCGTCGAGGACCGTGAAGTCGATCTTGCGGTGGTTCACGCCGCCGTGCGCGTTGACGTACGCGAAGTACGCCGATTCCGCTGCCGGGATCGTCTTGTACGCGGACGCGACGCCGGTGAGGGGGAACGTCCCTCCGATGTGAATCGACGTCTTCGTGATGCCGGGATCGCTGCTACGAGACCCGAGTGCCGCCGTGGCCGACACGGCCGTAACGAGCGCGAGCCCGGTGACGACCGCCAGAAGTCTGCCCTTCCTACCCATCTACCCTCCTAGCCGACTGTTGGCTTGCGTGCCGGCATCGTCGCCGGACACTGAGTATGACGTTCTTGGATCCGATTTGATAGGGAAAATTGAACCATCAGTCAAGCCCGCGCCCGGGCCTTCCCGAGCCGTGCGAGCAGGCCGGCGACGCCCGTAGGCAGCAGGAGCATGATCAGGATCACGATCAGCCCGAAGACGACGTCCTGCCCGTGCGTGGACCCGATCACCGGCACGTCGCTTGAAATGGTCGGCAGGAGGCCGACGAACGCCGCGCCGGCGATCACGCCCCAGAGCGAGCCGAGGCCGGCGACCGCGGCGCCGACGAGGATCTGCAGCGAGAGGAGGATTCCGAACTCGCTCGGCTGAGCGAACCCGTTCGTGGCCAGCACGAACAGGGAGCCGGCGACGCCGGCAAATGCGGCCGAGACGCCGAACGCGAGCGTCTTGTACAGCGGCATGGTGACCCCGGACGAGGTCGCGGCCACCTCGCTGTCCCTGATCGCCCGGAACGCCCGGCCCGTCCGCCCGCGGAGGATGAGCCACGCGAGCACGAACAGGCTCGCCGCCGCCGACCAGCCGACCGCGTACAGCCAGAGCGAGCTCACCGTCCTCGACGACTGAACGCCGCCGCTGCCGCCGAGGTACGTGGAGAACTTCAGCGGGATCTGAGGGACCGACACGGCGAGCGCGAACGTGGCGAGCGCGAGGTACACCCCGGACAGGCGCAGCGCAGGGAGTCCGAGCAGCAGGCCGCAGGCGAAGCAGATCGCGAACGCCGCGACCATCGTCAGAACGAGGTTCGTGTGATGGTCGCGCGACAGGATCGCCGTCGTGTACCCGCCGATCGCCATGAACGCGCCGTGGCCGATCGAGATCTGGCCGGTGTACCCGGTGAGGATGTTCAGGCCGAGGATGGCGATGAAGAAGATCGCGACCTGGGCTCCGAGAGCCTGGTGGTAGCTGCTCAGCCCGAAGGGCAGGACTGCGAGCACGGCTGCCGACACGGCGATCGTCGCGAGACCGGTGGCGCGCGCCCTCATACCTTGCGGATCCTTCGGTGCCCGAACAGCCCGGTCGGCTTGACGAGGAGCACCGCGAGCAGGACGAGGAACGCGAACGGCAGGCGCACCTCGGAGGTGACGAAGTGGACGTACTGGCCGACGAGATTGAGGAAGATGCCGATCGCGATGCCTCCGACGACAGCACCTGCCGGGCTCTCCAAGCCACCGAGGACGGCGGCCGCGAAGCCGTAGAGCAGGATCGGCTGCATGAGCGTCGGTGTGAGGACGAACTCGGCCGGCTCCGCCATCAGCCCCGCGACCGCGCCGAGCACGGCGGCCAGGCCCCACCCGAGCGCGAGCAGGGCATTGGTGCGCACGCCGACAAGGCGCGCGGAAGCCGGCCGGAGCGCGCCCGCGCGCATGCCGAGCCCGATCTTCGTGAACCGGAAGAACGCCCAGAGGAGAAGCACCGTCGCGAGCGTGATGATGATCGTCCCGATGTCCTGCCGCGCCATCGCGACGCTGCCGACGTGGTAGACGCGATTGCCGAACGGCGACGGCATGAACTTGATATCCGCGCCCCACTTCCAGGCAACGAGGCCGTCGATGAGGATGAAGAGGCCGACCGTGACGATGACGACGGCGATCACCGACTTCTGCTGGACCGGCCGGATCAGCACGACCTGGATGAGCATGCCGAGGAGCAACGCGATCGGGAGCGTCGTGAAGAACGCCTCCCAGTACGAGAAGCCCCACTGGATGAGCTGGTACGCGATGTAGACGGTGGCCATCGCCATCTCGCCCTGGGCGAAGTTGATCACCTCGGTTGCGCGGTAGATGAGCACGAGCGCGAGCGCGAGACTCCCGTAGACCGCGCCGGTCGCGAGCCCGGCAACGGTCTGCTGCGCGAAGATGCTGCTCTCGAGACAGCCGACGACGAGGAAGATGCAGGCTGCGGCGAGGAAGACGATCACCGGGCTCGCCGGGGGGCGACGTTGCAGGATCGGGAGGCGTCGCACGAGCTCGACCATCAGTAGCCCAGGTAGCTTCGGCGAACGGATTCGTGCTGCTGGAGGTCGGCGCTCGGGCCGGAAAGCGCGACACGGCCCACCTCGAGGACATATGCGGTCTGCGCGGCCTGAAGCGCGATGTGCGCATTCTGCTCGACGACGAGAACGGTGACGCCCTCGTTCGCGTTCAGCTCCGTGATGATCCGGAAGACCTCGGTGACGAGCAGCGGGGCGAGGCCGAGCGACGGCTCGTCGAGGAGCAGCAGGCGCGGGCGCTGCATGAAGGCGCGCGCGAGCGCGAGCATCTGCTGCTCGCCGCCGCTCAGCGTGCCGGCCTGCTGGTTCTTCCGCTCCTCGAGCCATGGGAAGTACGTGCCGACGCGGGCGAAATCGTCCCTCAGGCTGCCGCGACGCGTGTACGCGCCGAGGCGGAGGTTCTCCCACACTGTCAGCTCCGAGAACGTGCCGCGCCCCTCGGGCACGTGCGCGACGCCGAGGCGCGCGACCGATTCGGGGCCGCCGTGCATCGCCGCGCCGGCGAAGCGCACCTCGCCCTCGCGCTCCACGGTGTTCGAGATGGCGCGCAGCGTCGTCGTCTTGCCGGCGCCGTTCGCGCCGAGCACGGCGGCGATCTCGCCCTCGCCGACGCTGAGCGTCACGCCGTGCAGCGCCTTCACCGCCCCGTAGCGCGCATGGACGTCCTGCAACTCGAGCAGTGCCGTCACGACGCTTCCTCGAGCTCGCCGCCGAGGTACGCCTCGATCACCTTCGGGTTGCGCTGCACCTCGGCGGGCACGCCGCTCGCGATCGTGCGGCCGAAGTTGAGGACGTGCACGTGGTCGGAGACGCGCATGACGAGGCTCATGTGGTGCTCGACGAGCAGGACGGTCAGCTTCAGCTCGTCGCGGAGCCTGCGCAGGAACGACGCGAGCTCTTCGACCTCCTCGTGGTTGAGGCCGCCGGCCGGCTCGTCGAGCAGCAGGACCCGGGGCTGCGACACGAGCGCGCGCGCGAGCTCGACGCGCTTCAGGGTCCCGAACGGCAGGCCGGCCGCCGGGCGGTGGGCGACGGGGCCGATCCCGACGAAGTCGATGGTCTCGAGGGCGCGCCGTCGAACGCTCGCCTCCCGCTCGAAGAGCGAGGTCGTATGTGCGCCGACGAGCACGTTCTCGAGCACGGTCATCGTCGGGAACAGCTCGACGTTCTGGAACGTGCGTGCGATGCCGGCTCGGACGATGCGGCTCGGGGGCGTGTGCAGGATCGAGCGGCCGTCGAAGACGACGTCCCCCGAGTCGAGGCGGTAGAGGCGCGTGATGACGTTGAACGCCGTCGTCTTGCCGGCGCCGTTCGGCCCGATCAGCCCCGCGATCGTGCCCGGCTCGACGGCGAGCGAGACGTCGTCGAGGGCGACGATTCCGCCGAACCGGAGCGTCGCATTCTGCAGCGAGAGGAGTGCCATCAGGCTCGAGAGTCCACGTATTCCTGCCAGAGCTGCTCCATCGTCGTCAAGCGGGGGCCGCCGCCGTGGACGGGGTCGTACGGGATGTGGTTCACGCCGCGAACGATCCAGCGGCCGTCGTCGCCGACGTCGAGGACGTTGATGCAGCCGGGCGCCTGTTCGAAGGCGCCGAGGAACATCCGCTCAGCCGTGAGTGCGCGGCTGAGGATCGCGCGGTTCACCGCCCCGTGCAGGACGAGGAGGGCGACGTCCCAGTCGTCGCCGGCGACGAGCGCGTCGAGCTCGGGCGTGACGCGGTCGAGGAGCTCGCCGACTGTCTCGCCGCCGAGGAAGCGCATGTTCAGGGGGACGACGCCCTTGAAGGCGGCGGTCATCATCGTCTGTACTTCGTCCGGCGAGACGCCGCGGATGTCGCCGCTCTCGATCTCGCGCAGGTCGTACCGCGATTCCGGCTCGACCGCGGGCGCGACGATGCGCGCCGTCTCCACCGTCCGTTCGAGGCCGCTCGTGACGACGCGGTCGAACGGGACGCCGCGTAGCGCGTCGGCGGCAGCGTTCGCCTGCTCGCGGCCGTGCTCGGTGAGCACGACGCGCTCAGGGTGCACGCCCTCGAAGTAGCGCACCTCCGCGTGGCGCATGAGGTAGATGCGGCGCCTACGCACGGAGGGACTGCCCGCCGGCGCTCTGCATGCCTGCGACCATTCCCGCCGGGGCGGCTCCGTCCGGGAACCGCTCGAGCAGCGCGGCGAGGAGCCCGTCGGCGTCCCAGCCCGTGTCGCGCTGGAAGAGCTCGTTTCCCGTCCAGCCCTGGAGTGCGTTGACTGCGCCGCCCCAGACGTGGAAGATCTGCCCGGTGATGTCCTGCGCGTCGTCGGCGCAGAGCGCGACGACGACCGGCGACATGTTCGCGGGGTCGAGCGGGTCGAAGCCCTCGGGGCGCTCGCCCATCTCGAACGTCTCCTCGGTCATGCGCGTGCGCGCGTTGGGCGCGAGGCAGTTGACGGTGACGCCGTAGCGGCCGAGCTCCTGCGCCGCGATGACGGTGAAGCCGGCGATGCCCGCCTTCGCCGCGCCGTAGTTCGTCTGCCCGACGTTGCCGAACACGCCTGAGGGGCTCGACGTGTTGATCACGCGCGCCCGCAGCTGCTCACCGGCCTTCGCGCGCTCGCGCCAGTGCGCGGCCGCGTGGCGCGTCACGGCGAAGTGGCCCTTGAGGTGCACGCCGATGACCGCGTCCCACTCCTCCTCGCTCATGTTCACGAGCATGCGGTCGCGGAGGATGCCGGCGTTGTTGACGACGATGTCCAGCCGCCCGAACGCGTCGACCGCGTGGTCGACGAGCCTGTGCGCGCCCTCGAAGTCGGCGACGTTCTCGCCGTCCGCGACCGCCTCGCCGCCGGCGGCCTCGATCTCGGCGACGACCTGCTGCGCTGGAGTGAGGTCGGCGCCTTCGCCGGCGAGCGTTCCGCCGAGGTCGTTGACGACGACCTTCGCGCCCGCGGCTACGAGCGCGAGGGCGTGCGCACGGCCGATCCCGCGGCCTGCGCCGGTGACGATCGCGACCTTGCCGCTCAGATCGGGCACGGGGCGGAGCCTACTGGAGCAACGCGGTCGCGAACGCCTGAAGCTCGAACCGCTCGGTGTCGCCGCCGAGCGCGTGCACGCAGCGAGTCGTGTACGCGCGTGCGTAGACGGCGGCGGCGCTCGCGGTCGCCTGCTCCTCGCGCGTGAACGGCGACGGGCGGGCGCGCTCGTAGTCGGCGATGAACAGGAGCGACTCGTCGACGGTCGGGAGCGGGTCGTCGTACGTGAAGTGCGCCGCCGCGTTACCGA
>JBOGZQ010000120.1:0-6061 GCA_050697375.1 Gaiellaceae bacterium | reverse complement strand
GAGCAGATAGTCCGCGTAGACGCCTTGGGAGCTGTCGTGCATCCATGGACCGACCGCCCAGTTCGTGTTCGGATCGAGGCCGCGCGCGACGAAATACCGCTCCATCGAAGGCGTCGCCAGAACCCTGTGATCGACAATGTCGACCATCGGTTGCAGCCAGCGCTTTCCCGCCTGCGCCGATCCGTAGTCGAGGAGGAAGATCGCGGCGCAACCGGCGGCCAGCACGAGCTTCAGCGTCCGGTGGGACGGCCAGACGAGCGTCAGCGCGACGAGCACTGCAACGACCGCAAGGACGTACGCGTTCGTATCGCGCGCGAACGCCCAGAGGAGGGAGAGGACTAGCACCCATACGACCCACAGCCCCCGCGGAGTGCGAACGAGCTGAATCCACGCGGCGACGAGCAGAGCCATGAGAGCGAATGTCACCGACTCGCTCAGGAGCAGCGCGTCCCAGAGGATGACTTCGGTCGTGAGGCTGATCGCGAGCACGAAGGCAAAGACGACGGGGCGGAACCATCCCACCTCGATGCACCTGGCGACGACCGCGGCGAGGACGAGCCACGCGATGGTCGAGAAGACGAGCTGTGCGAGCGCTCTCGACTCGGACCCCTGGACGATCTTGAAGAAGAGCGGGATCGTGAAGCCGCGCTCGCCCACGTAGAAGCGCCAGTTCCAGAGAGCGAGATGCGCGACGTGCTCGTAGGTCGGCGTGTCCGTCACACGGTCCGGCATGTACGTGTAGCTCCCGAACCGGAACAGGGCATACACGAGGCCGATGCCAGAGTAGAGCGCGAACGACGACGTGCGAACGGCCGCGAGCGCGCGCCCAGCGGTTCTCCCGGTTACGCCCGTGACGACCTGGGTCAACTCGACCGGATGCTAAACCGCGGGACGGCTACCCGCGCCAGCCGCCGGTCCCGCCTTTGTATGTCCCGCCGAGCAGGGCGAGCGGCGTCCTGGCGAGGATGCCGAGGTCCAGCCACGGCGAGCGGTGCTCGACATACCAGACGTCGAGCTCGATGCGCTCGTCCCACGGCAGCGTGGCGCGCCCGTGCACCTGGGCCCAACCGGTGATCCCCGGCTTCACCTCCAGGCGGCGCAGCTGCCGCGGCGTGTACCGCTCGACCTGGTAGCGGAGCGTCGGCCTCGGTCCGACCACGCTCATGTCGCCGCGGACGACGTTCCAGAGCTGCGGCAGCTCGTCGAGCGACAGACGCCGTAGGGCGCGCCCCACCGGCGTGATGCGCGGATCGCCGTGGTCGACGGCGAAGCCGGCGCCCTGCTTCTCTGCACCAACGACCATCGTGCGGAGCTTCAGCAGCTCGAAGTCGGCGCCGTCCTTACCGACGCGAACCTGCCGGTAAAGGACAGGCCCGGGGCTCGTCAGCTTCACGGCGAGCGCTGCGAGCGCAAGAAGCGGCGAAGCGACTGCGAGCGTCGCACCGGCGACGGCGATGTCGGTGGCTCGATTCAGCGAGTGCCCTCGGCGACGTCCCACGTCGCCGGCACGCCGTGACGCAGGTAGTTGACGAGCGCCTGCACGGTCGCCCACGTGACGAGCACGTAGTAGCGCGCGACGCCGACGCCGACGAGCGCGGCGGCGAGGAGCCCGAGCTGCAGCCCGAGAGCGACCGCATAGACGGTCCCGTGCCCGAGCAGCGCGATCGACGCGCTGAGGAACACGAGGTGGAGCACGCCGCTCGCGTATCGGAGGTGGCGATGCGAGACGATCTCCACGAAATACAGCGGCCGCAAGCGGCGCAGCATCTTCCCTTCGAGCACGATCGCCCAGCAGTGCTCGAACATGCGGACCTTGCGGCGATACTCGTCCTCGGTCGTCGGCGTCGTCTTCTCGAACGCCTGCGCGGCCGGCTCGTACACGGCGCGACGGCCCCGCTGCACCATCAGATACGGGAGCGACAGATCGTGGCCGAAGCGCGGATCCACTTCGACGTACTCGGACCGCCTCACCGCGTAGATCGAGCCGTTGCCGCCCGTGACCGAGTCGATGCTTGACTCCGCCGCGCGCAGGCCGAGCTCATATCGCCAATACAGGCCCTCCTTGTTGCGGCCGTCGTCTGCCTGGACGTTCAGGCGACCGCAGACGTACGCGACGTCCGGATCGGCGAACGGACTCACGAGTGCGCGCAGGGCCTCCGGTGCCCAGGTCGAGTTCGCGTCGGTGAACGCGACGATCTCCGTCGACGTCTCCCGCACGGCGTGGTTTTGGGCCGCAACCTTGCCGCCACGCAGGTTGCGGACGACGTGTGCGCCGCTGCGTTCAACAAGCTCCTCTGTCCGGTCGGTCGATGCGTCGGACGTGACGACGATCTCGAGCCGGTTGCGCGGGTAGTCGAGCGCCCGAAGATTCTCGATCCGCCGTTCGATGACCGCCTCCTCGTTGTACGCGGCGACGATCAGCGCAACCGACGGGAGCGCGTCGCCCTTGCGCACTGGCAGAGTTCGCACGCGAGCGAGCGCACCCGCTGCCAGCGGATAGAGGACGTGCGTCCAGGCGAGTGCGGCGAGCGACGCCCAGAAGAGGATCACGACGACGATCACTTCGCCCCCATCTTGCGCAGCAGCCGGTCGACCTCGACGGGACTCACGTGGACGGTGGATGCGGACGGATCGAATCGCAGCGACCAGATCCGCCGGTCGTAGAAGCGGCGGTCGATCGCCTCTACCACTCGTCCACTCGAATCGACGCACAGCTCGAGTGCGAACACATTGGGGCCGCGCCGGTAGGTGAGGCAGTCGAAGCTCGGAAAAATGCGGAAGCCGGAGAGCCTGGGCGAGTCGAGCGGCCCGATGAGCCGCTCGACGATGCGGAAGCCGTTCGTTTCGCGCCCTGCCTCGTGCCGCCCTTCCCAGCGGCCGATGCCGACGAAGAGCACGGCGAGGACGACGATGCCTACGGCGGCGAGAAACCTACGCGCCTGCGAGCTCACCGAGCACCTTGCGATAGCGGTCGAAGGCCACCGTGCGGTCGGCCTCGCGTACGACGTATTCACGCCCGCGGCGCCCCATCTCCGCGAGGTCGAGGTCGCCGTCGTACGCGGCGCGAATCGTCTCCGCAAGCAGCTCCGGCCGCCCCGGCGGAACGACGACGCCGCAACCCTCCTGTCGCACGACGCGTGCGGTCTCGCTGTCCGGGTCCGCTGCGACGATCACCGGGCGGCCGGCAGCAAGGACGCCGTAGAGCCGGCTCGGGACGACGTAGCCGGAGAGCCCGCGCGCGAGGCCGACCACGTGCAGGTCGGCGGCGGAGAGCGAGAGCGAGAGCAGCTCGCGCGGCTGGTATCCGAGGAACTCGACGTGATCGGCCTCGAGCCGTTCTGCGAGCTCGACGAGCGCCGCGTGCCGCGCACCGCCTCCGATGATCGCGACGACGAGATCGTCGAGGTCGCGGAGGAACGTCGTCGCCCTGACGAGCGCATCGAGGTTCTGGGCGTGACCGACGTTGCCCGAATGCATGACGACGAACCGATCCGCAAGGTCGTGCTTCCGCGACCAGTCGTTGTTCTTCGCAGCGGGCGTGATCGCGGCCGTGTCGACCCAGTTCGGAATGACGGTGATCCGTTCCGGCGGCGCACCCTTCTCGACGAGGCGCCTTCGCATCGTGTCCCCGATCGCGACGATCCGATCCGCGCGGCGGAGATAGAGACGAATGAGCGCGCGCAGCGTCTCGACGAGGAATCTGCTCTTGAGGCGCTTTAGCTCGACGGCGATCTCGGGGAAGACGTCCTGGCTGACGACCATGAGCGGCACGCGGAAGCGCCGCGCCACGAGCAACGCGACGTCGGCGATGACCGGCGGATCGGTCATGCACAGGACGACGGCGGGCTTGCGCGCGCGCATCCCGGCCCACAGCGATGCGCCGAGGTATGTCATGTAATTGAGCGCGCGCAGCGGCAGGTTGCTGCGGTCGAACGCGGTGGAGCGGACACGGACGACCTCGACGCCGTTCAACGACGTGCGCCCAGGACCGGCGTGCGGCACTGCGAGCTTGCCCGTGACGACGGTGACGTCGAAGTCCTCGGCGAGCGCGGCACAGAGCTGCGATAGGAGATACGCTGTCGCCTCGAACCCGGGCGCGTAGTACTGGTTGAGGACCAGGAGGCGCCGGCGCGCGGGCCGCGTCCTAGTCATCCGGGTGCCACCGCGGGAAGCATGAACGCGGGGATCCACAACGCGGCCGTTGCGATGTTGCCGACCGAATAGAGGTACGACTGCACGACGGCGATGAGGAGGCCGGCGGCCAGAACTCCGAGCGCGCAGGCTGCAACGTCTCGACGAGGGCCGCGGAGTGCGCCCAGGCCGGCGCGGAAGAGGATGACCACGAGGACGGCGAGCGCAACGACACCTGCGATCCCGAGCTGGAGCGCAAGCCCGATATACGAGTTCTCCGGCAGCGAGCCGACGAAGCTGTAGTACCGGTCGATAAAAACGGCTTGCTCGGTTCCGAAGCCGTGACCGACAACCGGGCGCCGCGCCGCTTCGTGCAACGCGCCTCGCCAGGCGTCGAGCCGTCCGCTTGAGCCGAAGAAGCCTCGCCGGACGGGCGGCTGGCCTCCCCCCGGAAGCGGCTGTCCGACGTCGGCGTCGAGCGGGTACAGCTGTTCCGCATTTAGGTAGCCCGGCTTCGCCTTCGGTCCCGTCGTCGTCGTCGCCGGCGACGAGACATCCGCCGTCGCCGGTTTCGGGATCGCCTGAATCCCGACCCCGGCGCCGGCGCATGCGACGACCACGGCCGCTGCCACGAGGGCGGCCCGCGAACGGCCGAGAACCGTGACGACGACGACGAGCGCACCGACGGCTCCGGCGACGAGGCCGCCGTGAGAGCCGGACGCGACGATCGTGCCTGCGAGCAACGCCAGCACCGCCGCCGCGAGGACGCGACGGCGGGAGCGCAGGAGCGCCCAGACCGCAATGGGCACGGCGACGGCGAAGAGCAGCGCGACGGTGTTCGGGTCCTGTCCGAGCCCGTTGAACCGAGCCGGAGCCTGGTAGGTGGCCGCCTGCACGGCTCGGCCGTGGTCGACCACGAGCAGGAGGAGGCCGGCGATGCCGACGGCGGCTGCGCCGCCGAGCAGGCCCCAGAGAACGTCGGCCGCCCGGTCGGCCTTTTCCCGCACCGCCGCCGCCAGGAGGACGCACACGCCGAATAGAAGCGCGAGCGACACTGCCCGCTCGAAGGTCGTGCGCGGCTCGACCGACCATGCTGTGGAGAGTGCCGCCAGACCGGCGAGCGCAGCCGCGGACGCCGTCGCGGAACCCGGTAGCGCGCGAAGCGACGGGCCCCACGCGGCAGCGCAGACGAACAGTAGGCCGAGCAGCGCCCAACGGAGCACGTGGCCCACGTGCGTCAGCGAGGGAACGGAGCTCGACCCGATGGCGAAGCCGACCACCGTCGCCCCGGCGATGACCGGGACGACCCGGTCGAGGACACGCTGGCGTAAGGGGCGCGGCAAGGCGCGTGCAAGGATAGTCGCCGTCTTGAGCTATCCCGAACGCATCGTCCCCGACGAGACCGAGCCCGGGGTCGTCGCCCTCCATGAGAAGCGGTATACGTTCGCTTTCCCGTGGTGCGAGGGGGGCGACGTCCTCGACCTCGGCTGTGGCGTGGGCTACGGGACGGCCGTCCTGGCCGGCGTCGCACGGCGTGTCGTCGGCGGGGACGTGGACGAGGACTCGATCGGCTACGCGCGAGAGCGCTACGGGCAGGCGAACGCGGAGTTCGCCGTCCTCGACGCGACGGCGCTGCCGTTCGGCGACGACACCTTCGACACCGTCTGCTCGTTCGAGACCATCGAGCACGTCGACCGGCCGGAGGCACTCGTGCGCGAGGCGGCACGCGTCCTTCGGCCGTCCGGTGCATTTCTCTGCTCCACACCGCGAGCGGAGACGACGACGCACTCTCCGGACAACCCGTACCACCGAGTCGAGTACGCGCGCGACGACTTCGAGCGCCTTCTGCGCATGTCATTCGGAGCCGTCGAGCTGTACGGCGAGAGTCGCCCGCAGACGCCTCTGCACCGATTGCTCCAGCGTGTCGACG
>JBOGZQ010000119.1:0-19339 GCA_050697375.1 Gaiellaceae bacterium | reverse complement strand
CATCCAGAGCCTCTTCGGCTCACGCCTCGTCCGCGCCGACGTCATCACGATGGACGCGGGCAAGGCGACCGACACCCGCATCGACCGGGGCGTGGTCACGGCCGTGGTCACGACGACGACGCCGCCGCCGTCGGTGACGCTCCGCGAGCGCGACGGGACCTCGTGGACGATCCCGGTGTCGACGACGGTGACCGTGCGCCTCGGCACCCAGCTCGGGACGCTTGCGCAGCTGCATCGCGGCATGCGCGTGATGGTCTCACGGCCCGCGACCGGCTCCGCCGAGACGATCCAGGTCGAGGGCTTCGGTCAGTAGCAGTGTCCGCGACGGCGACCGGAGGCGTCCTTCTCCTCGTCGAAGACGACGACGCGATCGGGCGCCTCGTCAAGTCGTATCTCGAGCAGCAGGACGGCTGGCGCGTCCTGTGGCTGAGATCCGGCGAGGAGGCGATCGCGGAGCTGCGCCGCCATCCCGTCCGGCTCGTCGTGCTCGACATCGGCCTCCCGGGCATCGACGGCTTCGAGGTCTGCCGCACGCTGCGCGCCCACTCGAAGGTTCCGATCGTGATGCTCACCGCGCGCGACGAGGAGCCCGACCGGGTGGCCGGGCTCGAGCTCGGCGCCGACGACTACGTCTCGAAGCCGTTCTCGCCGCGCGAGCTCGCAGCGCGCATCAAGGCGATCCTCCGTCGCGCCGAGCACCGCGATCCCAGCGAGATACTCACGTCGGGGCCGATCGAGCTGCGCCGCGACGAACGCGACGTCAACGTCGACGGCGCGCCGGTCGAGCTGACGAGCAAGGAGTTCGACCTGCTCGCGTGCTTCCTCGAGCACCCCGGCATCGTCCTCTCGCGCGAGCGGCTGCTCGACCTCGTCTGGGGGATGACGTACCCGGGCGGCACGCGCACCGTCGACGTGCACGTCGCCCAGCTCCGCCGCAAGCTCGGCAACCCGGAGTCGATCCGCACCGTGCGCGGATCCGGCTACAAGCTCGTCGCCTAGGCGTCGCTTGCGACGCCGCCCATAAGAGGACGCCTCCGATTCACTCGGCGCGTCCGCTCCCATAACCTGTCTGCCATGACGAGCCTGCGCTCGAGGCTCTTCCAGGCGATCGCCCTCATCGTCGTGCTCTGCGTCGGGCTGACGCTCGCGCTCGGCCTCCTGCTCACGCGCCGCGCCGTCGACCAAGCCACCCTCAAGGACGTCGAGCACCAGGCCGCGCTCATCGCCGAGCGGGAGCGCGTCGCAATCTCGCCGTTCACGTACCTGAAGCCGCTGCGGCCGTACCTGAAGCAGCAGCACGAGATCTACCGGACGACCGCCGCCGGCCTGCCGGACTCCGCGCGGCAGCTGTTGCGCAAAGGGCGTTCGGCGCAGGGCTCGGTCACGCTTCGCGGCACGAGTTACTTCTTCGCGGCGCAGCCGGTCGAGGCCGGACGGCCGTTCGTCCTGCTTCGGCCGAAGAGCGTGACCTCGTCGCAATGGTCGCCGTTCGTGTGGGCGCTGCTCATCGCGGCGCTCGCCGGCGCGGGCCTCGCGGGCCTCGCAGCGCTGCTGCTGTCGCGGCGCATCGCCGGTCCCGTGCACCGCGTCGCCGAGGCCGCGCGCACGCTCGCGCGCGGCTCGCACCCGGCGCCGGTCCCTATCGAGGGCGCGGCGGAGCTCCGCATCCTCGCCATCTCGTTCAACGACCTCGCCGAGCAGCTCGCGCGGGCGCGCGAGGCCGAGCGGTCGTTCCTGCTCTCCGTCAGCCACGAGCTGAAGACGCCGCTCACCGCGATTCGCGGCTGGGCGGAGGCGCTCGCCGAGGGCGCCGTCGAAGCGCAGGACGCCGCCGAGACCGTCGCCGCCGAGGCGGCGCGGCTCGAGCGTCTCGTCCGCGACCTGCTCGATCTCGCGCGGATGAACCGCACCGACTTCAGCGTCCATCCGACCGACGTCGACCTCGCCGAGGTGGCCGCCGACGCGGTGCGCCGATACCAGCAGCAGGCCGCTGCATTCGGCGTCGAGCTCGCCGCGGTCTCCGACGGCCCGGCGCCCGCGGTCGCGGACGCCGACCGCGCACTCCAGGTCGTGTCGAATCTCGTCGAGAACGCCTTGCGGCTGACGCCGCGCGGCGGAAAGGTGCGCGTCGTCACCGCGCCGGGACTGCTCCGCGTCGAGGACACCGGCCCGGGCCTCAAGCCGGAGGAACGCACGCGCGCGTTCGAGCGCTTCTACCTGCACGAGCGCTACGGCCGCGAGCGCCCGGTCGGCACCGGGCTCGGGCTCGCGATCGTGAAGGAGCTGACCGAGGCGATGGGCGGACGCGTGGAAGTCGTATCCGAGCCCGACCACCTCACCGCGTTCACCGTGCGGCTTCCCGCACCGCCGGTACCAGTTACCGTCACAGTAGTGTGATCGACGTCGAACGGGCCCGGGCCGTGCTCGCAGGCCGGGTGCACCGCACGCCGACCTTCTCCTCCGCGGCGCTCGGCGTTCATCTGAAGGCGGAGCTCTTCCAGAAGACCGGCTCGTTCAAGGCGCGCGGCGCGCTCAATCGCATGGCCGCCCTCACGCCGGACGAGCGGCGGCGCGGCGTCGTCACGTGGTCGGCGGGCAACCACGCGCAGGCGGTCGCGTGGGCGGCTGCGCAGTACGACGTGGACTGCCTCGTCGCGATGTGGGTGGCCGCCAACCCGCTGAAGGTGGAGGCGACGCGCGGCTACGGCGCAACCGTCGACCTTTCGTCCCCCGATCCAGCGGTCGCATACGAGCGCGCGCTCGCCGAGAGCGACCGCGTCTTCGTCCACCCGCACGACGATCCGTACGTCATCGCCGGCCACGGGACGCTCGCGCTCGAGATCCTCGAGGACGTTCCCGATGTCGCCACCGTCGTCGTCGGCGTCGGCGGGGGCGGGCTCGTCTCCGGCATCGTCACCGCGCTCGCCGGCCTGGGCGGGCAGGTTCGCATCGTCGCCGTCGAGCCGGAGCAGTCGCAGGCCTTTCGCGCCGGCCTCGAGGCGGGGCACAGCGTCCCCGTCGAGTCGCACACGATCGCCGACGGCCTCGCGCCCCCATTCGCGGGAGAGCTCGCGCTCCAGATCTGCCGCGGGAATGTCGATAGCGTCCTCGTGAGCGAAGCGGAGATCGCGGACGGCATGCGTTTCCTGTACGCGCGCGCGAAACTCGCCTGCGAGCCCGCGGGGGCGGCCGCCGCGGCGGCCGTGCTGGCGGAAAAAGTCGATCTCGCAGGCCCGACGGTCGTCATCGTCTCGGGCGGGAACACGGTGCCCGAGCAGGCCGCTGCTATCCTGGGTGCACGATGAAAGCCGGTATCCATCCCGATTACGTGCTCTCGACGGTGACGTGCTCCTGCGGGAACACGTTCCAGGTCCACTCGACCAAGCCGGAGCTGCACGTCGAGATCTGCTCCCAGTGCCATCCGTTCTACACGGGCAAGCAGAAGCTCGTGGACACCGGTGGACGGGTCGAGCGCTTCCAGCGCCGGCTCGAGCGCGCCGAGCGCGCTCAGCGGTCGAAGTAGTCGCAGAATGAACGTCGGCGGACAGGCCGTCCTCGAGGGCGTGATGATGCGCAGCCCGGGGAACTGGGCCGTCGCCGTCCGCACGCCCGCAGGCTCCATCGCGCAGGTGACGCGACCGATCGACTCGGCGATGGCGCGCCACTGGACGCTGCGCCTGCCGGTCGTCCGCGGCGTCATGGCGCTCGGCGAGTCGCTCGCCATCGGATTCCGCGCACTCGCGATCTCCGCGAACTACGCGGCGCAGGAGGAGGGTGCAGACCCGAGCGAGGCCGAGAAGGAGCTCTCCCGTGGCGCGCTCATCTTCGCGTTCGCGATCGCGATCGGATTCGCCGTCGCCCTCTTCAAGGTGACGCCCGGCCTCATCACCGAGGCGCTGCCGATCAAGAGCGGCGGCTGGTTCGTCATCGTCGAAGGCCTCATCCGCGTGACGATCTTCGTCGCATACCTGTCGCTCATCTCGCTGCTGCCCGACCTCCGGCGCGTCTTCCAGTACCACGGCGCCGAGCACAAGGCGATCAACGCCTACGAGGCAGGCGCCGAGCTCGAGCCGGAGACGGTGCAGCGCTTCTCGCTCATCCATCCGCGCTGCGGGACGGCATTTCTGCTCTGGGTCATGGTGATCGCCGTCTTCGTGTTCGCGTTCTTCGGCCGGCCGCATTGGTACTGGCTCATCGTCGAGCGCATCGCGCTGCTGCCGTTCATCGCGGGGCTCGCGTACGAGCTCATCCGCTTCGCCGGGAAGCATCAGAACCGCGTCGTCATGACGATTCTCGCGCCCGGCCTGTGGCTCCAGCGGCTGACGACGCGCGAGCCCTCGCTCGACCAGCTCGAGGTGTCGATCGGTGCGCTCCGCCAGGTGCTCGAGATCGAGGGTGCTCGCACCGGTGAGAATCGTGTGGAGGTGATGGCGTAGTGAGCACGGATCGCCGGGCCGAGGTGACGTGGAAAGGCAGCCTGCTCGAAGGGAGTGGGACGATCGACGCCTCGACGAGCGGCGCCATCGGCGGCGAGAGCATCAGCTGGAAGGCGCGCTCGACGGACGAGAACGGCGGCAGCACGAGCCCGGAGGAGCTGATCGCGGCCGCGCACGCCGCGTGCTTCTCGATGGCGCTCTCGTCCGGCCTCGCGAAGCAGGATCATCCGGCCGACGAGCTGCACACGACGGCGACGGTGACGTTCCAGCCGGGCGAGGGGATCACGAAGATCGCGCTCGCCGTCGAGGGCACGGTTCCCGGCATCGACGCGGACGCGTTTCGGGCGGCGGCGGAAGCCGCGAAGGAGAACTGCCCGGTCTCGAAGGCGCTCGCCGGCGTCCCCGAGATCACGCTCGACGCGACGCTGAAGTAGCGGCCGTACCCTTAGGGGTATGGCAGCAACGCTCGACACCCTCGTCGACGAGATCGAGCGCTCCTACGCAGAGACGCAGGAGCGGATGTCCGATCCCGCCGTCTACAACGACCGCCGCGAGGCGGCCGAGGTCGGCCGTCGCCTCAAGGACCTCGAGGGGCAGGTCAAGCTCGCCCGGGAGTGGCGTTCGGCGCGCGACGATCTCACCGCCGCCCGCGAGGACTCCGACCTGCGCGAGCTCGTGCCCGAGCTGGAGGAGCGCACGGCGAAGCTCGAGGAGGAGCTGCGCGTCGCGATGGTCCCGGCCGACCCCGCCGACGGCAAGGACGTGATCCTCGAGATTCGCCAGGGCGTCGGCGGCGACGAGGCCGCGATCTGGGCGGGCGACCTCTACCGCATGCTCTCGCGCTACGCCGAACGGCGCAGGTTCAAGGTCGAAGAGCTCGGCTCGAGCCCGAGCGACGGCGGCGGATACAAGGAAGTGACGTTCGCGATCAAGGGCGACGGTGCGTACTCCATCTTCAAGTACGAAGGCGGGACGCATCGCGTGCAGCGCGTGCCCGAGACGGAGAGCCAGGGCCGCATCCACACGTCGACGGCGACGGTCGCCGTCATGCCGGAGGCCGAGGAGGTCGAGGTCCAGATCGACCAGAACGACCTGAAGATCGACGTGTACCGCTCGACGGGGCCGGGTGGCCAGTCGGTGAACACGACCGACTCCGCCGTGCGCATCACGCACATGCCGACCGGCATCGTCGTCTCGATGCAGGACGAGAAGTCGCAGCTCCAGAACAAGGACAAGGCGATGCGCGTCCTCCGTGCGCGGCTGTACGAGCGCGAGCTGGAGCGCCGGCGCGCCGAGCTCGACGCCACCCGCAAGTCGCAGATCGGCACCGGCGAGCGCGCGGAGAAGATCCGCACGTACAACTATCCCGAGAACCGCATTACGGACCATCGCATCAAGCTCACCCAGCACAACCTCGACCGCGTGCTGCAGGGCGAGCTCGACCCGTTCACGGCTGCGCTGACGACGGAGGAACGGCAGCGCGCGCTCGCGTGACCGTCCGCGAGGCGATCGCGGACGCCGAGCGGCGTCTCGCCGCGGCCAGGGTCGACTCGCCTCGCGTCGACGCCGAGCTGCTCGTCGCGCATGTGCTCGGTGTCTCGCGAACGCAGCTGTACGCCGATCTCGATCGCGAGGTCGAAGGGCTCGAGCCGCTCCTCGTCCGACGCGAAAATCGCGAGCCGCTCGCGTACGTCCTCGGCGAATGGGGGTTCCGCCGGCTGACGCTGAAGGCGGATGCGCGCGCGCTCGTTCCGCGCCCCGAGACTGAGATCGTCGTCGAGCGCGCGCTCGCGCTGCTCGTGGGAACGCCCGCGCCGCGCGTCCTCGACGTCGGCGTCGGCTCGGGCGCCATCGCGCTCGCGCTCAAAGACGAACGGCCGGACGCGCGCGTCACCGGTGTCGACGAGTCGGAGGACGCGCTCGCGCTCGCGCGCGAGAACGCCGAGTGCCTCGGCCTCGACGTAGAGCTGCGGGCCGGCGGGCTCGAGTCGGCGCAGGACGGCTGGGATCTCGTCGTCTCCAACCCGCCGTACGTCGACACGCTCGAGGGGCTCCAGCCGGAGCTCCGGTACGAGCCGGAGGTCGCGCTCGTCGGCTCGGGGATGCATGAGCGGCTCGCGGAGGGCGCCCGTACGCGCGCCATCGTCCTCGAGGTCGGTGCAGGGCAGGCGGACCGCGTCGCCGCCGCGCTCGAGACGTTCGCCTACAAGAAGGTGCGGATTACGAGAGATTTGAGCGGGATTGCGAGAGTGGTGGAGGGGGAACGTTGACCGGCGTGCACGCAACCGTCGCAGCCATCAGGGCGCGCCGGCCCGTGATCCTCCCGACGGACACGGTGTACGGCCTCTGCATCTGGCCGCACCGCCCGGAGCCCGTCGAGCGCCTCTACCGGCTCAAGGGCCGGGACTTCACGAATCCGATCGCGCTCCTTGCAGGCGACCTCGAATCGCTCGTCGCCGCGGTGCCCGAGCTCGACGTGACGCTCACGGAGGGATTGCTCCCGGGGCCGTACACGCTCATCGTCCCGAACCCGGAGCAGCGCTTCACCTGGCTCACCGGCGGCAACCCGCATGCGATCGGCGTCCGCGTCCCGGATCTCCCGGAGGAGGCGGCAACCGTGCTTCGCGAGGTCGGCGTCGTCGCCGCGACGAGCGCGAACGTCTCCGGCGGCCCGAATCCCCGCCGAGTGGAGGACATCCCCGTCGAGATCCGCAATGCGTGCGGCGCCGTGCTCGACGCCGGCGAGCTGCCGGGCGTCCCGTCGACCGTGCTCGACCTTACGGGCGACGAGCCGCGTGTTTTGCGGGAGGGCGCTCGACGCTGAGCAGCCGGACGGCGACCGTCGCCTGGCCGACGTTTCCGGCCGCGTCGTAGGCCTTCACCTGGAGCGTCAGCTTTCCCTTCGGGAGGCGCGCGAGCGAAAACGCATACGGAGCCGTGTAGTCCGTCGCGACGAGCGCGCCGTTTGCCCAGAGCTCGACGCGGCCGACGCCGACGTCGTCCGTCGCCTGCACGGCGAGCGTCCCGTTCGCCGGCGGGCTCACGGTGACCGTCGGCGCGGTCGTGTCCGGGCACGTGGTGAGCGTCCCCGCGCGCGCGGCCGCAATCGCGTCGTGCACGGGGCCGAGCGACGACTTCGGCGTGCCGTCCGCGTAGAAAAGGCCCGACTGCCAGCCGGGAAGCCCCGACTCGTCCTCGACGTGGAAGAGCATGATCCCGACGACGGTCGGCTGGCACATCGCCAGCTTGATCGCCTGGATGTAGTAGGCCGCCTGCGTCCCCTCGTCGACCGGCTTCGCCGACGCAGCCTCACGACCGGAGTAGTTCGCGGCCTCGTTCGGCGGGATCACCGACTCGACGCCGTACTCGCCGTACACGATCGGGATGCTCGAGCCCGCCTGCGCGGTTCCGTCGAACGCCTGGCCGAGCGCCGCGACGAGCCGCGGGTAGTCGGCCTCCGCGAGCGTCGTCGAGTTCGGGTGCGTCATGCTCGGCGGCAAGGACGAGTTGTCCTCGTAGATGTGCTCGTCGAAGACGTCCATGATCGGTGTCGTCCGGTGGCTCGCGCGATACGCGCGGCCCATGTCGCGGATGAAGACGAGCGGCGAGTGCGACGGCCGCGTCTTCGGGTTGTCCGTCCCCATCGAGTCGAGTGCGCCGCCGATGACGGTTACCTCCGGCCGCACCGACTTGATCGCGTCGTACGTGTCGGCGAGCATCGTCTCGTACGCGGTCGCGGCGATGTCGGCGCCACGCGTGTCGAACTGCGGCTGCCAGTAGTACGACGAGTTCGGCTCGTTCCCGACGACGAACGTCGTCACGCTCGGGAGCGAGAGGACGACGTCCTGCGCGAACTCCGCGAACTCCCCTTGAAGAATCGGGTCCTCCGGCGCCTGGACGGAGTTCACGTTGTAGATCGAGACCACCGGCCGCAGGCCGCGCGCCTCCGCGGCACCGACGGCGTTCTGGAGCTTCGCGGCGAGGGCCGGGTCGAGCTTCGTGTTGCCCGACACCCACTGCGCCGTCATCCGGATCGAGTCGAAGCCCGCCTGCTGCGCGAGGCTCATCTGCGTCGAGGGGTCACCCCAGATCGCGCCGTCCTCGGCTGCGCCGACGAAGAGATTCGGGCCGGCGAGCGCCACGGGCGCGGCGACGAGCGCCGTCAGGGCGACCGCGAGCAGTGTCAGGCCGCCCGAGTACCATCCCCGGGCGTGGCGATTTCCGAGCTGACGTTCCAGCACCTGGTCTCTATCGGCCTGAGCGAGGCAGATCCTGAGGTCGCCGGTCTTCTGACGAAAGAGCTGGAGCGGGAACGGGGCCAGCTGGAGCTCATCGCCTCGGAGAACTTCACCTGGCCGGCGGTCTTCGAGGCGGTCGGATCGGTGCCCACGAACAAGTACGCCGAGGGCTATCCGGGCCGGCGCTACTACGGCGGCTGCGAGGTCGTCGACGAGATCGAGGAGCTCGCGATCGAGCGCGCGAAGGAGCTCTTCGGCGCCGAGCACGCGAACGTCCAGCCGCACGCCGGCGCGCAAACGAACATGGCGGTCTACGCGGCGACGATGGAGCCCGGCGACACGCTCCTTGCCCTCCGGCTCGACCAGGGCGGCCATCTGACGCATGGCCACAAGGTCAACTTCTCGGGCCGCCTCTACAACGTCGTCCATTACGGCGTCTCGCCCGAGACGATGACGGTGGACTACGACGAGGTGCTGCGCCTCGCGAAGGAGTCGCGGCCGAAGGTGATCGTCTGCGGGGGCTCCGCCTATCCGCGGATCGTCGAGACCGACCGCTTCCGCGCGATCGCGGACGAGGTCGGCGCGCTCCTCCTCTGCGACATGGCGCACTTCGCCGGGCTCGTCGCCGCCGGCCTCGTGCCGAGCCCGGTCGAGAATTGCGACTTCGTCTCGTCGACGACGCACAAGACGCTCGCCGGCCCGCGCGCAGGCTTCGTCCTCTGCCGCGAACAGCACGCGAAGGCACTCGACAGCGCAGTGATGCCGGGCATGCAGGGCGGGCCGCTCATGCACACGATTGCGGCGAAGGCGACCTGCTTCCGCATCGCGATGACCGACGCGTTCAAGGATTATCAACGGCAGATCCGTGCGAACGCCGACGCGCTCGCTGAGTCGCTCCAGGAGAGCGGTCTCGAGCTCGTCACCGGCGGAACCGACACGCACCTCCTGCTCGTCGATCTGCGCAACTCCGACTGGACGGGCAAGGACGCGGAGGAGCGTCTCGCCGAGGTGAACGTCACCGTCAACCGCAACACGGTTCCGTTCGACGAGCGCTCGCCTTTCGTCACTTCCGGCATCCGCGTCGGCACGCCCGCGATGACGATGCGCGGATTCGACGAGGACGACTTCCGCGAGACGGGCAGCATCATCGCCGAGGCGTTCGTCGAGTCTCCCGACGTCGACGGGCTGCGGGCACGCGTCGCGGCGCTGTGCAAGAAGCGGCCGCTTTATCCCGGCTGGCGTGGTTACACGAAATTCAAGTGATCGAGACTCATCGCCTCACGGTTGTCGAGCACCCGCTCGTCCAGCACAAGCTCAGCTATCTGCGGGACAAGGAAACGCCGACCGTCCACTTCCGCAAGCTCGCCAACGAGATCACGCTGCTGCTGACATACGAGGCGACGAAGGAGCTCCCGACCGAGGACTACGACATCGAGACGCCGCTCGAGCAGATGACGGCGCAGCGCATCTCCGGCAAGAAGGTTGCAGTCTGCCCCGTGTTGCGCGCTGGGGTCGGCATGCTCGACGGCGTGCTCTCGCTCGTCTCGAGCGCGCGCGTCGGCTTCATCGGCATGTACCGCGACGAGGAGACGCTCGAGCCGGTGCAGTACTACTCGAAGCTTCCGACCGACCTCGCCGATCGCGATGCGATCGTCCTCGACCCGATGCTCGCGACCGGCCACTCGAGCGTCGCCGCGATCGCCGCGGTGAAGGAGGCGGGCGCGCAGTCGGTGACGCTCGTCTGCATCGTCGCCGCGCCGCCCGGCATCGAGCATGTGCACGATCGGCATCCGGACGTGCACATCGTCTGCGCGGCCGTCGACCGCGGCCTCGACGAGCGCGGCTATATCGTGCCGGGGCTCGGCGATGCGGGAGACCGGCTCTACGGCACGAAATAACGGACGATGATCGGCGCCGCTGCTCCGCACTTCAACGTCCTCGAGCAACTGGACAAGCACCTCGGCGTCGTCTGGGGCGCGGTCGTCGCGCTCGTCGTCGTCGTGCTCCTCACGCCCGCTGTCGGCGGGATGGCGCGCCTTCTCGGCGCCGTCGACTCTCCCGGCGGCCGTCGCCTGAATCGCAGTCCCGTGCCGCGCCTCGGCGGGGTCGCGCTCTTCCTCGGGATCTTCGTCCCGTCACTCGCGTTCCTCCACCTCGATCACCAGACGCGCGGCCTGCTCCTCGGCGCGGCCGTTGCGGTGACGGTCGGCGCGATTGACGACTTCCGCGGCCTGCGGTGGTTCGAGAAGCTCGGCGGCCAAGTGTTGGCCGCGGGCATCCCTGTCGGCTTCGGCGTCTGGGTCGACCGCTTCACGTTCCCGGTGCTCGGCATCCACACCTTCCCGTCGTGGGTCGGGATGCCGCTGACGGTGCTCTGGATCGTCGCGATCATGAACATGGTCAACTTCCTCGACGGGCTGGACGGGCTCGCGGCCGGCGTCGCGGCGATCGCCGGTGCGACGTTCGCGGTGATCGCGCTCTCGCTCGGGAAGCCCGACGCGGCCATCCTCTCGGCGATCGTCCTCGGCGCGTCGCTCGGCTTCCTCCGCCACAACTTCTATCCCGCACGGATCTTCATGGGGGATAGCGGCGCGCTCTTGCTCGGCTTCGTGCTCGCGACCGTGTCGGTGCAGGGCCTGCTGAAAACGGCGGCGACCGTCGCCCTGTTCTTCCCGCTGCTCGTGCTCGCCGTTCCGATCGTCGACACGACGTTCGTCGTCGCGCGGCGGCTGAAGCACGGCCAACGCGTCTTCGAGGGCGACCAGGCGCACCTGCACCACCGCTTCCTGCGGCGCGGCTTCAGCCAGCCGCAGGCGACGATGACGATCTGGGTGTGGTGCCTCTCGCTCGCGGCGGCCGCGCTCGGCACGCGCTTCCTGCCGGTGCATCCGCACGGGAAATGGAGCGTGTGGCCGACGATCGGCGCCGCCGCGATCGGCGTGCTTGCGCTGTCGATCTCGATCTACGTCGTGTACGTGCTCGAGATCGTCAAGATCGCGAACCCGTACCAGCGGCGACGCTCCGCAAACGACCCACTGCGAAAGGCGTCGTAGCGGACACGACCGGTACCAGGTACCTGAACGACTGTGTCACGACAATCTCACCGGTTTCCACGGAGCAACGCGCGGTCGCGGCTGTTGAAACGACACACCGCCGTGATAACAACTTGACGGTACCTGGTACCGGTCTTAGCTCGGACGGACGCGTCGGCGCGAGACGGCCACGCCGGCCAGGCAGAGCGCGCCGCCGAGGTAGGCGAGCGACGCGGGCGACTCGTTGAGCCAGAGCCAGCCGAGGAGCACCGAGACGGGCGGGACGAGATATGTCGTCGCCGCGAGCTTTCCGGCCGTCGTGCGCGAGAGCGCGAAGCCCCACGTGATGAAGCCGAGCGCGGTCGGCCCGATTCCGAGGTAGACGATCCATCCCTCGGCGTGCGCCGGGCCGAGCTCGCGCGAGAGCTGTCCGACGAACGGCGTCGTGGCGAGCGCGCCGATGAGCGCGCAGAAGAACACCGTCTGCACCGGCGTCAGGCGGCGCAGCACCACCTTCTGCGCGACGACGCCGGCGGCGTAGGCGCCGGCGGCCGCGAGGCAGAGGAGCACCCCTCCCTTCGTCGCCGCGTGACTCGAGCTCGCGAGCGCGATGACGACGACGCCCGCGAATGCGACCGCGAGGCCGGCGAAGAGCATGCGTGGGAAGCCTTCCCGCAGGAGCACGCCTGCGAGGACGGCGATGAGGATCGGCCCGACGTTGACGAGCATCGCCGCCGTTCCGGCGTCGACGCGCCGTTCGCCCGAGTTGAGTGCGACGTTGTATGCGCCGAACCAGAGGAGCCCGCAGATGAGCAACGGGATGCCGACCTCGCGCAACGCGTCCCGGCTCGGCAGCCGCTCGCCGCGCACGAGCCCGATCACGGCGAGCGCGGCCACCGCGACCGTCAGGCGGCCGAGCGAGAGGGCGCCGGGCGAGAAATGGCGACCGGCCGATCGAATGCCGACGAACGCCGAGCCCCAGAGGAGCACGGTGACGCCCGCCGCCGCCAGCGCGGCATGGTCGCGCTTGGCGACCGGGAGGTCGGCTGCGGCTTCCACCGACTGATTGAAACGCAGCTATCCGGTCGTTTGTTTCATCACGAACGCAGTCAGGAGCGTGTTGAACGGTTCCCCGAGCCGCTGCGGCGAATGGCCGGCGCCCGGCAGCACGGCGCGCTCGGCGTCGAGCCGCTCCACGAGGACGTCGCAGACGGCGTCGAATGCGGCGCTGTGGCCGCCGCTGAGCACGAGCGTCGGCATTCCCGCGAGGCGGTCGAGCGGGATCTCCGCCTCCCACGGCGGCCGCTCGATCATCAGCATGCGGGCGCCCTGGAGCCGTGCCGCGTTCATCTCGGCCGGCTGGGGCGAGCCGACCAACGCCAGGAACGCACGCAGGTACGCCTCGGGATCCCCCGTCGTGATTGCGCCGGACCGCTCGATGAACTCCTCCACCGCCCGATGCCCCCGGGCGAGCCCGAACGCCGGCGGCTCGATCACCGTCAGCGAGCGGACGAGCTCGGGCCTGCGCGCGGCGGTCAGCAGGGAGATGACGCCGCCGTACGAGTGTCCGACGAGGTGCGTCTCGGGCTCGAGGAACCCTTCGAGCCAGGCCGCCTCGTCCTCGAAGTCGACCCGGTCGGCGTCCGGCCCGGGCGGGAACCCGCGGCGGTTCGGGACGACGAGCTGGAACCGCTCCGCAAGGGGTCGCTGGGCGTTCCAAGTGACCTCGCCGTTGACGACGCTGCCGTGCACGAGCAGAAGGCGAGGCCCTTTAAACACAACGGATTCCACTGTTACAAAGTCGGGGTTCCAACCTGCTATTCTCGCGCCGGATGCAGGCCTCTTCAGGATCGTCGTTCCAGCCCGCCGAGGCGGGCGCAATCCTGGCCGGCACGACGGGGATGTGCGCTGGAGCAGGTGCGCTCGTCGGCTGGGGCCTCGGCTCCGCCGGCCTCGGCGTCCTCGGCGGCGTCGTCGTCGGCATCCCGACGGGCGTCTTCGCGGTGTATCGCCGCTTCAAGGGCTACTTCTCGTGATGCCCGGCGTGTTCTCCACCCCGCGACCCGTTCCGGGCCGCCGCGTTCCCGCGCTCGCAGGGGCTGCCGTCGTCGTGCTCGCGCTGCCGGTGTTCCTCGTCGGCGGCTTCCCGCTGAGCGGATGGGCCCTCGCCGCGGTCCTCTGGCTCGCGGGTGAGGGGCTCGGCTTCTGGCTCGCGCGCATCCCGACCGGCGCCGACCGCCTCGGCAAGTCCGGGATGGTGGCCGTGGCGATGTCGTTCCGCGGCATCGGCGTCATGATCGCGCTCGCCGCCGTCACCGTCGCGAACAGGAGCGTCGGCGTCGCCGCCGTCGCGGTGTACGCGCTCGCATACTCGCTCACACTGGGGATCTCGCTGCTCGAGTACTTCGGGTCGGAGAAGGTCGGATGACCGCGCTCGCGGCCACGTTCGACCCGGCGAACGAGTTCGAGCTCAAGCAGTGGGTCGGCATCCACCTCGGGCCGGTCGACATGTCGATCAACAAGGCCGTCGTCTACCTCGCGATCAGTGCGCTGCTGACGATCCTGCTCGGTCTCTTCACGATGCGTAGCCGGCTCGCGCTGCTTCCCGGCCGGAGGCAGACCGTCGGCGAGGCGCTGTACGAGCTCGCGCAGACGCAGATCGCAGAGCAAGGTCTCCCGCACAAGGCGATCTCCCGCTGGTTCCCGTACGTCGCGTCGCTCTTCCTCTTCATCTTCACGATGAACCTCGTCGGCTTCATCCCGCTGCCACTTACCGGTGACACCTGGCACGGCGTGCCGACGTGGGGCATCTACGCGGTGACGTCGCAGCTGTCGGTGACGCTCGTGCTCGCGCTGCTGAGCGTGATCTTCACGCATGTCGAAGGCGTCCGGTACAACGGCCTCAAGTACTTCAAGAGCTTCGTTCCCGCCGGCGTTCCGAAGGGGATGGTGCCGGCGATGGCCGTGCTCGAGACGATCTCGCACGTCTTCCGCGTGATCAGCCTCAGCGTCCGGCTCTACGCGAACATGCTCGCGGGGCACATGCTGATCCTCGTCTCGATCGGCCTGCTCTTCATCCTCAGCGGGGTCACGTTCTGGATCGTCGCCGTCATCTCGCTGCCGATCGGAATCGCCTTCTACCTCTTCGAGGTCGTGATCGTCGTCACCATCCAAGCGTTCATCTTCTCCGCTCTGACCGCTATCTACATCGGCTCCGCGATCGAGCCGGCTCACTAAGGAGGAACGGTGCTCAACGTGCTCGCAGCAACCTCGTCCACCGTCAAGGCCGCCCAGGCGCTCGGCTTCGGCCTCGGCATGGGCCTCGGCTCGCTCGGCGCCGGCATCGGCATCGGCACCGTGTTCGCGTCGATGATCCAGTCGGTCGCCCGGCAGCCCGAGCTGCGCGGCGAGCTGCAGGGGATCATGTGGCTCGGCTTCGCGCTCACCGAGGCAGTCGTGTTCTACGGCCTCGTCGGCGGATTCCTCGGCTTCGTCCTCGTCAAGTAGATGCTGCTCGCCGTCTCCAGTCCGCTCACCCGGCTGATACCGGGGCTGATGATCTGGACGATCATCTTCTTCCTGATCGTCTTCTTCGTGCTGAAGAAGTACGCATTCGGCGCGATCCAGAGGCTCATCGACGAGCGGCGCGAGCAGATCCGCCGCGCGATCGAGGAGGCGGACAACGCGCGCGACGAGGCGCGGAAGCTGCTGGAGGAGCACCGCCGGCTCATCGGGCAGGCGCGGAGCCAGGCCGAGGAGATCCTTTCGGAAGCGCGGAAGACGCGCGCGTCGATGGAGACCCGCATGCGCGAGGAGACCGAGAACGAGCGGCAGCGCCGTCTCGAGGAGACGCGCAGGGAGATCGCGTCCGAGACAGCGCGCGCGCTCGAGCAGATCCGCAACGAGGTCGCCGATCTCACGCTCGAGGCCGCGTCCCGCGTCGTCGGCCGCGCGCTCGACGCCGACCGCGACCGCGAGCTCATCAGCGAGGCGATCGGATCGCTCGACTTCTCGCGGCTCGAGGAGTCGGCATAGCAGCTGCGCAGCGCATCTACGCCGAAGCGCTCTTCGGTGCGGCGAAGGAGGAGAAGCGGCTCGCGCAGGTGCACGAGGCGCTCACCGACTTCGCCAAGGCAGTCGAGGAGACGCCGGAGCTGCGCGCGGTCCTGCGCAACCCGCAGCTCGAGTCGCACGCGAAGGCGCGCATCCTCGCCGACCTCGCCGGCGACGAGGATCCGCTGTTCAAGAACTTCCTCATGCTCGTCGCAGAGAAGGGCCGCGCCGGTGAGATCGAGGAGATCGCGAGCGAGTTCGAGCGGCTGATGGCGCGCGAAGAGCGCCGCCTCACGGTCGAGCTGATCACGGCGCGCGAGCTGACCGACGCCGAGGCGAAGGACATCGTCGGACAGATCGAGAAGGCGGCAGGCCGCAAGGTCGAGGCGACGCGCAGCGTCGACGAGAGCCTCGTGGGGGGCATCGTCCTCCAGGCGGGCTCGTACCGCGTCGACGCGAGCGTCCGCGGGAGATTGGAACGACTTCGACACGAACTCGTGAGGAGATAAATGAAGCTTCGGCCGGAAGAGATCACGTCGATCCTGCGGCAGAGGATCGAGCAGTACGACGTCGAGACCGACCTCGCCGAGGTCGGCACCGTCCTGACGATCGGCGACGGCATCGCGCGCGTGTACGGCCTCGAGAACGCCGTCGCGCTCGAGATGCTCGAGTTCGAGCACGGCGTGGTCGGCCTCGCGTTCAACCTCGAGGAGGACCAGGTCGGCGTCGCCCTCTTCGGCGAATGGGAGAAGGTGAGCGAAGGCGAGCCCGTTCGGCGCACCGGCCGCGTCGCGAGCGTCCCGGTCGGCGAAGGGCTGCTCGGCCGCGTCGTCGACCCGCTCGGCAACCCGCTCGACGGGCGCGGCCCGATCGAGGAGAGCGAGCGTCGCCCGCTCGAGTTCAAGGCTCCCGGCGTAATCGCCCGTCAGCCGGTGAAGGAGCCGCTCGCGACCGGCATCAAGGCGATCGACTCGATGACGCCGATCGGCCGGGGTCAGCGCGAGCTGATCATCGGCGACCGATCGACCGGCAAGACGGCGATCCTCATCGACACGATCCTCAACCAGCGCGACACGGACGTGCAGTGCATCTACGTCGCGATCGGCCAGAAGGAGTCGACCGTGGCCGGCATCTACGAGCGGCTGCGCGACGCCGGCGCGATGGAATACACGACGATCGTGACCGCGGCCGCGAGCGAAGCGGCGCCGATCAAGTGGATGGCGCCGTTCGCAGGCTGCGCGATGGGCGAGCACTTCCTCTTCAACGGCAAGCACGCGCTCGTCATGTACGACGACCTCTCGAAGCACGCGGACGCGTACCGGCAGCTGTCGCTGCTGCTGCGCCGCCCGCCGGGCCGCGAGGCGTTCCCCGGCGACGTCTTCTACCTGCATTCGCGGCTGCTCGAGCGCGCGTGCAAGCTCAACGACGAGCTCGGCGCAGGATCGCTGACGGCGCTGCCCGAGATCGAGACGCAGGCCGGCGACGTGTCGGCGTACATCCCGACGACCGTCATCTCGATCACGGACGGCCAGATCTACCTGCAGTCCGACCTGTTCTTCTCCGGCGTCAAGCCGGCCGTCAACGTCGGCATCTCGGTATCGCGCGTCGGCGGAAACGCGCAGATTCGCGCCATGCGGAAGGTCGCCGGCCGCCTGCGCCTCGACCTCGCCCAGTACCGCGAGCTGGAGGCGTTCGCGCAGTTCGGCTCCGAGCTCGACAAAACGACGCAGCAGGCGCTGACGCGCGGCGAGAAGATGGTCGCGACCCTCAACCAGCCGCAGTACCAGCCGTGGCCGCTGGAGGAGCAGGTCGTCGCGATCTACGCCGGCAACAACGGCTACCTCGACGACATCCCGACGCCGCAGGTGCAGCGCTTCCAGGACGAGCTCCGGGAGCACCTGCGCGCGCAGGGCGAGATCTACAAGCAGATCCGAGAGACGGGCGACATGCCCGACGACCTAGCCGAGCAGCTCAACGGCGAGATCGAGAAGGCGAAGAACTCCTTCAACGTCGAGGAAGAGGCCGGCCTCGTCTAGTGGCGAGCCTGCAGGACATCCGGCGGCGGATCAACTCCGTCCGCAACACGCGCAAGATCACGAAGGCGCTCGAGCTCGTCGCCGGCGCGCGCCTACGACGCGCGCAGACGCGGATCGAGGAGATGCGTCCGTACGCCGACCGGATGCAGGAGCTGATGGTCGGAACCGCGCGTGAGGCGGCGTCCTTCCGGAACCTGCCGCTCATGCAGCGCCGCGAGGAGAAGCGCGTCGGCTTCGTCGTCGTCACCGGCGACCGCGGGCTCGCCGGGCCGTTCAACGGTCAGGTGCTGCGGCGCGCGTTCCAGCTCGAGCGCGAGGAGCGTGAGGCGGGCCACGAGGTCGCGTGGACGGTCGTCGGACGGAAGGGCGCTTCCACGCTCCGCTTCCGCCGCTACGACGTCGCCGCGCACTGGGAGGGATTCGTCGAGAAGCCGACGTACCACGATGCGCAGGCGGTCGCGCACAAGCTCGCGGAGATGTACACGGAGTAGCAGGTCGACCGCGTGGTCGTCGTCTACAACCGCTTCGTCTCGCCGCTCGTGCAGCGCGTCACCATCACCGACCTCCTGCCCATCCCCGAGCACGTGCTCGAGGGCGGAAAGGACGAGCACGAGGACCCGAAGAAGCAGGCGCTGCGCGGCGACTTCATCTACGAGCCGGAGCCGGAGGACATCCTCCTGCGCCTCCTGCCCGTGTATCTCGAGACCGAGATCTATCGTGCGCTGCTCGAATCGGCGGCGTCGTTCCTCGCGTCGCAGATGACCGCGATGCGCAACGCCTCGAAGAACGCAAACGAGCTCATCGACCGCTACACGCTGCAGATGAACCGGGCCCGCCAGGCCGCCATCACCCAGGAGATCCTCGAAGTCGTCGCCGGAGCCGACGCACTGACCGGATAAGGAGAGAGATGCCCGCTACGAAAGAGAAGAGCACCGGCCGGATCATCGAGATCAAGGGCGTCGTCCTCGACGCCGTCTTCCCGAGCGGGCTGCCGGAGATCAACCACGCGTTGAGCGTGCAGGTTCCCGACGGCGACGGCACGCGCGAGCTGATCGCGGAGGTGCAGCAGCATCTCGGCGACGACCGCATCCGTGCGGTCGCGATGGACTCGACCGACGGCCTCGCGCGCGGCGTCGACATCGTCGACACCGGCGTCCCGATCTCGGTGCCGGTCGGCGACCAGACCCTCGGCCGCATCTGGAACGTGATCGGCGACCCGGTGGACGGCAAGGAGCCGGCCACGGGCGAGCGCTGGCCGATCCACCGCGATCCGCCGTCGTTCAGCGATCTGTCGCCCAAGGTCGAGATCTTCGAGACGGGCATCAAGGTCATCGATCTGATCGCGCCGTACGTGCGCGGCGGCAAGGTGGGTCTCTTCGGCGGCGCCGGTGTCGGCAAGACGGTGACGATCACGGAGCTGATCAACAACGTCGCGCTCCAGCACGGCGGCGTGTCCGTGTTCACGGGCGTCGGCGAGCGCACGCGCGAAGGCAACGACCTGTATCACGAGATGACGCAGGCCGGCGTCATCGACGAGGCGAACC
>JBOGZQ010000118.1:0-11634 GCA_050697375.1 Gaiellaceae bacterium | reverse complement strand
CCGTAGCCGGGCATCGTCTGCATGTCGCCGCACAGCGCGACGAGCCAGCCCGCGCCCGTGTACGCGCGGATGTCGCGCACGGTGACGGTGAAGCCCGTGGGCGCGTTCGCAAGCGTCGGGTCGTGCGAGAGCGAGAGATGCGTCTTCGCCATGCAGATCGGGAGCTTGTCGAAGCCGACGCGCTCGAGCTCTTCGATCTTCTTCCGTGCGGCCGGCTGGAGCAGGATCCCGTCGGCACCGTACACGCGCGTCGCGATCGCCTCGATCTTCCGCTCGATCGATTCGTCGAGCGGATACACCGGCGCGTAGTTCGACGGCGCCTCGGTCGCGGCGACGACCGCCTCGGCGAGCGCGGCTGCCCCCTCGCCGCCCTTCGCCACCGCCTCGTTCGCCTCGGCCGCGAACGCGCCGTTCGCCATCGCGAGCGAACGCACCTGCTCGATCTCCTCGTCCGTGTCCTGCGGGAAGCGGTTGACCGCGACGACCGCGTTCAGGCCGAACTCCCGGATGATCCCGAGATGGCGCGCGAGGTTGGCCGAGCCCGCCTCGATCGCCTCGGCGCCGCCGTCCGGGTCGCCGCCGTGGTGCTTCAGCGCCTTCACCGTCGCGACGAGGACGACCGCGCTCGGCGTCAGGTGCCCGACGCGGCAGACGATGTCCATGAACTTCTCCATCCCCATGTCGCTGCCGAAGCCCGACTCGGTGACGACGATGTCGCCGAGCTTCAGCGCGACGCGGTCGGAGACGAGCGAGTTGTTCCCGTGCGCGATGTTCGCGAACGGGCCGCAATGCACGAAAGCCGGCTGGTGCTCGAGCGTCTGCACGAGGTTCGGCTTGATCGTCTCCTTCAGGAGGACGGTCATCGCCCCCGCCGCCTTCAGCTGCTCGGCGGTGACCGGCTCGCCGTCGTACGTCGAGCCGACCGTAATCGCGCCGAGCCGCGCGCGCAGGTCATGGAGGTCGCGGGCGACGGCGACGATCGCCATCACCTCGGACGCGGCCGTGATGTCCCAGCCCGTCTGACGCGGGTAGCCGTTCGCGCGGCCGCCGAGGCCGATCGCCGTGTCGCGCAGCGCCCGGTCGTTGATGTCGACGCAGCGCCGCCACGAGATCGAGAGCGGATCGATGCCGAGCACGTTCCCGTGCAGCAGGTGCGCCTCGAGCATCGCCGCGAGCAGGTTGTTCGCCGCGCCGATCGCGTGGATGTCGCCCGTGAAGTGGAGGTTCATGTCCTCCATCGGGACGACTTGCGCGTAGCCGGCGCCGGCCGCGCCGCCCTTGATGCCGAACACCGGCCCGAGCGACGCCTCGCGCAGGCAGAGGACGGGCTTGCGGCCGATCGCGCCGAGGCCCTGCGTCAGCGAGACCGACGTCGTCGTCTTGCCCTCGCCGAACTTCGTCGGCGTGATCGCGGTGACGCAGACGAGCTTCGCGTCGGGGCGGTCCGCGAGCCGCTCGAGCACCGACAGCGAGACTTTCGCCTTGTACTTCCCGTAGAGGTCGACCTCGTCGGGCTCGAGGCCTGCGGCGGCGGCGATCTCGGAGATCGGGAGAAGGGTGGCCTCCTGCGCGATCTCGAGTGAGCTTGGCATATCAGTAATATATCTGTTGTGCAGCTGGCCGACCGTGCGTATTTGGCGATCCGCAGCCTCATCGTGTCACTCGAGCTGGCTCCTGGCACGGTGATCGACGAGCGCGCGCTCATCGAGCGGCTCGGGATCGGCCGGACGCCGGTCCGCGAGGCGCTCCGCCGGTTGGCGCAGGAGCAGCTCGTGGAGGTGTTCCCGCGCCGCGGGATGTTCGTGACGAACGTCGACATCCGCGATCTCGCCCGCATCTCCGAGGTGCGCGAGGCGCTCGAACCCGAGGCGGCGCGGCTTGCGGCCGAGCGCGCGACCGAGGAGGAGCGCGACGAGCTGCTCGCTCTCGGCGACCGGATCAAGCGCGGCGCTGACCTGATGGCCCTGGACGAGCAGATCCATCGCGCCATCTACAAGGCGGCGCACAACGACTTGATGGAGAAGACGCTGAACGAGTACTACGTCCTCGCGCTGCGCATCTGGACGATCGCGCTGAACCGCGACGAGGCTCTCGAGGACGCCGTCGAGGCGCATCGCCCGCTGCTGAACGACATCGCGCTGGGCAACGCGGACAAGGCCGCCAATCGCATGCGCGCGCACGTCCAGGACTTCGAGAAGGCGATGCACAGGGTGCTGGTCGCCGTATGAGCACCGTCGTCATCGGCGGCGGCATCGTCGGCAACAGCGTCACCGGCTGGCTCGCCGAGCTCGGCGTCACCGATCTCGTCCAGCTCGACAAGGGCCCGTTCCCGAACCCGGGCGGCTCGACCGGGCACGCGTCGAACTTCATCTTCCCGGTCGACCACTCGAAGGAGATGACGCAGCTCACGCTCGAGTCGATGCGCCAGTACCGCGACGCGGGGACGCTGCACGAGTGCGGCGGCATCGAGGTCGCGCGCACCGAAGAGCGGATGGAGGAGCTCCGCCGCCGCATGGCGTCGGCGAAGTCGTGGGGCATCGACGACTGCCGCCTCGTCACGCCGGCGGAGATCAAGGAGCTCGTCCCGTTCGTCGACGAGTCGATCCTGCTCGGCGGCTTCTACTGCCCGTCAGTCGCCGTCGTCGACTCCCTCCGCTTCGGGACGGTCATGCGCGAACGCGCGCAGGCGCTCGGCGCACAGGTGTATGCGAACACCGAGGTGACCGGCATCGACATGGGTGCCGGCCGGGTCTCAACCACGCGGGGCGACTTCGACGCCGACACGGTCGTGATCGCATGCGGCGTCTGGTCGCCGCGGATCGCGCGCATGGCAGGCGCATCCATCCCGCTGACGCCGGCGGTGCACCAGATGATCGACGTCGGCCCGGTGCCGCGCTTCCTCACGTCGAAGACGGCGGTCGACTATCCGATCGTCCGCGACATGGACACGAACATGTACGAGCGGCAGGACGGGCAGGGCCTCGAGGTCGGCTCGTATGCGCACCGGCCGATCCTCCACGAGCCAGACGACATCCCCTCCATCGAGGAGTCGGCGCTGACGCCGACCGAGCTGCCGTTCACGCAGGAGGACTTCGAGCTCCAGCTCGAGCACGCGCTCGAGCTCGTTCCCGAGGTCCTCGGCGACGAGTCGGTCGGCATCAAGTACGCGATCAACGGCCTGCTGTCGCTCACGCCGGACGGGCTGCCACTGCTCGGCGAGACGCCGGAGGTGAAGGGACTCTGGTCGGCCGCCGCCGTGTGGGTGAAGGAGGGGCCGGGCGTCGGCAAGTCGCTCGCCGAGTGGATGGTGCACGGCGAGCCGGAGATCGACCTGCAGTCGTCCGACATCGCGCGCTTCTATCCTGAGCAGCGCACGCCGGCGCACATCAAGGGCCGAACGTCGGAGGGCTTCAACAAAACGTACGGGATCGTCCACCCGGCGGAGCAGTGGGAGTCGAACCGCGGCGTGCGCACGTCGCCGTTCTACGGGCGCGAGCAGGAGCTCGGCGCCGTCTTCTACGAGGCGGCGGCGTGGGAGCGGCCGCACTGGTACGCGTCGAATGCGCCGCTCGTCGACGAGTACGGCGTCGAGCCGCGCACGCACGAGTGGGAGGCGCGCTGGTGGTCGCCGATCATCAACGGCGAGCACCTGGCGATGCGCGAGCGCGCGGCGATGTTCGACCTCACCGCGTTCACCGTCTTCGACGTCGTCGGCCCGAACGCGCTCGACGCGGTGCAGGTGGTCGCGGCGCGGCAGATGAACGTGCCGAACGGGCGCGTCGTCTACACGCCGGTGCTCGCACCGCGCGGCGGGTTCAAGTCCGACCTGACGATCATGCGGATGGACGACGACCGCTTCCGCGTCGTCACCGGCGGCGCGCACGGGATGGCGGACATGAAGTGGTTCCGCGACCACTGCCCCGACGGCACGCGCATCGAGGATCACACCTCCACCGTCTGCACGGTCGGTCTGTGGGGGCCGCGCGCGCGCGACATCCTCTCGTCGATCACGGGGACGGACGTTTCGAACGAGGCGTTCCCGTTCGCGACGTGGCAGGAGCTCGACAACGGCGTGACCGCGTCGCGCATCTCGTACGTCGGCGATCTCGGCTGGGAGCTGTACGCGCCGATGGAGCGCGGGCTCGAGCTGTGGGACGCGCTATGGGAGGCCGGGCAGCCGCACGGCGTCGTCCCCGCCGGGATCGGCGTGTACGGCACGACCGGCCGGCTCGAGAAGGCGTACCGCGCGTTCGGCTTCGAGCTCGACCAGGACTACGACGTCGTCGAGGCCGACATGGCGTGGTGGAAGGTGAAGGGGGAGGGCTTCGTCGGCAAGGACGCGCACGTCGCGCAGCGTGAGCGCGAGCCGGCCGCGACGTTGTGCACGCTGACGATGACGGGGAACGAGCGCTTCCCGCTCGGGCGCGAGCCGGTCGTGCGCGCCGACGGCTCGCCGATCGCCGACGCGAAGGGCCGCCGCTCGTACGTCACCTCGGCGGGCATGGGCCCGTCGCTCGGCAAGTACGTCCTCATGTCGTACCTCCCGCCGGACGCGCGCGAGGATCTCCACGTGCAGTACATGGAGCAGCTGTATCCCGTCGCCGTCGAGGTGGTCGGGTCGCGCGCGCCGTTCGATCCCGACAACGAGCGCATCCGTTCGTGAAGACGCTCTGCTGCGTCAAGCGGGTGCCGATGACGGGCGGGAAGATGGTGCTCACCGCCGACGCGCAGGCGCTCGAGACGAAGCACCTCGGCTTCACCATCTCACCGCACGAGGAGTGCGCGGTCGAGGAGGCGGTGCGCATCGGCGGCGAGGTCGTCGTCCTCACGCTCGGCCCCGCCGAGGCGGAGGAGCAGCTGCGCGACTGCATGGCGATCGGCGCCGACCGCGGCATCCTCCTGAAGACGGACGAGGAGTGGGACGCGCAGTCGACCGCGGCAGCGATCGTCGACGCGATCCGCGAGGAGGGCTTCGACCTCATCCTGTTCGGCAACGAGTCGGCGGACGCGGCGGGCTTCCAGGTCGGCATCCGCGTCGCGCACGCGCTCGGGCTGCCGGTCGTCACCGGGCTGAAGAAGATCGAGGTGCAGGACGGCCGCGTTCGCTGCGAGCGCGACGTCGGCGGGGCGCGCGACGTGTACGAGGCGCCGCTGCCGGCGGTGCTGACGGTGCTGGAGGGGCTGAACCTGCCGCGCTACCCGTCGGTGCCGGGGCGGCTGCGGGCGAAGTCGAAGCCGCTCGCGGTCGTCGAGCCGGCGCGGCCCGTGCAGAAGCTCGAGAAGCTGCGCCTCGTCGTACCCGAGGGGCAGGGCAAAAAGGCGGAGATCCTCGAGGACGCCGCGCAGGTCGTCGCGGTGATGCAGTCTTTGGGGGTCGCATGACGATCTCCGAGCCCGAGCGCGAGCGTGCGCTGGTTGCACTGCGCGAGCACCATGTCGCGGGCAGCCTGACGCTCGAGGATTTCGCCGATCGCGTGGGCATCGCGCTCAGAGGCGACATCGCGACGGCCTTGCGTGACCTCCCGGCGCCGTCGCGGCGCAAGCCGACGCGCTTCGTGCCCGCGCTCTTCTCGTCGACGCGCCGCGACGGCCGCATGCGCATCCGCCGGCGCATCCTCTGCCTCGTCGCCTGCGGCAACATCGACCTCGACCTGCGGCAGGCGTCGCTCGAGGGCGATGTCGTCACCGTCATCGGCTTTGCGGTGTGCAGCGCGCTCGACGTCTACGTCCCGGAGGGCGTCGAGGTCGACCTGCACGGCCTGGGCATATTCGGACACAAGAACACGCGCGGCAAGGACGTCCCGCCGCTGCCGGGGACGCCGCTCATCCGCGTCTACACGCTCGGGGTGTGCGCCGGGATCGACGTCTGGCGAACGTCCGAACGGGGATCGATCCGCGAGGTCATCCGCACGCAGCGGGAGCTCGACAAGTGAGCGTCCTCTGCTTCGTCGAGGACGACGAGCTCTCGGCGCAGGCGGTCGGCTTCGCGCGGGGGATGGGCGACGTGCGCGCGGTGACGTTCGCCGGCGACTATCAGCCGGCGGCGTGGGCGAAGGCGCTCGCGGCGCAGGATGCGGATGCGATCGTCGCCGCCGGATCCGACCGCGGCAACGAGCTGCTCGCGCACGTCGGCGCGTTGCTGGATCAGCCGTTCGCGGCGAACGTCGTCGCGATCGACGGCGACGTCGTGACGCGTGTGCGCTGGGGCGGATCGCTGCTCGAGGAGGCGCGGCTGCACGGCACGCCGAAGCTCCTCACCGTCGCACCGCACACGCAGCAGGCGGCCGAGATCGGCGACGTCGAGACGCTCGACGCGCCCGACGACGGCTCGCCTAAGGTGCTCGAGCGGGTCGAGGAGTCCTCCGGCGGCGTGTCGCTGCGCGACGCGAAGGTCGTCGTCAGCGGCGGCCGCGGCGTCGGCTCGTCGGAGGGCTTCGCGATTATCGAGGAGCTCGCCGGCCTGCTCGGCGCGGCTGTCGGCTGCTCACGCGTCGTCACGAGCGCCGGCTGGCGTCCGCACGCGGACCAGGTGGGGCAGACGGGGACGAAGATCTCCGCCGACCTGTACATCGCCTGCGGGATCAGCGGCGCGACGCAGCACATCGCGGGCGCGAAGGGCGCGAAGAAGATCCTCGCGATCAACACCGATCCGGAGGCGCCGATCTTCGCGAGCGCCGACTACGCCGTCATTGGCGACCTGCACGAGGTCGTGCCGGCGATCAGCGCGGAGCTGAAGCGGGTGCGCGGATAGGCGCGATCGGGCTCGCTGCGCTCGTCCTCGTGTGCGGCGGGATCTTCGGCCGGCGCGCGTGGTTCCTGACGCGGCTCGTGCGCGATGCGAAGCCGTCGGACCGGCCGGGGACGGAGGCGCAGCGCGTCGTCGCCGAGGCGGAGATCGTCCTCGGCCAGAAGAAGCTGCTGCAGCGGCTCGTGCCCGGGCTTATGCACGCGTTCATCTTCTGGGGGTTCATCGTCCTCTTCCCGTCGATCGTGCTCGCGGCGATCGACGTCGCCGGCGGCGGCGACCACTCGCCGGGCTGGTACCGCGATCTCGCCGACGTGTTCGCAGGTCTTGTCCTCGTCGGTGTCGTGACGGCGGTCGTCATCCGCAAGGTCGTGCGGCCGGAGCGGTTCGCGGGATCGCATCTCGGCGAGGCGGACTTCATCCTGGCGCTCATCGCGGCGGTCGTGATCACGCTGCTGCTGTGGCATCACGTCGGCGGCGCCGGGTTTGCGTGGGCGCACCTGATCGTGATCGGCGTCTTCCTCGCGTACCTGCCGTACTCGAAGCATCTGCACATCGGGACGGCGGCGGTGAACGTCTGGATGGCGCGCACGCGCGCGCGCGGGAGGCTCGAGCCGCTGCGGTTCGACGTGCCCGACGACGAGCTGCGCTTCGGCGTCGCGACGATCTTCGACCTGACGCGCAAGGAGGTCGTGGACGCGTTCTCGTGCACGGAGTGCGGGCGCTGCCAGGACGCATGCCCGGCGTATGCGACGGGGAAGATCCTGTCGCCGAAGCTGCTGATCATGGGCGTGCGCGACCAGCTGTTCGCGCAGAGCGCGGAGCCGATCGTGGGCAACGGCGTGCCGGAGGAGATGATCTGGGACTGCGTCACGTGCGGCGCGTGCGTGGAGGCGTGCCCCGTCTCGATCGAGCACGTCGACCACATCGTCGACCTGCGTCGGAGCAGGCTGATGGTCGACGCAGCGTTCCCGGCGGAGGCGGAGCCGATGCTGCGCGACGTCGAGCGCGCGTCCAATCCGTGGGGAAAGCCGCAGACGGAGCGGGCGGCGTGGGCGGAGGAATTGGGAGTGCGCGTGCTCGAGCCGGGCGATCCGGCGCCGGAGTACCTGTACTGGGTCGGGTGCGCGGCGTCATTCGACGAGCGGGCGAAGAAGAGCGCGGAGTCGACCGCGAAGCTGTTGCAGAAGGCGGGCGTCGACTTCGCGATCCTCGGGCCGCGGGAGGGGTGCACGGGCGACCCGGCGCGGCGGATGGGAAACGAGTACGTGTTCCAGGCGGCGGCGGAGCAGAACGTCGCGACGCTGAACGGGCAGGGAGTGACGAAGATCGTCGCGAGCTGTCCGCATTGCTTCAACACGCTCGCGAACGAGTACGGCGATTTCGGCGGCAGCTACGAGGTGATGCACCACACGGAGCTGCTGGCGCAGCTCGTCGACGAGGGGCGGCTTACTCCCTCAGGCGGCGCCGGCTCGGTGACGTATCACGACAGCTGCTACCTCGCGCGGCACAACGACGTGCGCGTGCAGCCGCGGAAGCTCCTGAACGTCATCGGCCAGCCGGTCGAGATGAAGAGAAATGGGAAGAACACGTTCTGCTGCGGCGCCGGCGGCGCGCACATGTGGATGGAGGAGCGCGGCAGCCAGATCAACATCGAGCGTGCGCGCGAGGCGGCGGAGACTGGTGCGGAGACGCTCGCGGTCGCGTGCCCGTTCTGCACGGTGATGTTGGACGACGGAGTGCGCGAGGTGGGGGCTGGGATGCGCGTCGCCGATGTGGCGACGCTACTGGCCGAGTCCCTTTAGCCGACCGCATGCCTCTCTAAGCTCCGGCGTAGTGGAGCGGGAGAAGCGCATCTACAGCGACTGGGAGATGACGCTCGGCGAGTCGCCGCTCTGGCCGACCGCCGCCATCATCGCGTCAGCCGTCCTCTACGCCGACCTCCCGACGCGCTTCGTCGCCGGCCCGTCGGCCGGCATCCTCTCCGACGCGCGCTACGTCGTCCCGATCCTCACGTTCATCCTGCTCGTGGCGCTCGTCGCCACCGTTCCGCACGGACGGCTCATGCGCCGGCTCGGCTGGGTCGAGCAGAAGGTCCGCCTGACCCGACGCTGGCTCTCGATCGCATCGATCGCCGTCGTCAGCGCGGCGAACTCGGCATCGATCCTCCTGCTCGTCCACCTGCTCCTGAACGGCGCGCACGTGAACGCCGGCCCGCTGCTCCGCGCGGCGGTGCACATGTGGGTCGTGAACGTCTTGCTCTTTGCGCTCTGGTATTGGCAGCTCGACGGCGGCGGGCCGATCGAGCGGCCGAAGTGCGCGCCGCACAACCGCGACTTCCTTTTCCCGCAGATGACCGAGCCGCAACTGATGCAGGGGAACTGGCAGCCGAAGTTCCTCGACTACCTGTTCGTGTCGTTCACGAACGCGGCCGCGTTCAGCCCGACCGACACGCTTCCGCTCAGCCGGTGGGCGAAGATGATCATGCTCGTCCAGTCGGCGATCAGCCTCACGCTCGCGGTCATGGTCGTCGCCCGCGCGGTGAACATCCTCAAGTAGCGCTGCCGCGCGGCACCTCTCTAACGGTAGGGTGTTCGAACATCCCAGTCGGCGGGCGAAGGGGGTCTCGTCATGCGGAGGTTGATGTTCGTCGTCGCGGTCGTGTCGGCCGCGGTAGGACTGGTCGCGTCCGGCGCGTTCGCGCACGGCACGGCGATGAAGAGCGTCGTCATTTCGACGCGATCGGTGTCGAAGCTCGGCACGGTGCTCGTCGACGCAAAGGGCCGGACGCTGTACATGTTCGTGCCGGACAAGCGCAAGAGGGTCACCTGCGTCGGCTCGTGCGCCGCGATCTGGCCGCCCGTGAAGCTGCCGAGCGGCGCAAAGGCGATGGCAAAGGGAGCGGCGAAGTCGAAGCTGCTCGGGAGCGATCGCGATCCTGCGGGCGGTCGCGTCGTGACGTACGACGGCTGGCCGCTGTACACATACGTCGCCGACGCGAAGCCGGGCAAGGCGACGGGCCAGGCGCTCAAGCTCAACGGCGGCTACTGGTACGTACTCTCGCCCGCCGGGAAGGTGATCAAGAAGAAGGCCTGACCGCACATCGCGGCGCACGCACGCGAATACGGCGGCCGCGACCGTCGTTCATCGCGCGCGCGGTGAACATCCTCAAGTAGCTACGCGACGGCGGCGCCCGCGCCGGCGCGCGCCCGCTCGATGCGCTCGAGCCATACCGTCGCGCGCAGCGGCGTGAGGAGCTGCTCCGCCTCGTCGAGCAACGGCTCCGCTTCCGCGTACTGCCCCGCCGATACGAGCCACTCGCCGTATTCGACGAGCGACCGCGCCACGTAGAACGGCCACTGGAGCTCCCGCGCGATCGCCGCCGCCTCCCGGAAATCGGCAGTGGCGTCCTCGCCCCGCACAACGGCGAGGCGTGCCCGGATGATCGCAGCGACCTGGTCGATCTCCGTTGTCCGGTGGCCGGTGGGCATCTCGTCGATCATGGCGAGGAGCTCGATCAGCTTCGGCTCGTTCCCGAGCCGCGCCGCCGCATCGGCGCCGGTGTCGAACTCGCCGGCGAAGTAGTGGCGACCCACCGTTTCGCTCTCCGCGAGTGCTTCCTCCGCACGAGCGAGCGCCTCGGCCAGTCTGCCTTCCGCGAGCAGGAGGGCTGCGGTATGCGCGGCGAAGTTCACTCGCGCCTGCACCTGGCGGTCCCACCCCTCCGGGCGCTCCGCGACCTCCTTCTCGAACTCCTGGCGTGCGAGCGCCACGTCGCCGCGAGCGAGGCGGATCGGAGCGAATGCGCTCGCCTGCGCCCATGTCGAGAACGCCGCCTCGGTCTCCGCGCGGTCCCAGTCACCGAGGTAGTAGTAGCCGGAGGAGAGGCTGCGACGTGCGCGCTGCTCCTGCTGGCGGTCTCCGACTCGCGTCGCGAGCTCGAGCATGCGTTCGTTGAGCTGCACCGCGCCGCGCGAGTCGCCATCGACGGCGCGCTGAATGATGAGGTTGTTGAAGGCGCGGAGCGCGACGCTGGAGAGGTCGTTCGCGAGCGCGACATCGAGGCCATGCTCCGTGAGCAGTCGCGCCTCTCGCGTGCGCCCTCGCCAGTCCAGGACGATGCCCTTCGTGATGAGGCCGTTCGCGAACGTCTCCGGCAGGTCGAGTGCCTCCGCGAGCTCGAGGGAACGCTCGATCAGCGGCATCGCCTCGTTGTGGCGGCCGGCGAGAGTGAGCAAGCGCGACAGTTCCGCGATCGCGAGCGCCAGGTCGGCATCCTCGGCTCCCGCCGACAGCACCTCGACCGCCTGTTGCAGCGCGTCGATCGCCTGCGGCACCCGGTCCTCGAAAAAGAGGATGGAGCCGAGCTGCGCCCGCAGGCGGGCAGCACCGCGCGAGTCGCCGTCGGCCTCGACGAGCTCGATCGCCCGCTCGACGTGCCGGTGCGCGTCCGCGGGTCGGGCTGCCATGTGTGCCGCGCGTCCGGCGCGCTCGTGCAGCTCGGCGTCCTCCGCTAGCGCGAGCGCCTGCTCGTAATACCGCAGCGCCTCGCCGGCGGCGGCGAGCGCGCCCGCCCTGTCTCCCGCGTGGACGAGTGCGAGCCGGGCCTGGTCGCGGATCTCCGCAGCGTCGGCCGCATCCGGATCTGCGTCGTACGCCGAGAGCAGGTGGGATGCGACGACTTCCACCGTCTCGTCTCCGCTCGACGCGAGATAGGCGGCCGCGGCGAGGTGTCGCGCCTTCCGCTCCGGTCGCGCCAGCGTGTCGTACGCGACCTGCCGCAGCAGGTCCTGGAGGAAGCCGTACTGGCCGAGCTCCGGCGAGCGCGGATCGTTCTGGACGCCGAGGATCTCGCGCTTCACGAGGAACGCGAGCAGCGGCTCGAGCTC
>JBOGZQ010000117.1:0-10865 GCA_050697375.1 Gaiellaceae bacterium | reverse complement strand
TCGATGGACTACCACGTCTTCATCCTCAGCCGCATCCGCGAGGGCGTCGACCGCGGCATGTCGAGCGACGACGCGCTCCGCCATGGCATCACGCGCACAGCCGGCGTCGTCACCAGCGCCGCCCTCGTCATGGTCGGCGTCTTCTCTCTCTTCGCCACCGCCAGCGAGCTCGAGCTCAAACAAGCCGGGATCGGCCTGGCGGTGGCCGTGCTCCTCGACGCGACGGTCATCCGCGGCGTTCTTCTCCCGGCCTCGATGAAGCTGCTCGGCGAGCGCAACTGGTACCTGCCGCGCGCGCTCGCATGGTTGCCCGCGAGTACGCCCACGAGCAGACGAGAACGCGCTGAGCCCGCGATCGCGCCCCAGCCGGCAATCAGCAGCGAGTGACCTCGACCCCGAAGGCAACCGACGATCGGAGAAATCGGATGAACGAGCGAACCAAGTCAGCACAGCGTGACTCTTTGAGCCGGACCGGGTTTCGCGGGGACCGCGCAGTGCCCGGGTCACTGCGGAGCCTCCAAGAAACTCAGGGTCCTTCAAAGATCCGACTGCGCGGTTGACGGTGCCGACACAGAACACGGTCTGGCTTGGTCGCGCCGGGCGGCTTGCTAGCGTCGAGCGGTGACCGCTCCGAGGGCACGGTCGCGTCGGCCGCCGCGCAGACGCCGCTCCAAGCTGCCGCTTCTTGTTGTAGTCGCGCTCGCGGTTGTCGCCATCGTCGGCGTGCTGGTGCACCACCATTCGAATTCGCAGGCGGCTGCGGAGCATCGAGCGCTCTTAGCCGCTGAGCGTGCTCGCCGTCGCGCCCGGATAGCGAACACGCCGGTTGCTATCCACGGGCCGCTGCCTGGCGCGTTGCTGATCGCCGACCGCGGCAACGATCGGATCCTCCTGGTTGACTCGCAGCGGAAGCTGCTCTGGAGCTTCCCAACGCGTGCCGACCGGGCGCAGGGGCGGCAACTCGTGTTCGACGACGACACCTTCGTCGAACCCGGGGGTAAGGCGCTGGTCACGAACGAGGAGGATCACGGAGACATCCTCTCGATCGACATCAAGACTCATCGAGTCACCCGCCTGTTCGGCGTCCCTGGTGCTCAGGCAGGCCCCGGCGGCTCGGCAGGGCCGCCCAACAGACTCAACTGGCCCGACGACGCCTATGTCCTTCCCGACGGGACGCTGACCGTCGCAGACGCCTACCGCTGTCGCATCCTCTTCATCCGCAACCACAGGATCGTGCGCCAGATCGGTCGCACCGACGACTGTGTGCACGACCCACCGCGAACGCTCGGTTATGTCAACGGCGACACACCGCTCCCGGACGGCGGGGTTCTCGTCTCCGAGATCGGCGGCTCCTGGATCGACGACTTCAGCAGCACCGGGCGCCTGGTCAGAGCGTTCCAGGCGCCCGCGTCGTACCCGTCCGACCCCCAGCCGCTATCAGGCGGAAGGATCCTCCTTGCGGATTACGCGGCGCCCGGCGCCGTGCTCATCCTCGACCAACACGGAAACGTGCTCTGGCGCTACGGCCCCACCTCGGGCCGGGGCGAACTCAACCACCCATCCCTCGCGATCATGCTCCCCAACGGGAACATCGCGGTCAACGACGACTACAACGACCGCGTCGTGATCGTCGACCCCAAACTGCGGCGCATCGTCTGGCAGTACGGCCACCTCGCCCAGCCCGGCCGCGGCGGCGGCTATCTCCGAACACCCGACGGGATGGACTTCATCCCCCTCGGCCCCCACGAGAAGCCGCTCTGGCAACTCGTCCACCACCCCTCGGCGAACCCATAGTGGCGGGATCAGTCGCGCCCTTCTCTCGCGCTGAGAGCGCGAATCGAGAACCGGTCGAGGTGCGCCTGTTCGGGAATGTCCCACGACGGATCGGGCCTCGACGATGAGTTGCGGGTCGCGGAGAGGTCTAACACTCAAACCGAGATCAACCGACGCGTGAGATCGAGCGAGGTGCAAAGTGGCTGAATCCCCGCCGAGGACCTCCACGGCGGCATCGGCGCGCCCCCATCATTGGCGCCATCGCAGGCCTCTACCCCTCGATGTGCGCCGCCCCTCTCTCCCCAACGCCGCGGAACGAAGCAACATCGTGCCGAAGCCTGCCTGGCCGATCTCGCTCCGATGTTCGCACGCGATCAGCCTTCAAAGAGGTGCGAACGGTCAGGGGGACGCCGCTCTCGTGTGAGGAGGGGTGAGGGCGAGCGTGATCAGGTAGCAGGCGAGAGCGCCGAGGCTGAGCAGGGCCATGATCAGCGAGCTGTAGTCGCGGCCGAAGTCGAGGAAGCTGAGCCCGTTGAAGCCCGCGCCGACGATGAGTGCGGCTGCGAGCCCTGTCCAGACGGTGTGGATTCGATGCCGACGCGCGAGTGCGAGTCCGAAGAGCGTGAGCGAGGTGAGCGCGAGTGCGAGGCCGAGCGCTCAACTGATCGCCACGTTCGTGGCCGCAAACGACTTCCTGCAAGAGATAGACATCGATCTCGAGCGACGGCAGCTGCTCGCTCAAGAGTCTCCGACGTTGCGGCCAGTCCGCAAACCATCCCCACAGGTTGAGCGTGGCGACCCGCAGCGCTCCCTGCTTGGCCGGCAGCTCAAGGGAGGGTGCGCTCAACGCCCGCTAACACTCTGTGTCGTACGTACGCGTTTCGCCGCTAACCGGATGTCCTCTTGCTCGATTTCCGATCGGCGTCCATCACCTCCGGCTGACGCTTACCGGAACGCGCCTTCATGAGGTCGGGCTGCCGCTTCGCCGAGCGTGCTTTCATGAGCTCGGACTGCTTTGCGGAGCGCTTCGCCTCGTCGTTGCGTCTCGTGTCATCGGCCATTACCGACTCCTTTCTGGTCGTCCGAGGTACCTCCATTCGTTTAGCCGCCGCCGCCCAGGATAAAACGTAGTACGATGAATTTGCTTCATCTCATCATTCTGTGTCTCGTCGTGGCCGTAGCCGCGTATCTGATGCTGTTCGCAGGGATGACGAAGAGCGCGCTCGAGTTGAAGCGTGCCCCACGCGTATGTCCCTCCTGCGGGCGCACGACGCGCGACTGCAGCTGTCGGCGGTAGTGCACTGACGCGATCGAGTTAGGTGAGCAAGCGTCTCGTGCAGCCGACCGACCCCGGAAGCGCCCGCCGCGCGCCGGCGCGCGGTCGCGACGGCCGACGCGATCGGTGTCGCAGCGTTCCGCTCGGCGCTGCGCCTGTTCCTGCGGAGAAGCGAAGAGATCGCACAAGCGAACGGCCTGACGCCGCGCCGTCATCTGCTGCTGTTGATGGTCAAGGGCGCACCCGACGGCAGCGAACGGGCAACTATCACCGAGCTCGCGCAGCGGATGCAGCTGGCGCAAACGACCGTGACCGAGCTCGTCAGACGAGCCGTCGAAGTCGGCCTCCTGGCGCGCGAGCGATCTTCCACCGACGCGCGCGTGATGTACCTACGCCTGACCGAAGAAGGGGAGCGCCGCCTCGCCTACGTGTTCTGGAGTCACCGATCCGAGCGCGAGAAGCTGAGCGCGATGCTCGCCGAGCTCGACCGAGCCCCAGCTGAGGAACGACGATGACGACCTTCGTGGTCGAGTCCTCGAGCCGCTGGGACGCGCTCGCGCTTGCGGGCAGACTCGTGGGCTACCGCTGGTACATGATCGAGCCCGATGCTTCTCATTGGGACGTGTGCGTCCTGGTCGAGCAGCGTTCGGGTGAGCTGCCCGAGGATCTGCGGCAGCGGATTGAGGCGTGGCTGCGCGAGCGGCGCCTGGGGAGGACCATCATTCACGCGGATGCGCGCGACTACGCCGTTTCGTCGTGACCCGCGACACCGGGGAGTTCTACGCGGAACAGCATGTGGTCGGCGGACGCGTCGTGGTGCGGATCGGGGGCGAGTGTGATGCAGCGACCCTCGACCGCCTGAATAACGCGCTCGCGGAGGCGGTCGAGCTGCGTCCAGCGGAGCTCCTCGTCGATCTCGGGGGCGTCACGTTCCTCGACTCGCTGACCGTCGCGTCGCTGATGATCGCCGCCAAGCGGGTCCGCGCCCACGGCGGCTCCTTCCGGGTTGTCCACGCCGGCGCAGGGGAGGTGCGGCGAGCGTTCGAGATCATCGGTCTCGACAGGTACCTCCTCACGTCGCGACCGCGCGCGCGGCTGATCGTGCTGCGAGTGCTCGACGCTGTCCCGCCCGCCGCCGGCGCTGCCGTCATGGGGACCGGCATCGTCTCGGTCGGGCTCCGTCTCGACCATCAACTCACGCTGTCGCGCATCCTGTTCGCGGTCACGATCGCGCTCTGGCTCGGCCTGGTCACCACCTTCCTGCGGCGCGTGCTGCGGCAGCGCGAACGCTGGCGCCGGGAAGCGCGGACGCCCGATCTGCTCACCGTCATCGCCGGCACCGCGGTCCTCGGCGCGCGTGTCACCCTGCTCGGGCAAGCGTGGGCCGGCTACCTGCTCCTTGCCCTGGCGCTCTGCCTCTGGGGCGGCCTCCTTCCACCCGTGCTCCAACACTGGAGGAGCACACCGACGGTCGGCGTCTCCTTTCTGCTCACCGTCGCCACCGAGTCGCTCGCAGTCCTCGGTGCGCTGCTGGCGATCGAGGCCCACGCCGGCTGGCTCGCCGTCTCTGCACTCGCACCGTTGGCGGTCGGCCTCGCCGCATACGTACACGCACTTGTCCGCGTCGACCTCGCTCAGCTTCACACCGGACGCGGCGACCAGTGGATCTTCGGCGGCGCACTCGCGATCGCCGCCCTCGCCTGCGCGCAGGTCACCACCGCGCTCCACGTGACCGGTGCCATCGCGGCCGGCCGGCGGCCACTCGAAGACGCCACCCTCGTGCTCTGGGTGGCCGCTGTGCTTTGGCTTCCCGCCCTGCTCGCAGGGGAACTGATCTCGCCTCGCCTCCACTACGACAGCCGCCGCTGGTCGACCGTCTTCCCCCTCGGCATGTACGCGGCCGCAACCATCGCCACCGGCAACCTCACCGGCAGCAGCGCGCTCGTCGACGCCGGCCGCATCTGGGTCTGGCCGGCATTCGCGCTCTGGATAATCGTCTTCGCCGGACTGCTCGCTCGCACGGCCGCCCTACTGCTCGCCGGCAGTGGCTGGGGTTGCGGTCGTGCGAAGCGAACGGCTGTCGGCGTGCCGCTACACGTCGTTTCTGTCGCCTCGTCAGACGACGAAAGGAACTCGCCAGCAGGAGCTTCCTGAAGCCCTCTAACGGGAACAGGAATTAGCCAGCTCGCGTCAGCTCCGCGCGGACAGCGGGTGGTGTCTCGGTTGCGCGTCCGGATGCAAGGCGACGGATGTCGGTCAAGGAAAGGTTTAGGCGTTTTGCAAGGGCGAGCGCGCGGGTTGCGGTGAGTGGCATCTCGTCCTTGATCGCGCGCATCCGACCGTGGATTGGCGCGCCGTCGGTGAGTGGATGGTGCTGGGTCCGGGGTGGTGTGGCTAGTTCGAGGATGTGTCGACGGCGGCGGATCGAAGTGCGGGAGCGCCCGAACACGGAGACGAGTGTGGCGAGCGGTTCGTGCGCGCGGGCGCGTAGAAGGTCGTCCTCGGCGGTCGTCCACGGCCCGCGCCGACGCGGCGGATCCGGCGCGGGCGCTCTCAGTCCTAGTACGCGGCACCGCTTGGCGATCGCTTCTTCAGTTCGTCCGATCTGGCGTGCGATGTAGGTCGACGACAACCCGAGGCCGACCATGCGTACAAGTGCGGTGTCGTCGCTGTCGTTCCAGCGGCGCCCGTGTTCGGCGAGCCCGAGCAGGTGAGCCCGGGCGACGATTGCGCCTTCGCTTCGGTCAGGCAGCAGCCGCTCCTTGATCTGTGCGACTGCATACCCACTCGCATAGGCGTGGCGAAGCCGTTCGTCGTCTGCAACTGTCCAGCGGCGCCGTTCTTTGACGCGCAATAACCCGAGCTGTCTGGCGTGGAGCCTGAGTGCATCTACGCTTCGCCCGAGCTCGTCTGCGAGGTTTGCCAAGGGTTCGCCGCGCTGGATGGTGATGGCGATGAGTGCGTCCTCCTCGGCGGTGTACGGGCGCGCTCGTGGGCCGGTCACGTCGATGATTTCGCGGCGGCGGCGGCGGACCGCATATGGGGTGCGGTTGAGGCGGCTGACGATCGCGCTGCTCGGAATCCTGGCGGCAGCCGCGGCGCGCAGGAACGCGTCTTCTGCCTCGCTCCAGCGTCGGGTTGGAATCGTTCGCGCCGGGCGGCGGAGGAAGCGGCGGCGCGCGTCGAGGGCGTCACTCGTCCGTCCGAGTTGCTCGGCGATTGCCTCGCGCGACTCCCCGGCGATGTAGAGCTCGAGCAGCAGCTGATCGTCTGCCGGTGTCCAGGGTCGTGCCATCGTAGTCAGCTGAGGCTGATCGCCGCGAGCACGACGAGGGTCACGGTCAACGTCGCGATCAGGCCGCGCAGCGCGCCGGCTCGACGGGCCTGCCGAGCGAGGTAGCTCGCATCGACTCGTGGATCACCGGCGAGTGCGGCCGCACGCAGCCGGGTCAGCGAGCGAGCCTGTACGACGCCGGCGAACGTGACGACGATGAGTACGACGGCGGCGACGACGATCGCCGACTTGATGTCTGACCAGTGTCCGTCTTCGATCAGTGCGCCGCCGGCTGCGTAGGCGGCTACGAGTGCGCCTACGCCGACGCGCAGGTACCGGCGGCCGAGAGCGCGGAAGAAGGCGACGCGTGTAGCAGCGTCGAGTTGCTGGCGCGCGCAGCGAGCGACGACGGCGATGGCGACGAGGCCGCCGGTCCATACTGAGGCGGCGAGGAGTTCGATCGCGATCAGCGCCGCGTGCATCTTTCTAGACGCTGGGGGCGAGGCGGGGCGATGAGGGTCGGCCGATGCGGACGCGCCAGACCTCGGGGCCTTGCTCGAGGTAGTCCCAGGTGAACTGTCCAGCGTGCTCGGCCTCGAACTGATACTTGAGCGGTTTGGGATCGTGATCGTTGACGAGGACGAAGCCGCTGCCGGCCGGGAGTGCGCTGTAGCTGTCGAAGATCAGTTCGTGCCGGCGAGCCGGCGGCTCGCGGCGGACGTCGAGGATCGGGTCGACGGTCACGGTGGCTCCTTTCAGGTTCGGGCGAGGTGGTGCAGGGTGGCGTTGAGGCGCCGCGCAGCGGCTGGCGCGAGGGGGCGCGCGAGCCACCAGGCACGCGCGGCGAGTTCGCAGCCGCGTTCGTGCGTTTGGGGCGAGCGTCCAAGCAGCCGCGCGGCTTCGTCGACAAGGCGGGCGAGTTCGTCGACGCGCTCCTCGGCGGATAGCTGATCAGCACTGGTCATTCGGCGATCTTTGGGCTGCTGAGCTCGACGACGATCTGGCCGTCGCGAACGAAGACCGGATAGGTCGCAACCGGTTCGGTTGCGGGCAGCGTCAGCGGCCGGCCGCTGCGGATGTCGAAGCGGGCGTCGTGGCGCGGGCAGATCACGACGCCGTCGTCGGCGTCGAACTCGCTTCGCAGAGCGGGCCGTCGTCGTGCGAGCAGCGGTCCTCGAGGGCATCTCGGTGCAGACGACGACTTCGGTCACGGGCGCTGGCCGGGGATCGACGGCAGCTGGTGCTCGGCGATGTAGCGGTCGACGAGCGAGTCGACAGCCGCGGTGCCGTCGTTGTGGGCGCTGTTGATCGCCGTGAACGTGATCCATTTGTCGGGTAACGCGTCTTCGGGGAAGATCGCCTCGATCGGGCACTCGGGTTCGCATGCCCCGCATTCGATGCACTCTTCGGGATCGATGACGAGCATGCGGCCGACTTCGTGGATGCAGTCGACGGGGCACACGTCCACGCAGGAGCGGTCCTTGATGTCGATGCACGGCTCAGCGATCACGTAGGTCACGGTTCTCCCTGCCGTCGTGATTTACACGACGATCATAGTAAATAAGGGAGGAGTGGCGCCGCTACGGTTGCCTGCGCCGCGCCGGTCGCTTTCGCGGCGCAAGGTGGGCGGTGCAGAGGTCTGGCTTGACGAACGGCTCGAGCGTCGTGGCCTCGATCGTGCCTCCGAGCCGTGCGAGCGCGCCGCGCATCAGACCAAGGTGCAGCGGGCAGACGACGCTGCTGTATTTCGCAGCGCTGTCGCCGAAGGGGCAGGGGCGCATGTCGATCCGCTGGCCCTGGCGCGTACGGCGCAGGCGCGGCTGGAAGCCGAACTGCTCGAGTAGGCGCATGACGGCGGCGATTGCGGAAGCGGGAGTCGGCGTCGGCACAGCTTCGTCGCCGACCAGAAGTTCGCCGCGTTCGCGGCCGACCGCCTCGATCGTCTTGGGGCCGCCGCCGCGGGTCAGGACCTCGGCGAGGACGTCGGCCAGCAGCCGGAATCCGCCGGGATGATCATCGAGCGCACCGGCGACGATCCGGTAGCCGTGTCGCGGCCGGCCACGCGCGCCCGAGCTCTCGCGGGCCTCGGTGACCAAGGCGGCGTCGGCGAGGATTCCGAGGTGCCAGCGAACTGTGTTGACGTGTAGTCCGACTTTGTCGGCGAGCGCGTGGACGCCCAGCGGGCTGTCGGAACCTTCGAGCATGCGCAGGATCGCCAGCCGTGAGGGGTCGGCGAGCGCCCGGTGACGTGCTGCCTCGACGGATTCGGTTGGTGGCTCACGCATCGTGTCCAGCCTAGACTTCCGTCACTTCGCTCTCGCTCTCGAAGCAGACCAGGGGGATGCGGACTGCGAATTACAGTGCTTGCATCTGCCGGGCCTGCAGCAGATACGCCTGCGTGACGCGGACGTCGCGAGCAGCATCCCGGGGATCACAGCAGATAGCCGAGCGCGAACTTCACCTCGTCGGCCATCCGCTCCGGCGACCACGGAGGATCGAAGACCAGCTCCGTTTCGACCGCCTCGATACCGTCGACGCGTTCGGCAGCGGTCACGATGTCGCGCTCGATCATCGGTCCGATCGGACAGCCCATCGACGTCAACGAGAAGACGACGCGCGCCCCTCCTGTGACGTCCACGGCGACCTCGTAGACAAGCCCTAGCGAGACGATGTCGACGCCAAGCTCCGGATCGTCGACGACGCGTAGCGCCTCACGCACACGGTCGGCAAGAGCAGCGCCTGCATCGGAAGCAAGAGTCATTTACACGATTATCGTAGTGTAAAACTTGGAAGGTGACACGCCTTCTTCGTTTCCCGCTGCTTGCGGCGGCCGTCGGAGCGCTCACGATCGGGATCTGGGGTGGCTTGGCGCGGATCGGCTGGCAGCTGCCGGCGCAGCACAGCGAGCCGATCACGCTGCACGGCCCGCTGATGGTGTTTGGCTTCCTCGGCACTCTCATCTCGCTCGAGCGTGCGGTCGCGCTCCGCCGCTGGTGGGGCTACCTCGCACCGCTGCTGACGCTTGCCGGCGTCGCTCTGCTCCTCGCCGGAGAAGGCCGTGCCGGTCGGGCCGCGCTGCTCGTCGCGGGCCTGGTGCTCGTCGCGCTGTTCGTCCTCATCCTGTGCATGCACGTCACAGGGGCGACACTCACGCTCACGCTGGCCGCGCTTCTCTGGTGCGGCGGCGTGGGTCTCTGGCTTGCCGGCCGCGATCTCGTCGAGGTCGTGCCGTGGTGGACGGGCTTCCTGGTCGTGACGATTCTCGGCGAACGCCTCGAGCTGGCGGCGCTGTCGCGTTTGACCGCAACCGGCAGGGTGACGTTCGCAGTCCAGACCGTGCTCTTGATCGTCGGGCTCGTGATCGGTGGCGGCCGGGGCGCGCAGCTTCTCGGTGCCGCGCTCGTCGCGTTTTCGCTCTGGCTCCTCCGCTTCGACGTCAGTCGACACACGATCAAACGACCCGGTTTGCCGCGCTTCGTCGCAGTCTCGTTGCTGATCGGCTACGGCTGGCTGCTGCTCGGCGGCGTACTCTGGCTGCGCTACGGACTGGCTGTCGCCGGTCCCTCCAGAGACGCCGAGCTACACGCCGTCTTCGTCGGCTTCGTCTTCTCGATGATCTTCGGCCACGCCCCGGTGATCTTCCCTGCCGTACTCGCGGTGCCGATCCCCTTCCGGCGCGTGTTCTACGTCCACCTCGCGCTTCTGCACACCGGGGTCGCGCTTCGCGTTACGGGTGACCTCGGCGGCGGTGCCGCGATCGCCCGTGAGGGCGCGCTGCTGAACGCGATCGCGATCGGAGCACTCTTTGTTCTCACTGCTGGATCGGCAATCGCTCCGCGCGCATGAGTCTCAAAGGTCGGCACTCCAGCGTCATTCGGGCTCGTCGCGGCCTACATGCTCAGCTCGCATCCCCACATGACACGACAGCGCCACGGTTATCCGCTACGGCTGGATCAGCCCGCGACGGATCGCGTAGCGCGTCAGCTCAACGCGGTCACGCATGCCCAGCTTGTCGAGGATGTTTTGGCGATGGCGTTCGACGGTCTTGACGCTGATGAAGAGCGCCTCTGAGATCTGCTTCGAGGTTTGCGCTTCTGCGATCAGTTTCAGCACCTCGAGCTCGCGGGGCGTCAAGACGTCGAACTCCTCCTCGCCGCGGCCGCCGCGTTCCACGTAGTCGCGCACGAGCGTCGCAACCGCCGACGGGTAGAGGTAGGAGTCACCACGCATTGCGGCGCGGCAGGCATCGACGATGTCGGTGTCGGCGCCAGACTTCAGCACATATCCCGAGGCGCCCGCTTTCAAGGCCTCGAACAGAAACTGCTCGCTGTCGTGCATGGACAGAATCAACGTCTTCAGCTCGGGTTTGCGCTTTTGTAGCTCCGCCGTCGCCTGGATTCCGGTCATGCGCGGCATCGAGACATCGAGGATCGCCAGGTCGATGTTCTCCTTCAGCGCTTTGTCGACCGCCTCGGCGCCGTCCTCAGCTTCGGCAACAACTTCGAGGTCTGGCTTCGCGTCGAGGACCTTCCTGAGCCCGGA
>JBOGZQ010000116.1:0-6094 GCA_050697375.1 Gaiellaceae bacterium | reverse complement strand
AGCTTCACGTGCGCTAGCTTCTTGCGGGCGGCGCCAAGCGTCATCCCGACCGTCTGCGGGACGAGGCCGTGCAACGGCTTCGCGAGCACGAGCGTCACCTTGTCGAACGACGACAGCGTCCCGGTGGGCGGGAACTGGCGCAGCACGACGCCGACTCGCTGTCCGGCGCCGGCAGGCTTGTAGACGAGCTGCGGCGTCAGCGGCTGCGCTTCGAGCCGCGACCGCGCGGATGCGACCTTCCAGCCGACGACGTTCGGCACGTCCACCTCGTTGCGCTTGCAGTCGGCCGTCCGCGCCGGGCCGCGTCCGGCGAAGTAGACCATCGTCGAGACGGTGCGGCAGAGGCCGTTGTCGAGCTCGATTCGGCCGTCCCGGTAGGTCACGCGCCGCGCGACGGCCGAGAGGTACGGAGCCGAGGGGAAGGACTTCGGCTCCGTGTTCATCGCGGTGAGGGCCTACTGCATGAACGCCTTCCAGATCAGCGCGGGATACGTGCCGCCCACCACAGGCCCGCCGTGGAACTCGTGCAGCATCGGCACGAGCTTGTCGGGATAGCCGACCCAGACGCACGTGACGAGCTGCGGCGTGTAGCCGCAGAACCACGCGTCGCCGTAGTTCTCCGTCGTACCCGTCTTGCCGGCGACGACGCGCCCGGGAAGTTGCGCCGCCGTGCCGGTCCCGCCGGTGACGACGCCCTCGAGCAGTTGCGTCAACGTGTCGTCGACGCCCGGCGAGAGCGTCGTCACGCCCTTCGGCACATTGGCATACACGACCTTGTTCGCGTCGCTCTTGATCTCGGTCACGACGCGCGGCTCGTCGCCGAACACGGTGCCGTCGACGCGCACGCCGCCGTTTGCGAACGTTGCGTACGCGCGCGCCATCTCGACGACGCTCACCGGTTCGACGCCGAGGCCGATCGCGAAGTAGCTCTGCAGCGGCCCGGTGATGCCGACCGCGTGCGCCGTCTTCACGACGTTCGCCGGCCCCACGTCGCGCGTCAGCTGCGAGAACACGGAGTTGTCCGACACGGCGATCGCCTTGACGAGGTCGATCGGCCCCAGGTACTCGCCTTCGTAGTTGTGCACGACCCAGTACTTGTTGCCGAGGAAGATCGAGACCGGCTTCGACACGTAGGTCGTCAGCGGTGAGATCCCCTCGCGCAGCGCCGTCGCGAGCACGAACGGTTTGAACGCGGATCCCGTCTGCCGCTCGCGCGCGGTGGCGAGGTTGTACTGGCTGACGTGGAAGTTGCGCCCGCCGTCCATCGCGAGCACGCTCCCCGTCGTCGGGTTGATCGCGACGAGCGCAGCCTGCGGCCCGTCGGGGCTCGGCAGGATCTTCTGCACCGCAGCGCGCGCGAGCTTCTGCAGGCGCAGGTTGATCGTGGTGTAGACGCGGTAGCCGCTGCCGAAGACCTTGCTCGTGCCGAAGCGGTCGGTCAGCTGCTCCTTCACGTACTCGCCGAAGTACGGCACCTGTCCCTGCACGCCGGAGAGGTGGACGTCCTGCGGGCGCGGCAGCGGCGCGCGCAGCGCGGCGCGATAGTGCCGTGCGTCGATGACGTGCTGCTGGAACATGAGCCCGAGGACGACGGCCCGACGGGCGCGCGCCTCCTGTGGATGCGCGACGGGGTCGTACAGGCTCGGATCCTCGGGTATCCCGGCGAGCAGCGCCGCTTCCGGGAGCGTCAGCTTCGCGGCGCTGTGACCGAAGTACGTTCGCGCCGCGCGCTCGACGCCGTAGGCGCCGTTCCCGAAATAGATGGTGTTGAGGTAGGCGGTGAGGATGCGGTCCTTCGACCATTCCTGCTCGAGCTGCCACGCGAGCGCCGCCTCCTTCAGCTTGCGGGTGACCGTGCGCTCGTTGCCGGTGAGCGCGTTCTTGACGAACTGCTGCGTGATCGTCGAGCCTCCCTGCACGGGCCGTCCGCGGACGTCGTTCCAGAGCGCGCGCCCCATGCCGCGGATGTCGACGCCGCGGTGCTGATAGAAGCGCTTGTCCTCGGTGGCGACGATGGCCTGCTTCATCCAGCCGGAGATGGCGCTCGACGGAACGAGCACCCGGCTCTGCGATCCCCGCAGCACGGCGAGGATCGTGTGGCCGTCGGAGGCGTAGACGTAGCCGTCCACTTGCTCGTGCTTCTGGTGGGACGGATCGAGCCCGCTCAGCTGCTGCCCGACGGCGAGAACCATGCCGTACGAGAACGACGTGACTGCGAGGACGCCGAGGACGGCGACGAGCCCGAGGAGACGGAGCTTGCGGATCCGGCGCCTGCCATGTCTGCGCAGCGGCACGGGAGGGCGGATTCTAGCCTCGCCGGTTCTCTAGACTCGCCCGGGTGACGGTTCGCCCGTACGGAACCTGGCCGGCGACGCTGGACGCGCACACGGTGGCGCGGGCCGGCGGGCGCCGCTTCGCGACCGTGGCGGTGGACGGCGCACGGACGCGCTGGAGCGAGTCCCGTCCCGAGGAGGGCGGCCGCATCGTGGTCGTCGACTCCGCCGGGCGCGACCTGACGCCGCCCGGCTCGAACGCGCGCACGCGCGTGCACGAGTACGGCGGCGGCGCGGTCTGGTACCACGGCGACTCGGTCTTCCACTCCGAGTTCGACGACAGCCGCCTGTATCGCGACGGCTCGCCGATCACGCCGGAGCCGCCGGAGCCGCACTCGCTGCGCTACGCCGACGGCGTCGTCACTCCCGACGGCTCGACGATCGTGTGCGTCCGCGAGCGGCACGAAGGCGGCGAGGTCTTCAACGAGCTCGTCTCGCTGCCCGCCGACGGGTCGTCCGAGCCGACCGTGATCCAGTCCGGCCACGATTTCTACATGGCGCCGCGCTTCGATCCCGCCGGCGAGCGCCTCGCGTGGCTCGCGTGGGATCACCCGAACATGCCGTGGGACGGGACGTTCCTCTATCTCGACGGGGAGGTCGTCGCCGGCGCCGCCGACGAGTCGGTGATCGATCCGCAGTGGTCGCCGGACGGTGCGCTGCACTGGTGCTCCGACCGCACCGGCTGGTGGAACATCTACCGGGACGGCGAGGCGCTGACGTCGCTCGACGACTCCGAGATCGGCGGGCCCGCGTGGGTCTTCGGGACGACGCGCTATGCCTTCCTGGCCGGCGGCCGGATCGTGTGTGTCGTCACACGCCGAGCTGCCGACGCGCTGCACGTGCTCGAGGACGGCGCGTTGCGCGACCTCGGGCTCGGGTGGACGTCGTTTTCGAGCACGGCGCTCGCCGCCGACGGCGGTCGCGTCGTCTTCGCCGCCGGATCGCCGACGAAGCCGTCGACGCTCGTCTCGTACGACGTCGACGGTGGAAGGGCGGAAGTGGTGCGCCGGTCGCTCGAGATCGAGCTCGACCCCGCGACCATCTCCGTGCCGCGGGCGATCGAGTTCCCGGCCGGCGACGGCGTGAACGCGCACGCGTTCTACTACCCGCCTGCCAATCCCGGCTGCGAGGGCCCGGCCGACGAGGCGCCGCCGCTCCAGGTCACGGCGCACGGCGGACCGACCGCACACGTCTCGCCGCATCTGGGGCTCGAGACGCAGTACTTCACGCAACGCGGCATCGGCGTCGTCGATGTCAACTACCGCGGCAGCACCGGCTACGGCCGCGAGTACCGGCGCCTATTGAACGGGCGCTGGGGCGAGATCGACTGGGCCGACTGCGTCTCGGCGGCGAAGCATCTCGCGGAGACGGGCGACGCCGACCCCGATCGGACTTGGGTGGAGGGCGGCAGCGCCGGGGGCTACGTCGTGTTCTGCGCGCTCGTCTTCGATCCGGAGGCTTTCGCCGCCGGCGTGAGCTACTTCGGCGTCGCGGACGCGGAGGCGCTCGCGCTGTACACGCACAAGTTCGAGTCGCGCTACCTCGACTCGATGATCCGCCCGTATCCCGAGCGCGCGGACATCTATCGCGCGCGGTCGCCCGTGCACTTCGTCGACCGGCTCGAGCGGCCGATGCTGCTCCTCCAGGGGCTCGACGACAAGGTCGTCCCGCCGGCGCAGGCGGAGGCGATGGTCGAGGTGCTCGAGCGCAAAGGCATCCCGTATGCGTACCTCCCGTTCGAGGGCGAAGGGCACGGCTTCCGCAAGGAGGAGAACGTCGTGCGCTCGATCGAGGCGACGCTGTCGTTCGCCGGGCAGGTGTTCGGCTTCGAGCCGGCGGACGACATCGAGCCGGTCGCGCTCTCGGTCGCCCTGCGTTGAGCGTCGAAGACCTCACGCGCAACGCTGTCGACGTCCTCCCGGCCGGCGGCCTCGAGGAGAAGCTCAAGCTCGGTCGCCCCCTGCGCGTGAAGCTCGGGATCGACGTCACCTCGCCCGACATCCACATCGGGCGCGCGATCCCGCTCCAGCGCATGCGCGCGTTCCAGGACGAGGGGCACACCGGCGTCCTGATCATCGGCGACTACACGACGCGGATCGGCGACCCCTCCGGGCGGTCGGCGGAGCGCCCGGTCCTCTCCGACGAGGAGATCGACCGCAACGCGAAGACCTACCTCGAGCAGGCGATGGTCATTCTCGATCCCGGCCGGACCGAGGTGCGGTACAACGGTGAGTGGCTGTCGAAGCTGAGCTACGCCGAGGTCGTGCGCCTCGCCCGCGTGATCACGGTCGCGCGGATGCTCGAGCGCGACGACTTCGCGAAGCGGATGGCCGCGCGCGAGCCGATCTCGATCTCCGAGCTGCTCTATCCGCTCATGCAGGCGTACGACTCGGTTGCGATCGAGGCCGACGTCGAGCTCGGCGGCACCGACCAGACGTACAACCTGCTTGCCGGGCGGGACGTCATGGAGGCGTACGGCCTCGCACCGCAGGTCGCGCTGACGACGCCGCTCCTTCTCTCGTGGGACGGCGAGAAGATGAGCTCGTCCGTCGGCAACAACATCCCGCTGCTCGCTCCGCCGGAGGAGATGTTCGGCCGGACGATGCGCATCCCGGACGAGCAGCTCCCGGAGTGGTGGACGCTCGTCGCGGAGCAGCCCGCGCCGGCGGGCGATGCGATGGAGTCGAAGCTCGCGCTCGCGCGGTTCATCGTCCGGCGCTCCCACGGGGAGGACGCTGCGCGCGCGGCGGAGGATCACTTCACGCGGGTCGTGCGGCGGCATGAAGCGCCGGACGAGGTCGAGGAGGCGCGGCTCGACGGGCCGGATCCCCTTCACCTGCCGGCGTTCTTGGCGTCGACGCTGGGCGAGTCGACGAGCCACTGGCGGCGGACGATCGACCAGGGCGGCGTGAAGCTCGACGGGCGGGCGGTCGAGGGGTACGACCACGCGTGGTCGGAGCTCGACGGAGCCGTTCTGCAAGCGGGAAAACGCCGCTTCCTGCGGCTTGTTTCCGGTTGACGTACAGGCCCGCCTTGCTACAATCTCCCGGCTGCCCGAGCGGGCGGTGTAGGAAAGTCCCTGCAAACGACGAAAACGGAGCGCCTTCGGACGATTCGGGATACGCTTTCCGAGCTTCCTTGGGCCTCTGGCGCGAGTCGGGGCCTTTTTTACGCCGTCACGACGGCCTGGTCTTTGAAAACTCAACAGCGTGCGTTTTACGTCGAGACCGGACGGCTTCGGCCGTTCGGCTTCAGATGAACCCTGTCTCATCTCCTACGGCTTCGCTTGCGATGCTTAAACAGAGATGGACTTTGAGCACAAGCTCAAGGTGAAAAAGACTCGTCGACCTTCGGGCCGGCGAACATTCTTCACGGAGAGTTTGATCCTGGCTCAGGACGAACGCTGGCGGCGCGCTTAACACATGCAAGTCGAGCGAGAACCGGACCTTCGGGTCCGGGGACAGCGGCGAACGGGTGAGTAACACGTGAGTAATCCACCCTTGGCACCGGAATAGCCCGGGGAAACTCGGATTAATGCCGGATGGCCCGACAGCCTCTCGGGGCGGTCGGAAAAGATAGCTTCGGCCTTCGGCCAAGGACGAGCTCGCGGCGGATTAGCTTGTTGGCGGGGTAACGGCCCACCAAGGCGACGATCCGTAGCTGGTCTGAGAGGACGATCAGCCACACTGGGACTGAGACACGGCCCAGACTCCTACGGGAGGCAGCAGTGGGGAATCTTGCGCAATGGGCGAAAGCCTGAC
>JBOGZQ010000115.1:0-6523 GCA_050697375.1 Gaiellaceae bacterium | reverse complement strand
TCGAGGCGACCGGCCCGTACGGCGCGCACGTCACCGGCTACACCGCCACTGCATCCGACCCGATCAGCGGGGTCGTGCTCACCTACTCCAGACCGCTCGGCTCCGTCTTCCCGCTCGGCAGCACGACTGTGACCGCCACCGCCACGGCGACCGACGGCTCGCACAACTCGTCCACGGCGACGTTCACCGTCACGGTGCTGCCGGCACCCGGCCCTCCGCCGGGCCACCCCGGTCATTTTGAGGGATGACCGGTCTCTCCGTAAGGAAATCCCTGCTATGGCGGATATTCAGGGTGTGACGCGTATGCCGAGCCGGCGACGCCTTCGAGCCCGAACGCGGTGCATGCGCAAGGGCCACGCCTACCAGCACCTGATGGGGGAATCCTACGAGTGCTGCCGGCGCTGCGGCCACGTCTCGACGAACGCCGTCGACCCGGACGGGACGACCCTGGAGCCGGCGTTGCCGTTCAGGTACCAGGTCATGCTGGACGCTGCCCGCGGCCACTCGGGCCGGCCGTAGCGCCGCGTCCTAGACTTCGCGCCATGGAACGGAAGATCCGCGTCGTCGTCGCGAAGCCCGGCCTCGACGGGCACGACCGCGGCGCGAAGATCGTCGCGCGCGCGCTCCGGGACGCGGGCATGGAGGTGATCTACACCGGCCTCCACCAGACGCCTGAGCAGATCGTCGAGACCGCGATCCAGGAGGACGCCGACGCGGTCGGCATCTCGCTGCTCTCGGGCGCGCACATGACGCTCGTGCCGCGCATCCTCGACCTGCTGCGCGAGAACGGGGCGGAGGACGTGCTCGTGGTGCTCGGCGGGACGATCCCCGACGACGACGCCGGCGAGCTGAAGCGGCAAGGCGTCGCCGCCGTGTTCGGTCCGGGCGCGCCGACGACCGACATCGTCGAGTTCCTCACGGCCGCCGTTCCCGCCTGACGTCGGGCGTTCCGTCGAGGAGGAGATACGACTCCTGCGCAGTAATCCGAAGCCCATGCGCTTCCGGCTGGCACTGGCGGGAGCGCTCGCAGCGGGTCTGGCGGCACCCACGACGGCGAGCGCGTTGAATCCGCAACATGCGGGGCTTCAGGTCGCCCTGCGCGCGCAAGGCCTGTACGACGGGCCGATCGACGCGATCGTCGGGCCGCGCACGGTCGCCGCCATTCGTTCGTTCCAGCACACGCACGGGCTGCGGGTCACCGGCCTCGCCGACCCGCGGATGCGGCGCGCGCTCGGCCCGTTCGGCACGCCGCTCTTCGGTGCGCGCACGATCGCGCGCGGCGAGTTCGGCTGGGACGTCGCCGTGCTCCAGTTCCTGCTCGTGCGGCGCGGCATCGACGTCCCGGTGAACGGGTACGCCGACGGCCCGACCGTGCGTGGCATCCGCCGCTACCAGCGCGAGCTGCACCTCGCGCCGGACGGAGTCGCCGGCCGCGCGACGTTCACCGCGCTCGGGCTGCAGACGCGCATCCCCGTGCGGGCGACCGTGCGCGTGTCGATGCGGCTGTACGTCGTGAAGCCCGGCGACTCGCTCACCGCCATCGCGCGACGGTCGCACACGACGCTCGCTGCGCTGGCACGGATGAACAGGCTGAATCCGAGCCGCTATCTCTTGATCGGTGCGAAGCTGCGCCTGCCCGCGTCGGTGTCGGTCGCCGCGACCGATGCGACGGCCGTGCGCGCGTCGATCGACGACTGGGCGTCGCACTACCGCGTCGATCCATCGTTGGCGCGCGCCTTGGCGTGGATGGAGTCCGGCTACCAGAACGACGTCGTCTCGTCCGTCGGCGCGCAGGGCGTGATGCAGCTGCTCCCGTCGACGTGGCGCTACGTCGAGAACGTGCTCGTCGGGCATCCGATCCCGCACACGGCGGACGGCAACGTCGAGGCCGGCGTCGCGCTCCTCCACCATCTGCTCGCCGCGTTCGGCGGGAACGAGAAGCTCGCGCTGGCGGCGTGGTACCAGGGCGAGCGCGCCGTGCGGCAGGTCGGCGTCTACAAGGTGAGCAGGGTCTTCGTCGCCGATGTGGAGGCGTTGAAGAGCCGTATGTAAGTTGTGCTACTTTATGTAGCACAATGGCCGCGAGAGTGGGTATCCGTGAGCTGCGCCAGAACCTGAGCAAGTATCTCGACCGCGTGAAGGCGGGCGAGGAGCTCGTCGTGACCGAGCGCGGGAATGAGGTCGCTCGGCTCATCCCGACGACGACGGACGGCTACGCCGAGCTCGCCCGCAAGTACGGCGCGACCATCCCTCGTGGGGACCTCGTCGAGACCGCAAAGCGACTGCGCCTTCGGAGCCATCCAGCTGGGACGACCGACGCGTACCTCGCCGAAACGCGGCGCGACAAGTTCGAGTAGTCGGTGGGGGTCTACGTCGACACGAGCGCGCTTGCTCGCGTCCTCCTGGCCGAGCCCGACTCGCAGGCGGTACTTGACGGCCTCGCGGACTTCGACCGTAGGGTCTCGAGCAGACTGCTCGGTCTGGAACTGCGACGAGTCGCCCTCGGCGAGGACCTCGAAAAAGAGGCCGACGCGTTGCTCGCCGACGTCGCGCTCGTCCCGATCGACGACGCGATCCTCGAGAGCGCAGAGACGGCACTTCCGGCGAACATCGCCACGCTCGACGCCATCCATCTCGTTACCGCCCTTCGACTGGCGCAGGGCGGCGACGTCGACGCCTTCATGACCTACGACGCGCAGCTCGCCGCCGGCGCGGCGCACTATGGCATCCAGGTGATCGCACCGACGGGATAGGATCGCGCGCGGCATGAAGATCGCGGTCTGCGTCAAGCACGTCCCCGAGGGACATGGCCGGATCGAGCCTGGCTCGAAGCGGCTCGACCGATCGGGTGAGGGCGCCCTGAACCACTTCGACGCGAACGCCGTCGAGGAGGCGCTGCGGCTCAAGGGGGACGGCGAGGGCGAGGTCGTCGTCGTGTCGGTGGGGCCCGAGAAGGCTGCCGACTCGCTGCGCAAGGCGCTCGCGATGGGCGCCGACCGTGCCGTCCTCGTCAGCGACGGGGCGATCGCCGGCTCCGACCTCGTGGCGACGAGCAAGGTGCTCGCGGGCGCGCTCGCGCGCGAGGAGGCCGATCTCATCCTCTTCGGCCAGCAGGCGGCGGACGCCGACGGCGCAGTCCTCTGGGCCGCCGTCGCCGAGCGCCTGCGCCGGCCGGTCGTCTCGCAGGCGGCGGAGATGACCGTCTCCGGCGAGACCGTGCGGGTGAAGCGCCAGACCGAGTTCGGCTACGACGTGATCGAGACGCCGCTGCCGGCGGTCGTCGCCGTCAGCGACGCGATCAACGAGCCGCGCTACCCCTCGCTCAAGGGGATCATGGGCGCGAAGAAGAAGCCGTTCGACACGCTTTCGCTCGCGGACGTCGGCGTAGGCGCCGAGGACGCGGGGGAGGCAGGCTCGAAGACCGAGGTGCTCGCGCTCGGCGATCCACCTTCGCGCGGCGACTCGCGCAAGATCGAGGGCGACGCGAACGCTGCGCAGGCAATCGTCGACTTCCTCGCGGAGAAGCGCCTCGTATGAGCATCCTCGTTTTTGTCGAGCATCACGGCGGCGAGCTGCAGAAGGGGTCGCTCGGCGTGCTCGCGAAGGCGGCGTCGCTCGGCGATGCCGACGCGGTGCTCGTCGGCGACGGCGTGTCGTCGCTTGCGCCTGAGGTGGGGACATACGGCGCAAAGAAGGTGTATGTCGCGGACGATGCCTCGCTCGCGTCTGCGCTGCCGCAGCCGCGCGTCGACGTTCTCGCGAAGCTCGCAGGCGACTATGACGCGGTCTTCTTCGCCAACTCGGTGCTTGCCGCCGACACCGCCGCCGGCCTCGCGGCGCGCCTCGACGCGGGGCTGAACTGGGATCTCGTCGACGTCACCGCTGACTTCGTCGGCAAGCGGCCGGCGATCGGCGACTCGGTGCTCGTCGACGTGGGCTGGAAGGCGGCGCCGCGTCTCGCGCTCTTCCGCGCCGGCTCGTTCGACGCGGCACCGGCGGGAGGCGCGGAGCCCGAGGTCGTGCCGGCCGCCGTCGAGCTGGAGGAGCATTCGCAGGCCGCGCGGATCGTCGACCAGCAGCTGGAGGAGGCGAGCGGCCCGTCGATCGAGGACGCAGACGTGATCGTCGCCGGCGGGCGCGGTCTCGGCGCTCCCGAGAACTTCACGCTCGCAGAGGAGCTCGCGCGCGCGCTCGGCGGCGCCGTCGGCGCGACGCGCGCAGTCGTCGACGCCGGGTGGTATCCGTACGCGGCGCAGATCGGGCAGACGGGGAAGACGGTGTCGCCGAAGCTGTACGTCGCGCTCGGCATCTCCGGCGCGATCCAGCACAAGGTCGGCATGCAGTCGTCGAACGTCATCGTCGCGATCAACAAGGATCCGAACGCGCCCATCTTCGAGTTCTCCGACCTCGGCGTCGTCGGCGACGTCCACGAGATCGTTCCGCAGCTGACCGAGCTCGTGAAGCAGCGCAAGAGTTGACGCGCGCGTCCGACTTTCCGCCGCCGTTCGCGGCGAGCGAGTTCGTCGGCGAGCCGACCGATGCCGTCGCCGAGCGCATCGAGGTCGGCGTCCTCATCGTCGGCGCCGGGCCGGCCGGGCTCGCGTGCGCGCTCCGGCTCGCGCAGCTGCTCGAGCAGCACCCCGACATGGCCAAGCGCCTCGGCGACGTCCCCGTCGCGCTGCTGGAAAAGGGCAAGCAACCGGGCTCGCATCTGTTGTCGGGCGCGGTCGTGAATCCGCGTGCGCTGCGCAAGCTCGGCTATCGCGTCGAAGACCTGCCGTCGTACGGCGAGGTGCACGGCGAGTCGGTGTACGTCCTCACGCGGCGGAACGCGCTGCGTGTCCCGCCGCCGCCGACGATGCGCAATCACGGCAACTGGGTGTTCTCGCTCTCGCGTCTCGGTCGCATGCTCGCCGACGATGCGGAGGAGCGCGGGACGACGATCCTCCCGGAGACGACGGCGGAGAAGCTGCTCGTGCAGCACGGCCGCGTCGTCGGTGTGCGCACGGGCGACAAGGGCCGCGGTCGCGACGGCGAGCCGCTCGGCAACTTCGAGCCGGGCGCCGACATCGTCGCGAAGGTGACGGTGCTCGCCGAGGGGACGCAGGGGCATCTCACCGGCGTCGCGCTCGACCACTTCGGGCTCGGCGGCGCCGAGCCGCAGGTCTGGGAGCTCGGCGTGAAGGAGGTGTGGAAGGTCGAGCGGCCGCTGCGCAGCGTCGTCCACACGATGGGGTGGCCGCTGCGAACGGCCGCGAAGTATCGTGAGTTCGGCGGCTCCTTCATCTACCCGATGGGCAACGACATGCTCACGATCGGGATGGTCGTGGGGCTCGACTACCGCGACGTCGAGCTGTCGGCGCACGACCTGCTTCAGGAGCTGAAGACGCATCCGAAGGTCCGGCGGCTCCTGCAGGACGGGGAGCGCGTCGCGTGGGGCGCGAAAACGATCCCGAGCGGCGGCTGGAACTCGCTCCCGAGCAAGTTGCACGCGCCCGGGCTGCTCATGTGCGGCGACGGCGTCGGGCTCGTCAACATCGCGCGACTGAAGGGCGTGCACTATGCGCTCGAGTCGGGGCGGCTCGCTGCGGACGCGGCGTTCTCGTCGCTCCGGCGTGGAGCGACGCCGGCGACGGCTCTCGGCGCGTACGACGACGCGATCCGCTCCGGCTACATCGGCCGCGACCTGTACGAGGTGCGCGACATGCGGCGGGTGTTCGGGCGCGGGTTCTTCGTCGGCGGCGCGCTCGCGAGCGCGATGACGGTGTCGAAGGGGCGGCTTGCGCTCGGGAAGATGCGCGCGGAGCCGGATGCGGAGCAGCCGCTGCTGCGCACCGATCGCGCGTCGCGCTACCCGGGCCCCGACGGGACGCTCACGTTCGACAAGCTCTCGTCCGTCTTCCTCTCCGGGAACAAGACGCGCGACGACCAGCCGAATCACATCCGCGTCGAGCGGCGCGTTCCGCGCGAGGTCGCCGACCTCTGGATCAACATGTGCCCGGCCCACGTGTACGAGCTCGGCACCGAGGGCGGCGACGGCACGGTCACGATCCAGCTCGCCCCGTCGAATTGCGTCCAGTGCGGCGCGATCACCGCCAAGGGCGGCCGCCTCACCCCGCCCGAAGGCGGGTCAGGTCCGGAATACACGAACACCTGAAAGGCACGACCGGTACCAGGTACCGTCACGGCATCCGCGCGACTCCCAGCCTGACCAGTCACGCGGCCGCGAGCACGCAAGAGGGCAGACGGGGCAGGATCGTCACGAGAGCCTCATGGCGCGTGTGAGCCTTTGGTATCGGTACCTGGTACCGGCCGTGCCTGGCGGGGACGCGGCTAAGACGTGTCTTTTACAGAGGTCTTACGCGTTCTTTCCTGCCGCCGAGGGATCATGTGGGTGTGAAGCGGCGCAGGTTCGCGATCCTGGCCACCGTTCTCGTGGCGGTCAATGTCTTCTTCTGGCTCGCGGCCAGCGGCTTCGCGCTGCCCGGCGGCGGCATCGTCCAGACGCTCCTCGGCGGCAAGA
>JBOGZQ010000114.1:0-6048 GCA_050697375.1 Gaiellaceae bacterium | reverse complement strand
GAGCGCTCCCAGTCACAGCATCGACGGCGTGGTGCGATGATCCCGGCATGGATGCCACCACGATCGATCAAGAGTTCCAGCAGCTGCAGGCGGAGTTCCAGGATGTGGCCACGACGGTGCAGGCCCTCGCGGCCAAGATGCAGGCAGCGGAGAAGGCAGGAGACTCGAATGCCACAGGGTGGCTGGCCGACCTGAAGCAGATCGCGCAGGACGTCGACGACGAGCAAGCGCAGGTGAAGACGCTGCTCCTCGCGATCCACGACTTCGTCGGAGGCGTTGCTCAGGCCCCCGACGCGAAACCGCCGCTGTTCGCCCCCGGAAAGGAGCCGGAGGGCATGGAGGAAGGCGCACAGCAGCCCGCGCAGCAGCAACACCACGGCATGCTCGGCGGCATGCTGGGCGGGGGGATGATGGGCGGCGGGATGTTCGGCGGGTACTACGGAGGCGGCTTCGGCCGCGCGATGGAGATGGGGATGGCGATGAACCTCGGCGCCAACCTCGTCGGCAGCATTTTTCGCTAGACGAGATCGACGATCCGCTCGGCCAGGCCGGAGTGCCGCCGGCGACCTTCGGCGCGCCCGACCGCCGTCGCCAACGCGCGCCGCTCGCCGACGATGACGCAGAGCTTCTCGGCCCGTGTCACCGCGGTGTAGAGCAACGGGCGCGAAAGCATCACCGCATACGCCATCGACCACGGCGCAACGACCGCCGGGAACTGCGAACCCTGCGCGCGGTGGACGGTGAGCGCCCACGCGAGCATGTACGTCTCCAGGGCCTCCGCCGGGACGACGACCTCGCGCTCGCCGTCGTCGAGCACGAGCCGCGCCTCCGCCTCCTCCTCGTCCCACGCGACGACGAAGGCGACCTCGCCGTTCATCACCTCGCGGTCAGCCGTGTAGTCGTTCTTCGTCTGGACGATGCGCGAGCCGACGCGGATGCCCGCGCGCGCGAGCACGACCGCCGGATGGCCGGGATTGAGCCGCGCCTCGAGCTCCTCGTTCAGCGCATTGAGGCCGACCGTCCCGCGGCGCATCGGCACGAGTGTCATCACCTCCGTCCGCGGATCGAGCCCGTACCGGTCGGGGATCCGCTCGCACACGAGCTCGAGAACTGCGTCGCGCATCGCTTCCTGCTCCTGCTTCGCGACGAAGAAGAAGTCCTCGTCGAGCTCGACCCCGGGGCCGAGCGCCGCGCGCGCGTCGTCGGGTGAGAGGAACGGCAGCTCGCCGACGTTGATCTTGCGCGCGCTGCGGACGATGAGCGACCGCGCAGCCTGACGGTAGATCGCCGTCAGGTGCACGCGCGGGACTGCGCCGCAGTCGACGAGGTCGGCGAGCACGCGGCCGGCGCCGATCGGCGGCAGCTGGTCGGTGTCGCCGACGAGCAGCACATGGCAGTCGCCGGCCGCGCGGAAGAGTGCGTCGGCGAGCTCGAGCGAGAGCATCGACGCTTCGTCGACGATGACGAGGTCGTAGTCGTCGGAGAGCGGATCGTCCTCGTCGTGCGTGAAGCCGCCCTCGAACGGCGAGTAGCCGAGCGCGCGATGGATCGTCATCGCGTCGTGGCCGGTGAGATCGCGCATCCGCCGCGCGGCTTTCCCCGTCGGCGCGCACAGGAGCACGCGCATGCGCGCGCGTCGCACGATCTCGACGAGCGCCCGCTGCGTGTGCGTCTTGCCCGCGCCCGGCAGGCCGGTGAGGAGGACGAGCGGCCGCGTGCGCACGAGCTCGACGACCGCCCACTGCTCGCCGGAGACTCCGACCGCGCGCTGGTCGGGCACGTCGAACAGCGGCTCCGCCTTGCACGCCCGTTCGGAGATCAGCTTCGCGAGGCGTCGCTCCATCTCCCACAGCTCTGTCCGGTAGATGCGGTCGCCTTCGACGACCGCTTCTGCTTCGGCGACGAGCGCGCGCACCGCCGACTCGAGTGGCTCGACGTCGGCGATCTCGAGCAGCTTCCCCGCGCGCGGCCACAGCTCGTCCAGCGGCAGGAACGTGTTGCCGTCCGCCTCCGCCTCCTCGAGCGCGAAGCGCAAGCCCGCCCGCAGCCGCTGCGGATGGTCGAGCTCCACCCCGAGCGAGCGCGCGATGCGGTCGGCCGTCTTGAAGCCGACGCGCGGCAGCTCGATCAACCGGTACGGATCGTGCGTCAGCACCTCGACGACGTCGTCGCCGTATTGGCGGACGAGTCTGCCTGCAAGCCCCGCAGCGATTCCATGCCCAAACAGGAACGTCTCGACCTCGCGGATCGTCGCCACCTGCCGCCACGCCGCAATCGCGCGATCGACGCTCTTCCTCGAGACGGCGCGCCCCGCCTTCGTGCGCACCTCGCGCAGCCGCTCGGGATCGCGGTCGAGCTCGCCGAACACGCTCTCCGCGCCGAAGTGGTCGACGATCGCGCGCGCGAACGTCGGCCCGATCCCCGGCACGCGCGTGCGCAGCCAGAGCGCGACTCCGTCCGCCGTCCTCGGGAGAGCCGAGCGGAACGTCTCCACCTGGAACTGGGGGCCGTAGCGGGCGTGCTCGGTGTAATCGCCTGCGACGACGAGCTGGTCGCCCGCGCCGACGTGGCCGAGCGGCCCGGCGAGCGTGACCGGCTCGCCCTCGGCGCTCTCGCCGAGCGTCGCCGACCAGACCGCGAACTCGAGATCGGGGGAGACGTACCGCGGCCCGGAGCGGGCGAGGGTCACTTCGATCTCCAGATCCGCCACGAATCCGACGATATAGAGGGGACTGTGACCCGTCTGCTCGGACTCCCCGGCCTGCTCGTCGTCCTCGTGATCGGCGGCTACCTGATGACGAAGCAGATGCAGTCGAGCGGCCCCACCTCCCCGCCGGTGCAGCAGGAGATCACGCAGGCGCAGGTCAACGTCGCCGCGACGAACTTCGAGGGCGCGGACGAGGCGATGCAGGCCTTCCTCACGCAGAATGGCACCTATGCCGGCGCGACGCTTCCGCCCGGGACGGGTGTCGTCCTCGTCCGCTCTGACGCGACCTCGTATTGCCTCCAGACGCCGGCCGGCGACCAGCACGAGGACGGCCCCGGCGGCACGGCGCAGCCCGGCGCCTGCTAGATAGCCTCGGCGTTGTGCCGACGCAAGCCGAGAAGGCAGCCGCGTTCGCCGCGCTGCACGCGGGCGAGCCGTTCCTCATCCCGAACCCGTGGGACGCCGGCTCGGCGCGCGTGCTCGAGGAGCTCGGCTTCCCCGCGCTCGCGACGACGAGCTCCGGCTTCGCATTCACGCTCGGACGGGTCGACGGCGGCGCGACGCTCGACGACGTCGCCCTGCATGTGCGTGCGGTCGCCGATGCGACGAGCATCCCGCTCTCGGTCGACCTCGAGAACGGCTACGGCGATCCCGCCGTCGCAATCAGCTGCATCGCGGAGGCCGGCGCCGTCGGCGGCTCTATCGAGGACTGGGACCCGTCCGGGCGGCTGTACGAGCTCGAGGAGGCGGCCGAGCGCGTAGCCGCCGCTGCCGAGGTCGCGCGCGGCCTCGGGTTCCCGTTCGTCCTCACCGGCCGCGCCGAGAACCACATCCGCGGCAACCCGGACCTCGACGACACGATCGCGCGCCTCCAGACGTATGCGCAGGCCGGCGCCGACTGCTTATACGCCCCGGGACTGCGGACGGTCGAGGAGATCCGCGCCGTCTGCGCTGCGGTCGACAAGCCGGTCAACGTCCTCGCGATGCCGAGCCTCACGGCCGCCGACATCTTCGGCGCGGGCGCGCAGCGGATCAGCGTCGGCGGGCGGCTGACCTGGGTCGCCGCCGACGCCGCTGCCAAGGCGGCAAAGCAGATGCTCGAGGCGGGCTCCTTCGCGGCGCTTGACAGCGGGTCGCCGTTCTGAGAGATTGCCGTTTGCCAAGTCCCTGTGGGCCCTCGGGTTCACGGGGACTAGGCATTTTTAGCGGCAGAATTGGCGGAGCAATTCTGCCTTTTATGGTCGGCGCCGCAAGCGGCGCCTTTGGAGTCTTTTTAGAGGAGCAACTCCGCCATCGTCTGGAGCGCTTCCGGTTGCGGCGACCCGACGATGAGTGTCGTCACCGGCGTCTCGCGCCAGGCGGCGAGCCGGTCGGCGATCCGCTCCTTCGGGCCGACGAGCGCGAGGGCGTCGACGAGCTCGTCCGGCACCGCAGCGATCGCCTCGCGCTGGTGGCCGCCGAGGTACAGCTCCTGGATCCGCTCTGCCGCGTCCTCCCACCCGTACCGGCGCGCGAGCGCGTTGTAGAAGTTCTTTCCCTTCGCGCCCATGCCGCCGACGTAGAGCGCGAGGTGCGGCTTGAGCGAGTCGCGCAGCGCCTGCACGTCGTCGCCGACGAGCACGTTCGCGGTCGCCGCGATCTCGAATCCCGCCGGCGGCGCGGGAAAGGCGTCTGCGAACCGCTCGGGGTCGACGAAGATCGGCAGCCAGCCGTCGGCGATCTCGTACGCGAGCGCGACGTTCTTCGGGCCGATGGCGGCGAGGTAGATCGGGATGTCCGCGCGCAGCGGCCGCAGCATCAACTTGAGCGGCTTGCCGAGACCCGTCGCTCCCGGCCCGTCGTACGGGACGCGATAGTGCTCGCCCTCGTGCTCGACGACGTCGCGGCGCAATGCCGCGCGCACGATCTCGACGTACTCGCGCGTCTTGCCGAGTGGTTTTCCCCACGGCTGGCCGTGCCAGCCCTCCACCACCTGCGGCCCGGACGTGCCGAGGCCGAGGATGAAGCGGCCGCCCGACATCAGGTCGAGCGTCGCCGCCGTCATAGCCGTGTTCGCCGGCGTCCGCCCCGGGATCTGGAGGATGGCCGAGCCGACCTTGATGCGGCTCGTGCTCGCCGCCATCCATGCGAGCACGGTGACCGCATCCGTGCCCCACGCCTCCGCGGCCCACGCAGAGTCGTAGCCGAGGCGCTCCGCCTCCCGCACGAGCGGGACGAGCGAGGCGGGATTCGTGCCCGGCGCCGCGTAGCCGAGGTTTAGGCCAAGCTTCACTAGGCTGAGCTTATGGCTCATCCCGAGCTGGCACAGGAACAGGCGTACGTCGACAACGCGTACGACTGCCTCGACAAGATGCGCGCGACGCTCGAGGGCGCGCAGGATCGTGCTGCGACCGAGTTCGCCGCGATCGCGATGGAAGCGTGGCTCAAGCGGCGGCAGAAGACGTTTCAGGATGCCGAGCGCGGGCTCTGCTTCGGCCGCCTGACGCTGGACGGGACGCTGCGCCCGCTGTACGTCGGCCGCCGTTGGGTGCACGACGACGCCCACGAGGTGCTCGTCGTCAACTGGCAGGCGCCGGCCTCGCGCCCGTTCTACACGGCGACGCCGACTGATCCGCAGCGCGTCACCCAACGCAGGCGTTTCCAGACGGACGGCCGGCGGCTCACCGCCATCTCCGACGAGTTGCTCGACGGCTCCGCGGTCGAGGGCGCGACGGTGAGTGACTTCCTGCTCGAGGAGCTCGACCGGCGGCGCGAGGGACGGATGCGCGACATCGTGGCGACCATCCAGTCGGATCAATACCGCCTCATCACCGCCGAGCCGGAGGGCGCGCTCGTCGTGCAGGGCGGGCCGGGCACGGGCAAGACGGCGGTCGGCCTCCATCGCGCGTCGTGGCTTCTCTTCACGCACCGCGAGCAGCTGCGCCGCGTGCTCGTCGTCGGCCCGAACCCGACGTTCATGGAGTACGTCTCGCACGTCCTGCCGACGCTCGGGGAGGAGGCGGTCGAGCAGCGCGCCGTCACCGAGCTGGTCGACGGGATCGAGGCCGTCCGCGAGGAGGAGCCCGACGTGGCGCGGCTGAAGGGAGACCCGCGGCTGCGCGATGTCGTGGCGCGGGCGGTCGAGATCGCTGTCGTTCCGGCGCCGGAGGAGCTCGTCGCGCTCGTCGACGGCGTCTACGTGCGCGTGCGCGAGCGAGACGTCGCGGCTCTGCTGGAGGAGGCGCTGGAGGCGGCGGCGCCGCTCGCGCTCGCGCGGGAGCGGTTCCGGATGGCCGTCCTCCGCCGCTTCTACGAGCGCTACGGCGAGCTCTTCGGGCCGCGCGCGTTGCGCAGCTTCGACG
>JBOGZQ010000113.1:0-14074 GCA_050697375.1 Gaiellaceae bacterium | reverse complement strand
GGCTCGGCCCCGGGCTCGATCCCATAGTGGACGACCGTGAACGCGTCGGGGGCGAAGCCCTCCGTCGCGACGAGGTAACGGGCGAGGCCGGCCGAGATGGCGATCTGCGCGTGCGCGCAGCGTCCCGCGGCGCGGTCGGCCGCGGCGAGCAGCCGGTTCGCCCGGAACTCGTTGAAGCCGTGCTTGGTACTGACGCGCACCGGCACGCGCGCGAGCGCGCCCGCGGGAAGGCCGAGCAGGTCGGCGTGCACGAGGTGCGTGTGCAGGATCTCCGGTCGGCGGCGCACGAGCCGCGCGGGCACCCGCGGGTCGAGGTCGACGCGCATCCGCCACGCCTCGGTGGGCACGCCGCGCTCGCGCATCGCGTCGACGAACGTACGAGCTCCGGGCTCGCTCTCGTGCAGCACGACCATCCGGGCGTCCCAGCCGCGCTCGCGCAGCAGCGGCAGCAGCGAGAGCAGGTGCGCCTCCGAGCCGGAAATGCCTGCCACCTTCTGCATGTGGATCACGGGGTTGCGTTTCACGATTCCGCCAATCGTAGGATCGCGTCCGCCCACGTCTCGACGGAGTGCTGCGCGCGCACCCGCTCGCGGAGCTCCGTCCCGATCGCGTACCGGCTCTCGTCGCTGAGCGCCGCCAGCGCCTGGAGCCGGTCGGCGAACGTCTCCGGGCGGCCGCGCACGAACATAAGCGGCGGCTCGATCCCGGCGAAGAGACGGTCGAACGACTTGTCGGATGCAAGGACCGGACGGCACGACGAGCAGGCCTCCAGCACGATCTTGTCCGGAGAGATGAAGTCGGACGCGACGATGTCCGCCTCACCGTAGACGGGCGGCAGGTCGGTGCGCGGGATCGCTCCTCCAACGGTCGCGAAGGCGCGGTACTCGGGCCGGGAGACCATCTCCTCCAGCTGCCGCTTGTACGCCTCCAGCGGCGGTGCACCGGTCGTCCCGTACAGGTCGATCCGCACGTCGAGGCGGCGCTCGCGGGCGATGCGGACACCCTCGATCATCTCGTCGAGCTTCTTCGGCTCGGTGTACCGGCCGAGCGACATCACCCGCAACGGCCGTCCCGCGGTCGGGTTGAGCGGCTGGCAGGGGAACTCGTCGAGATCGATGCCGTGCCCGATGCCGTACACCTTGCTCGAGCGGAGCGGAAACGATCGCTCGTCGAGGCTCAGGAGTTGCGTACACACGACCGTCGCAATGCGGAGCACGACGTGCGCCTTCCAGTGCGTGTACCAGAGCATCAGCGGCACGCGCCGCAGGCGGACGAACGGCGCCGCGACGACGGTATACAGCGGCACCATGTGTCCGACGACCGCGATGGGCGGATCTCGCAGCTCCGACACGATCGCCCCGATGTATCGCACGGCACGTCGCGCGCGCGTCGGGGCGCCGAAGACGCGGAGCCGGCAGTTGTCGGGAAGCGTGCCGGCTAGACCGCGGTCGCAGACGACGACGACCTCGTCGACGCGCCGAGCGAGCGCGGCGATCTTCGCGCGCGTGGCGCCGAGATTCGAATCGGCCGGGTCGACGACCTGCGTGATGAAAACGAGCTTTCTCTTCGCCATCAGAAGATGTCGGTGTCGCCGAGCGAGAAGCGGAAGGCGGCGCGCCCGTGCGGCAGCGGCTCGTCGGGCTGGAGCGAGCGGCCGATGAACCTGATCGCGGCAGGGGTCGGCACGAAGCCGGCTGCGAGATACGTCGCGTATTCACCGGGATTCGGCATTGCGATGACGATGTCGGCGTCGGCAGCGCGCACGCAGCGGTTCAGGAGGCGCATGCCGTCTCCGCCGACGAGCTCGCACACGAGCCCGGCCGAGATGCCGCGGAACACCCCCCACCCGACGACGGCGAAGCCGCGGTCCGTGGAGAAGCTCGCGTACCGCCGGGGCGACTGCCGGTAGCGCCAGTTCAGATAGGCAGCGCTCTTGATGAAGTGCGTCGGCCATTCGGATGCGGCGCGGCGGTAGATCTCCTCGTGGCGCTCACCGAACTCCTCGACGGCGCCGCGCACGCCGCCGGTGGGCTTTCCGTGTGCGCGCAGGTGGTGGAACGCGCGCAGCGGCCGCTTGGGCCGCGCCCACACGCGCAGCCAGCACAGCTCCTCCCAGCCGAGCTTCGAGACGAAGATGGGCCCGGCCATCGGATTCGTGAATCCGAGCGCGAGTCGCGCGCCGGACCGGGCGGCGACGTCGTCGTTGTGCAGCTGGAGGCCTGAGAAGACGCCTTTGCCCCGCGCCTCCGGGCTCGTCATCACGTGGATCGTGAACGACGCTTCCGCCTCGCGGCCGTCGATCACCAGCCGCGCGTACGACTGGGCCGCGGCACCGAGCGTGAGACCGCCGTCGACCGCGAGGTTGAGGATGAAGTGGCCGGTGGGGTTCTGCTCGAACCACCATTCGAACTCCTCCTCGGACCAGCACGTCCCGTCGTAGACGTCTCGCATCAGCGCGAGGAAGTCGCCGCGGCGGCTGCGCTCGTATGGGACGAGCTCCCAGTCGGCGGACGGCATCAGCGCGACGACGTACCGAGCGCGGCGTTGAAGAGACGCCGAGCGTGCGTGCCGGTGACCGTGTCCTTGATCGAGATGAGGTCGCACGCGCCCGCGAGCACGAGCTCGAACGTGCGCGGCGAATAGGGCTCGACGTTGTACCGGCGGAGCTGCAACGGATCGCTCTGCGGGGTGTTCGCGCCGGAGACCGCGGTGAACGCGATGTCGTAGCCCGCCTGCTTGACGAGGCTCGGGTGCACCGGCTTGTAGTCGGCCTCCGATCCCTTCACGTACGAGAACGCACGCACCCGCCGGCCGAGCTTCTCCTCCAGTTGGAGCTTCGAGATCGCGATCTCGCGCGCGGCCTCGTCGATCTCGAGCTCGGCGAGCGGCTTGTGACTGATGCCGTGCGACTCGATGCGGACCCCGTAACCTTCGAGCTCGCGGATCTCGGCCCAGTCGACGGTGGGGTTGTGCACGCCGTGCGCGGCGAGGTAGCGCTCGTGCGGCAGCGGCTGGGTGTCGCCGACGTAGGCGATCGGCACGAACTGCACCGCCGAGTAGCCGTGGCTCTTCAGCACAGGTGCGGCGTTGAGGAGGTTGTCGCGATAGCCGTCGTCGAACGTGATGAGAACGGCGCCTTCGGGAAGCGGAGCGCCTTCGCCGTAGTGGGCGAGGACGGCGTCGAGGTCGACGACGCGGTAGCCGAGCTCCTTCAGCTGCGCCATCTGCTCGTCGAAGAGCGACACCGGCATCGACATCCGGTTGTTCGGCAGGTCGTTGACCTTGTGGTACATGAGGACGCGCAGCATCCGGCCGTCGCCGTTCACGGCGCCCAGGCCGTTCGCCGTCTCGCCGATCGTCCGGTAGACGGCGTTCTTCAGGACCTGCTTGACCTGCTCGCGGAGCACGGGCACCCGCTCAGGTTAGCCCGCCGCCTTGTCGACGACGGCCGCGACACGGGCCGCGTACTCGTCAGGGGTCGGCATCAACTCCTCGCCTTTCCGCCGGGCGGCGGCTCCGAGACGCGCGGCCGTCTCACGGTCGCCGAGGACGCGGACGAGCGCGTCGGCGAGCGCAGCCGGGTCGCCCGGCGGCACCAGCAGGCCGGTGACGCCGTCCTCCACGAGGTCCGGAATGCCGCCTGCGTTCCCGCCGACGACGGTGCGGCCGCGACACATCGCCTCGACGACGACCCGGCCGAAGCCCTCCGCGCGTGAGGGAAGGCAGAGGAGGGTCGCCTCGTCCATCGCCGCCGCCACGCCGGCCACATCGAGCGACTCCGTCCAGCGGATGCCGAGCCCGCGAGCGAGCGGAGCCAGCGTGCCCCGGCCGACGACGTGCAGCTCGGCGCGCGGCACCGCGTCCACGACCCGCGGCCATGCTGCCGCCAGGGTGTCGAATCCCTTGTAGCGCTCGAGCACGCCGACGAAGAGCGCGCGCGGCCGCTCGGGCAGCGGCGTCGGCGTTCCCGCGAGGAAGACCGTCCGGTCGAGGAACGCCGGGAACTCGCCGGCCGGCTCGCGGCCATAGCGGCGGACGAGGGCGCTCGTGAACGGCGACAGCGTGCGAATCGCGTCGGCGTGGCGAACAGCAGTCCGCGCCATTGCGTCGCTGACCGGGTTGAGCAATCGGCGAGCCGGCGAGCCGTACAGCCGAGTGGCCGCACGCCAGTCGCCGTGGATATCGAGCACGAGCTTCGCGTCGATCCGTGCGAGCCGCCGGGCCGCGAGGAATGCCGTCGCCTCGTGCACGCCCTGGACGACAGCGACTTCGGGGCGAAACGTGCGCAGCTCGCGCGAGATGCGCAGCGGCAGCCGCGCGTAGTAGAGCGGGCCGTCGAGCACATGCGCCGGGGGCGCGAGCGTCATCCGCTCCGAGGTCGTCGGCGATCCCGCCTGAGCGGCGGCGACGATGCGGTAATCGAGCAGTTCGCCCACCGCGCCCCACTTGCGCCGCTGCATCTCGTCCAGCGGCAGGCGGAAGCGTTCGCGAGAGACGAAGAGAACCCGCGGCCTCGTCACCGGACAGTTTCGGCGAGCGCGGCGCATACGAGCTCGACCTCGTCGTCGCGCAGATGCGGGTGCACGGGAAGCGAGAGCACCTCGTTGGCAAACTGCGCAGCTCGCTCACCGCCGCCGCGCTTCGGCGACGCGGCGGCGAACGGCAGCGCCGACAGCGTCGTCGGATAGTGGATGAGCGTGGCGACGCCACGTTCCCGCAGTGCCGCCTGCACCGCGTCGCGCGCGGGCGTGCGAAAAACGTACTTGTGGAACACGTGCTCGCGGTCGGACGGCCGCTCGGGAGCGATCGCGTCGTGACCGGCGAGCGCGTCGGTGTACGCGGCCGCGATCGCCTGGCGCCGGCGGAGCCATTCCTCCTCGTGCTCGAGCTTCAGTGACAGGACGGCCGCGACGATCGACGACATCTGCGCGTTCTGGCCGACGAGGTCGAACGTCCCGGCGGGCGACTTGCCGTGGCCCTTGAGCGTGCGCACGGTCCAGGCGACCTCGTCGTCGTCGGTGAGCAGCGCGCCGCCGCTCCCCGGTGCGCTCACGACCTTCGTCGGATCGAAGCTGAAGCATGAGACGACGCCTGCTGACCCTGCCGCGCGGCCGTCGCGGACCGCGCCGAGCGTCTGCGCCGCGTCCTCGACGAGGAGCAGCCCGTGCTCGGAAACGAAGCGCTCCAAAGCGGCCGCATCGCCCATCCGCCCGTATAGGTCGACGTAGACGAGCGCCTTCGTGCGGTCGGAGAGAAGCGTCTCCGCATGTGCAAGATCGAGCTCGTATCCCTCGTGGATATCGACGTATACGGGGCACGCGCCGGTGCGGAGCACTGACGACGCCGTCGCCGCGAACGAGAAATCGGGGACCATCACCTCGTCGCCGGGCCCGACGCCGAGCGCAGCGAACGCGAAATAGAGCGCGTCCGCGCAGGAGTTGAGTGCGACGGCGTGGCGACGACCGGCGAGCGCGGCGAGCGATGCTTCGAGCTCGGCGATCCACGGCCCCTGGAGCAGCTGCCCCGAGCGGAAGACGTCTTCCACGCGGCTGAGGATCGGCTCGCGCAGCGACTCGAACTCGCGGTCGAGCGCGAAGTACGGGATCACGCGAGTACGGGCGCGCCCGAGGGCAGCGAGCTCAGGAATGCGAGGTACTCGTCCACCCCGCGCTCGAGCGTGTACTGCGGGTCGTAGCCGACGAGCTCCCGAGCCTTGGAGACGTCGAGCGCGCCGCGCTTCGGCCGGAAGTCCTCCGTCTTCGTCGAGACCTCCACCGGCATGTCCGGATAGCGCTCGCGGAGCAGATCGTACAGCTCGGAGAGGGTGCGCCCCTCGCCCGCGGTGATGTTGAACGTCTCGTTCTGCACCGGCGACAGGAGGACCTTGATCATCCCCTGCACGACGTCCTTCACGTACGAGAAGTCGAGGTACGTGTTCTCGGGATCGAGGACGGTCAGCGGCCGGTTCCAGAGCGCGCACTCGACGAAGCGCTGGACGATGCGGTCGTTCATGTCCGTCGGCCCGTACACCGCGGACGGGCGCACGATCGCGTACGGGAGCCCGTGCCCGCGCGAGAACGTCTCGACTATCACCTCACCGGCGAGCTTGAAGCCGCCGTACGGATCCTTCGGCGCCGTGCGCGCACCCTCGGGCATCGGCATCTGCGTGAAGTCGCCGTACACCATGCTCGACGAGACGTAGAGCAGCTTCTGCACGCCGACCTCGAGCGCGAGCTCGACGAGGTTGAACGTGCCGCGGAGGATGCTCTCGAACGCATGGTCGGCGCTGACACGCGCGACGGTCGCGAGCGGGAGCGCGCCGAGATGGAGGATGTACTCGGGCCTCGCCTCGAGCACGACCTTGCGCAGCTCGTCGCGGTTCTCCGTCGAGGCGACGACGACGCGGGAATCGCGGAGCAGAACCTCTCGGCGGTAGCGCAGCCCGTGCCAGTGGTGCGCTTCGAACGAGTAGGCATACGTTCGGAGCGGATCGACGGCGACGACCTCGTGCCCCTCCGCGGCGAGCGCGGCGCAGACGTGCGACCCGATGAATCCCGCGCCGCCCGTGACGAGAACAGTGCTCACTTGCGGGCCAGCCTAACGGCTGCGACGACCTCGTCCGCCCAGTGCGAGACCGAGTGCTCGGCCTGCACCCGCTCGCGCAGGCGGCGACGCTCCTCCAAGGGCAATGCAGTCGCCGCTCGGATCGCAGAAGCGAGACCCGCAGGATCGCCGTCCGTGAACCGAAGCTCCGGCGGGAGCAGCCGGTCGAACACCGGCGATGCCGCCACGACGGGAGCGCAGGCGGCGAGCGCCTCGAAGACGACCTTGTCCGCACTCATGCCGTGCGTGGCGTTCACGAGGACGTCCGTTTGGGCCAAGAGCCTCGGCACCTCGACTCGCGGCACCGCATCGAGAAGGCGCACGCGCTCCTCGAGACCGAGCTCGCGTACGAGCGCCTCGAGACGCGCGCGGACGATCGCGTCGTTCGGGGTCGCCTCCTCTCCCCGCACGGTCAGCTGCGCGCCGCGAAAGGCAGGGAGCGCACGAACGGCGACATCGTGCCCTTTGACCTCCGAGTAGCGGCCGAGCGAGAGAAGGTGAACGCCGTCGCGCCTGGGCCGTTCGCTGCACTCGAATCCGTCGATCTCGATGCCGTGCCCGATCGCACGGATCTTCGGCGAGGACACGGGGACGCTGCGCTCGTCGACGCTGAGGATCGTGTCGACGATGCGAACCGAGCGGTGGAAGTTCGGCCCTCCGCGCTGCTGCGTGAACCACAGCAGGACGGGCACGCGCAACGGCTTCAGTAGGGGCGCGGCGAGCAGCGCATACACCGGCGACATGTGCGCGAGAAAGCCGTCGGGGCGGCCGCGGGCGAGCTCGCGTGCGAGTGCGGCCTCGAAGCGAAGGCCGCGGAGCGCGTGCGTCGGGGAGGCGAAGCTGCGAAAGCGAGCGTTGGCCGGGAGGGGCCCCGACGAAGAGGCGAAGACGACCACCTCGTCGACGCGCTCGGCGAGTGCGCGCACCATTGCCTCGGCGGCGCCCAGCGTCGGATGCACAGGGTCGACCTGCTGAGTCGCGAAGATCAGCTTCAACGCTGCATCTCGTCGACGAGGTCGCGCATCCGCGTCGCGAACTGCTCCGGCGATTGGAGCCAGCGCTCCGAGCTCGCTAGCGCGGCAGCGCCGAGCGACTGGGCGAGCCCGGGCTCGGAGAGCGCGCGCACGAGCGCGGCGGCGAGCGCCTGGGGATCCGCGGGCGGAACGAGAAGGCCGCTGACGCCGTCCTCGACGATGTCGGGTATGCCTCCCGCACGCGCGCCGACGACACCGCGGCCGCGTGCGAACGCCTCCATCGCGACGCGAGGCAAGCCCTCGGAGAATGACGGGAGCACGAAGACGGCGGCCTCGTCGAGCGCAGCTGCGACGCGCTCGGACGGGAGCCACTCGTCCCACTGCACCTGGTGCGGCAGGTCGCGGACGAGCCGTTCGAAGACGGCACGCTCGCGCCCGCGGCTGACGACGTGCAGCTGCGCCTCGGGAAGGCGGGCCGCGACGCGGCGCCACGCGTCCGCGAGCGCATGCACGTTCTTGTAGCGCTCTGCAACTCCGACGAAGAGCGCGCGCTGCACTGCCGGGACCGGCACCGGCGGCCGCGCGGTGAACGCCGAGGAGTCGTAGTACGTCGTGAACGTCGCCGCCGGCTCGACGCCGAGGCGGCGCACGAGCGCGCTCGTGAACGGCGAAACGGTGCGCACGGCGTCGGCGTGGCGAACGGCGGCGCGAGCGACAGTTCGGCTGACCGGCTCGAACAGGCGCCGCAACGGCGAGCCGTAGTAGCGCGTCGCTGTTTCCCAGTCGCCGTGCACTTCCAACAGGACGCGCGCCGGGACGCGCGCGAGCGCGCGGCCGGCGAGCGCGGCGCCCGCCTCGTAAGGGCTCTGCGCAACGATCACCGCGGGTCGGAATGTGCGCAGCTCGCGCGCGACGTGCAGGGGCAGCGACAGGTAGAAGGCGGGCGACCGCGCGGGCACGAGATGAAAGCGGGCGTCGCCGTCGTCGCCGGTGGCGAGCACGCGCAGGTCGAGCTGCTCTGCGAGCGCATCCCACTTGCGCGCGACCTGCGCGTCGAGCGGCAACCGGTACCGCGTCCGGCTCACGAACAGCACCCGAGGCATCATCGGATCGCGTCCGCGAGCGCCTGCTCGATGCGGGAGAAGACGGCGTCGCGGTCGTATCGACGCACGGACTCCGCCGCATGCGCGCGCAACCGCGCGCGCAGGTGCTCGTCGTCGAAATAGCGGCGGACCGCCTCCGCGAGCGCCGCGCCGTCGCCGGCTGGGACGAGCAGGCCGTTCTCACCGTCGACGACGACTTCGGCGACGCCGCCGACGTCGGTGGCGATCACCGGCGTACCGGCGGCGAGCGCCTCGACCACCGTGTGCGGGAAGTTCTCCCAGCTCGACGAGAGGATGGACGCGTCGGCGGCGCGGAAGAGCTCGAGCACGCGCTTCCTCGGCTGCGCGCCGAGGAACCGCACACGCGGGCCGGCGACGGCCTCGAGCCGCGCGCGCTCGTCGCCGTCCCCGGCGACGAGCAGCGAGACGCCGTCGACCGCGTCCACCGCCGCGAATGCGAGCTCGAGCGACTTCTGCGGGGAGAGGCGCCCCGCAAACGCGAGCGTCGCGCCGTTCATGTCGAACGAGCGGCGAAGCTCCTCCCGGGGCTTGAGCTCGGGGAGGCGCGGGGCCGGGTTGGGCACGACGCTGACGCGCTCGGCGGGGACTCCCCACCCGACCGCGAGCGTCCGCAGGTAGTCGCTCGGACAGAAGACGTGCGCGGCGCGGCGCAGCTCGACGTCGCGTGCAAGCCGAAGCACGGCCAGGCGCGCGCCGGAGCGTTGCTGGAACTCGTCGACGTCGCCGACGACGACGCCGCGCCTGCGGGCGCGCTCGAACGCCGGGTCTGCGGTGAGCTTGACGACATACGGCTTCCTCGCGGCGGTCGCACCGGCGAAACTGCGGCCGAACATGCCCGTCGTGTAGACGGTGGCCGCGCGCGCAGCCCGCGCGGCCACCAGGACTGCGCATCGGGCATGGATGAGACCCTTCGGCAGTGACCGCGACACCCAGTGGACGGGGTACGGCGTAGGCGCCGGCGGCGTCCAGGCGGTCGTGACCACCTCGACGTGGTGACCGCGCTCGTGCAGGAAGTCGGCCACGTCCGGTGCGTGGCTCGCCGGGCCGCCGACGTCGGGTGGCCAGATCCCGCTGACGACGAGAACCTTCATGTCGGCAGGGTCACGATCTCGGGCTCGAACGGCTGCCCCGGCGTCATCGGCGGCGGCTCGCGGCGGATGCGTGCGTAGAGCACGCCCCATGCCAACGCGAAGACGATGCTCGAGGCGAGCACGGCGGCAGCGGCGCCGCTCGCCCCCCACAGCCATCCCAGGGCTACCGCGAGCGGGATGAGCACGATCGTCTCGATCCCGTGCGTCCAGATGCGGAGCTTCGGACGACCCACGGTCACCGCGAACGACTTCGACCAGCCGACGACGAACTGGACGGCGCCGCCGGCGACGATGATCCGTGCCGCGTTGACGGCGCCGAGGTTCTTCGCCTGGAACAGGAGCCGCACGATCTGCGGCATGAACACGAGCAGTGGTGGAAGAAGCACGACGCTGCCGACGAACGCGAGCACCGTGTAACGGCGGACACCGGCGAAGACGTTCTCGCTCTTGCCGCGCTCCCAGTCGCGCGTCTGCTCGCTGAGGAGCACCATCCGGATCGGCGCGGAGACGGCGTTGAACCCGGTCTGCGGCGACTGTGCGACACGGAAGTACCCGACCTGCGACGTGGTCGACACGATGCCGAGCACCATGGGGGTGAGCGTGCCGCGCAGCGACACCACGCCGGTCGCGAGGCTCGACTGTCCGATGAAGCGCATGAACTCGCGCGCGTCCTCGCCGAGCGGACGGACGGGAGCGGTCGGGAACTTGCGAAACGCGACGAGCCCCGCCACACCGATCGCCGCGGAGGCGGCCAGTTGCGCGAGGACGATGGCGGCGATCGTCCACGTGAGGCCGAAGTGCGTCCCGACCGCGATCGCGGTGAGCCGAAGCGCCATCGACGTCATGTTGAAGAAGCCGCGCACGTCGTAGCGGCCCCGCAGCATCAATGGGACTGCGGCCATCCCCTCCGGCGATTGCGCAAGCGGGAGCAGCGCCGCGATCATCAGCGGCGTCCGCAGCTCCGAGTGGTGGAACACCGTTGCCGCACCCGCGCCGAGCCCGACGAGCGCCGCGCCCGCCAGCGTCGCCCCGAGGGCCTTGAAGACGAACGTCCGCCGGAAGATCCGCCGCAGCCGCCCCCAGTCCTCGCGCGTCACGTACCGGAAGCCGAACTTGATGAGCGCTTCCTCGATCGTCAGGTCGAGGAGTGTCTGAAAGAAGCCCGCCGACGAGATGACGAGGGTGTACAGACCGAGGGTTGCGGTCGAGAAGACGCGGGCGGCGACGATCGTGCCGAGGAAGCCGAGCACGATCGACGCGTAGGTGCCTGCGGCGGCACCCGCCCGGCGCCGGAGGACCGAGCCGTCCATCAACGGGCCAGTGTAGTGAGGGCGTCCGGCTGATCCTCACTACACTCGGCCCGTGCGCCTGCCCGCCGCAGCCATGCCGCGAGGACAGCTGCTCGCGCTTCCACGGGACATATCGGGCGGAGCCCTCGTCCTCGCCGCAGCGCTTCCGATCGTCTTCCTGCACCTGAACTACCAGCCGTCGTTCAGGGCAGGCCCCGCGACGGTGAAGCTCTCCGACCTCATGGTGTTGGCGGCAGCACTCGCGGCCGCCGCGGCCGTCCGTGCGCGCGGCCTTGCCCCGCTTCGGCCCGGCCTGCCCGTGTGGGTCACCGGGCTCCTGTTCCTCGCGTGGATCGGCGCCGCGACGCTCCTTCCGCTCGCCTCGTCGCGTGCATACCCGTTCAGGACGCACGTCGTCACTGCGGGCGAGTTCGCCGCGTATGCGCTGCTCGCGCCGGCGATCCCGCTGCTCGTGCGCCGCCGGGCCGACGCGTTGCTCGTGCTCGGGACGCTCGTCGCGTGGTCGGTGGCCGCCACCGTGGTCGGAGTCCTGCAATGGTCCGGCTGGGAGATCGCCGCCGGCTGGGGGCAGGGACAGCGTGAGCCCTCGTTCCTGGGAACGCAAGACTTCGCCGCCTTCTCCGGCATGATGCTCGGTCTCGGTGCTCTTTCGCTGCTCTGGGGAGCGCAGAGTCGCCTGCGGGCGGGAGCATGGGTCGCGATCGTCTCCGGTGTGGTCGGCTTTGCGATCGGCGGTGCGACGTCGGGCGTGATCGGCCTCGTCCCTGCAGCCGCGATCGCCGTTTTCGTCGTCGCACGCCGCGGGCTCATGCGTCGCGCCACCCTCGTCGCGGCCGTGGGCGCGATCGCGCTCGCATCGCTCGGCGTGGTCGTCTACCGGTCGGGAGATTACGGCCAGTTCTTCAGCTTCCTCGGTGTCAGGCATACGAGCGCGGCCGCCTCCAAGAACATCCAGACGTATCCGCAGCACACGCTGCTCGCGTACATCGGCGTCCGCATCTGGCTACGCCATCCCATCGCCGGCGCGGGCTTCGAGGCGTCAAACGACTATGCGACGTACGGCCCCGAGTTGCCGGCTGCCCACCGCCGCTTCCCCAACGTCGCGTCCGGCGCGTTCCCGAGCTCGACGAAGTCGTTTGGAGTGCAGGATCTGTATGCACAGACACTCGCCGACCTGGGCGTCGTCGGGCTCGCGCTCCTCGCGGCGCTCTTCGTCACCGGGGTCTGGCCGGCATTCACGACTGCGCTCCGCGCGCCGGGACCCGCGGCCTTCCCCGCACTGCTCGGCCTCTTCTGGCTCGTCCTCGCCCTCGGGCTCTGGAGCGCGCAGGGCATCATCGCCGGCATCCCCCTCGATGCCCTCACCTGGCTCGGATTCGGCACGGCCGTGACCCGCACGTTGGACTGGTCCGCCTGATGGCGAAGGCTCTCGTGACCGGTGGGGCGGGGTTCATCGGCTCGAATCTCGTTCGGGGCTTGCTCGAGCGCGGCGACGACGTGCGCGTGCTCGACAACTTCTCGACGGGCAACCGCGCGAACCTCGACGGGCTCGATGTCGACATCGTCGAAGGGGAGCTCCGCAGCTACGAGCGCGTCCACAACGCGGTGCGCGGCCGCGACGTCGTCTACCACCTCGGCGCCCTCGGCTCCGTGCCGCGCTCGGTCCAGGATCCCTTGACCTCGAGCGCCGTCAACGTCGAGGGCACGCTGAACGTCCTCCTCGCCGCACGGGACGAAGGCGTTCGGCGAGTCGTCTACTCGTCGTCGTCGTCGGTGTACGGCTCGAAGACCGATCTGCCGGTCGACGAGTCGCTCGCAGCCGATCCCATCTCGCCGTACGGCGTCGCGAAGCTCGCGGCCGAGCGCTATTGCGTGAGCTTCAGCCGCGTGTACGAGTCCTTCGAGACGGTCGTGCTGCGCTACTTCAACGTCTTCGGCCCGCGCCAGAGCCCGTTCTCGCAGTACGCGGCGATGGTCCCGCTCTTCATCACCGCGATCGCGGCCGGCGAGCCCGTGACGATCTTCGGGGACGGTGAGCAGTCGCGCGACTTCACCTACGTCGCGAACGTCGTCGACGCGACGATCCGCGCCGCCGACGCCGGAGAAGCGAACGGCCGCATCTTCAACGTCGCCGCCGGATCGCCGGCGAGTGTCAACGCGGTCGCCGAGACGATCGGCCGGATCGTCGGCAAGCCGGTGCAGAAGCGCTTCGCGCCCCCCCGGCCCGGAGACATCCGCGACTCGTGGGCGGACGTGACGGCGGCCCGCGACGTTCTCGGCTACGCGCCGTCGGTCGACCTCGAGGAAGGCCTTCGCCGGACCATCGAGCACCTTGGCGCCTGAGGCTCCGCGGATCAAGGTGCTGCGCGTGATCGCGCGGCTGAACGTCGGCGGGCCGGCGCTGCACGTCGCGTACCTCACCGCAGGGCTCGCCGACCGCGGCTACGACACGACCCTCGTCGCCGGCACCGTCGGCCGTGGGGAGGAGTCGATGGCATTCGTCGCCGAAGCCAAAGGCGTTCGCATCGAAGTGATCGAGGATCTCGGCCGCGAGATCTCTCCGCTTCGAGACACGCGTGCCGCCCTCCGGCTGGCGCAGCTGATCCGGCAGGAGCGGCCGACGATCCTGCACACACACACCGCGAAGGCGGGTGCAGTCGGCCGGCTCGCGGCCGTGCTCGCAGGTCGGGCGCGGCCGCCGATCGTCGTGCACACGTTCCACGGCCACGTGTTGCGCGGCTATTTCAACCGCGTGGCCACGCTCGGGTTCCGGACGCTCGAGTGGGCGCTCGCGCGCGTGTCGACGAAGCTCATCGCGGTCAGTCCCGAGGTACGCGACGACCTCGTGCGGCTCGGCGTCGCGCCCGCGTCGAAGTTCGCGATCATCCGGCTCGGGATCGAGCTCGACCAGCGCGTCGGCGACCGGAACGGTGCGCGCGCAGAGACGCGCCGTGTCCTCGGCCTGAGCGGAG
>JBOGZQ010000112.1:0-14658 GCA_050697375.1 Gaiellaceae bacterium | reverse complement strand
CGCCGGCGAAGCTCCGCCTCGATGCGCCGCAGCTCGCGATACGCGACATAGAGGAAGTTTCCGGAGCCGCACGCCGGATCGAGAACGACATAGCTCATGAGATCGGCCTGCGCTCTCGTTACGTCATCGAGCGTGCGGCACGCGGCGATGCGTTCCCGCCACGGTTCGACTACGGTCGGGAGGACGATCTTGAGGATGTCGGCCTCGGCGGTGAAGTGCGCCCCGAGCGCCCACTGCCGCTCTCGTCCGAGCGCTCCCTGGAGGAGGCCACCGAAGATCGCAGGCTCGACTTGACGCCAGTTGAAGTCACCAGCTGCTCGTGCGAGAAGATCGAGCTCCTCGGCATCGAGGTGAACCCGCGCCGGCCGATTGAAGAGCGAGCCATTTGCGTACGGCGTATCCGCATACGCGCCATGCGGCGGCCGCGGCCCGTCGGTTCCCAGGGTCTCGAACATCGTCCCAGATCATCCGCACTCGACCGGGACGGGTCCGCTGCGAGCTCCTCCACGATGTGGGTGAAGACGTGCGACGGGAGCATGTGCAGGTCTTCGGCGAACATCGCCCAGACGCATTGGAGGATGAAGTCTCGAAGCACCGGAAGCTCCGCCGCCTCCCGTTCCTGGAGCCGGCGATAGAGATCCGTGACGAGCACGACGGCGTCGCGCGTGAGCTGCGCTCCGCCGCCGCCGAAGACAGGAGCGCGGCCGACGAGGAAGTTGAGCGCGTCGAGGTTGTCGTCGAGGTTGACGAGATCGAAGGCAGCGCGCGGCTCGGTATACAGAGCACCCGGCTCCCACACCTCGAAGCGATGGAAGGCGCAGAGCACGACGTATCTCGGCGCCGGCATGCGAGGCGTGCCCGAGCTCTGCCAGTACCGGAGAAGTTGCTCACGATGGTCGGCGAGGCGGCCGGCCTCGCTCGGCCGCTTCATTTCGATGATGCAGACGCCCGGCCAGAAGAGATCCATGAACCCGCCGCCCGTCCGCTCTTCGAACCGCGCTCCAACGCCCTGGCGGTCGACCCCGTAACACGCCAGAAGGCCGTTGAGGAACGTCTGCGCCTCCGCACGCTCCGAGCCGCGGTAGCCGCCCCAGTGCGCGGCGAACTCAGCGAGGCGCCGCCGAATCTCGTCTTCGGAGGGCGGCACGACCGCCCTAGAGGCTCAGCTGTTCCTTCGGCACCGCGAAGAGGGTGCCTTGGCGGAGACGACGTGCGACGTCGCTGAGCTCCCGTTCCGCGCGGACCATCGCTTCGACCAGATGCTCGTCGGCGCCGGCTTTCCGTAGCGCTTCCGCCGCTCGCTCCGCGCGCGCTCTGGCCTGCTCCACGTAGAGCATCGCGACGTCGATCTCCTCGAAATGCTGCTCGTCCAGCTCTTGCCTCCTCCTCTCCGAAGGCAGCGTAGACGAGGTTGTGGACGGCGGCGGGACGGAGGCCACGGCGTGACCGTAGGTGGCCAATCGTGCCGGAAACCCGGCGAAATCCAGACCCTATCCGAGCGAGGTCGCGACGTCGCCGAGCGGCCGAAAGCCGACCCCAAGGGCGACGGCGGCCTCGACGAAGCTGTCGAGCATCGCGATCCGGTGCGCGCGCCCGATCACCTGTGGATGCATGCACACGGTCAGCACGCCGCCGTCGACGTTCGCGTCCATCCACTCGAGCTCGCCGCGCCACATCTCGAGCACCGCGCTCGGGGCGGCGAGCCCGTGCCGCGGCGGGTCGAAGTTGAACTGGAAGTGCGGCCAGTCGTCGAGCTCGAAGCACGTCGGCAGCTCCCACAACGTCGACTCGCGGCCGCGCACGAGCGGCTCCGTCGCGGACACGCGGTCGCCGATGCGCGGATGGAACGGACGAAAGTCGTCCGTCATCAGGCTCGAGTCGTAGACGAACCCATGCTCCTCCACGAGCTCGAGGGTCACGTCCGAGAGATCGAGCGACGGCGAGCGATAGCCGATCGGCCGCACGCCGATGCGCTCGAGAGCGGCGAGCGCCCGCTCCATGTCGGCGCGCTCCTCGTCGGCGGACTGCTGCGAGGGATCGACGTGCGCGTACGAGTGATGCGCGATCTCGTGGCCGCGGGCGAGGATCGAGTGCGTCTCCTCCGGGAACGACTCGACGGTGTGGCCGGGGACGAAGAACGTCGCGCGGATGCCGTGGCGGTCGAGGAGGTCGAGGATGCGCGGCAGGCCGACGCGGGCGCCGTACTCGCCGCGGTTGAGCATCGCCGGCGTCGTCCGCTCGAAGCCGAACCACACCGACATCGCGTCGAAGTCGAAGGAGAGACAGACCGTGCTGTCGGGCATTACTCCGGTTTGTGGCAGACGGCCTCGATGTTGTTGCCGTCGGGATCGAGGACGAACGCGCCGTAATAGTTCTCGTGGTACCAACGCAGGCCCGGCGCGCCGTTGTCGGATCCGCCGGCCGCGAGGCCTGCCGCGTGGAACGCGTCGACCGTCGCGCGGTCGTCGCACGTGAACGCGACGTGCGCGCCCGTCGTGTACGGCTCTCGCACGTGGAGCCAGAGCTTGCCCTGCCCCTCGGGGCCGAACCCGACGACGCCGTGGTCGGGCCATTCCGCCACGACGCCCCACCCGATCGACGCGAGCAGCCCTTCGTAGAACGCGCGGCTCACCTGGTAGTCCTGCACGTTGAGACCGGCATGGTCGAACATAGGCGCATGATCCTCGAAAACGGCGTCATCCGCACGCTCGATCCGTCCCTCCCGCTGGCCCGCTCGCTCGCGATCGCCGGCGACCGCATCGCGGGCGCGGTCGGGACGCACGAGACCGCGCTCGCCACCCCGGACGTCGTCGACCTCGGTGGCCGCTGCGTCCTCCCCGGCTTCACCGACTCGCACGTCCACTTCGCGACGTGGGCGATGTCGCAGCGCGAGGTGAAGCTCGACGGCGCCGCGTCGCTGGCGGAGGCGGTCGACCGCATCCGCAGCAGCGGATCGCGACGGGGCTACGGCTGGCGCGATGCGGAATGGCCGGACGGCCCGCCGGCGCGTGCGGATCTCGACGCGATCGACGCCGACCGTCCGATCGCGATGTGGTCGAAGGACTACCACTCGCTCTGGCTCAACTCGGCCGCGCTCGCGCTCGCGGGCGGCGATCTCGAGGTCGAAGGCGGCGTCGTCGAGCGCGACGAGCGCGGCGAGCCGACGGGGATCCTCCGCGAAGAGTCGGCGTGGCGGTTCAAGGAGCGCTATCGCCAGTACGCGCCCGACGAGATGGTCGACGCGATGCGCGACGGGATGAAGCTCGCGAACACGCGCGGCGTCACGTGCATCCACGACAAGGACGGCTGGCTCGGTGCGATCGGGCTGTGGGAGCGGCTCGAACAGCAGACGCCGCTGACCATCCGCGTGTGGCAGTCGACGCCGTGGGAGAACATCCCGCACCTGCGCGAGATCGGGCTGCGCAGCGGCCTCGGGTCGCCGATGCTGCGGCTCGGCTACCTCAAGGCGTTCATGGACGGCACGCTCGGGTCGCAGACCGCGTGGATGCTGGACGGCAGCGGCGTCCAGATCACGAGCGGCGAGCACCTCGCCGAGATCGTCCGCGACGCGGCCGAGATCGGGTGGCCGGTCGGCGTGCACGCGATCGGCGACCGCGCGAACCGCGCGGCGCTCGACGCGTTCGAGTCGACCCGCGAGCTGTGGGAGCCGAAAGGGCTGCGGCAGCGGATCGAGCACGCGCAGTGCCTCGCACCGGGGGACGTCGCGCGGTTCGCGAAGATCGGCGTCGCCGCGTCCGTCCAGTTCACGCACGCGCCGTCGGACGAGGAGCTCGCGAAGCGCTTCTGGGCGGACAAGCTCGACGGGACGTACTCGTACCGCTCGCTCCTCGAGGCGGGCACGCTGCTCGCGAACGGCTCCGACGCGCCCGTGGAGGAGCTCGACCCGTGGGCCGGCATCGTCGCCGCGGTGGAGCGACACTGGCGTGAGGATCAGCGCCTGACGCTCGGGCAGGCGCTGCACGCCACCTGCGTCGCCCCGAGCCGGCTCTCGCACGACGAGCGCGTGCGCGGGACGCTCCTGCCGGGGCGCGCGGCCGACCTCGTCGTCCTCGACCGGGATCCGTTCGCCGGCGATCTCGAGGGCGTCCAGGTGGTCGCGACGATGGTCGCCGGGCGCTGGGTTTACAACCCGCCTCCCTGGTAGGGAGAATCGCCGGATGGAGGGCTCGATCCATGACCTGCGGCCGGACGCCTTCGAGTACGCCTGGGACAACTCGTTCGAGCCCGCGCTGGAGATCGATTCCGGCGAAACGGTGCTGTTGCACGTGCGCGACGCGTCGGACGAGCAGATCGACGCGTCATCCGGCACCGACGACGTGCTCAAGCTCGACTTCTCGCACGTCAATCCGGTCAGCGGGCCGATCTTCGTCAAGGGCGCGAAGCCGGGCGACGCGCTCGCGGTTGAGCTGCTCGAGTTCCGCCCACAGGGCTGGGGCTGGACGGCGATCATCCCCGGCTTCGGACTGCTCGCGGACGAGTTCCCCGACCCGTGGCTCCGCATCTCGGAGGTGGACGGCGCCGCAGGACGCGTGCGGTTCTCCGACCACGTCACGCTCCCGTTCCGTCCGTTCCCCGGAACGCTCGGCGTCGCGCCGGCGGAGCGGGGGCCGCACTCGATCGTCCCGCCGTCGCGGCACGGCGGGAACATGGACACGAAGCACCTCAATCCCGGCGTCACGCTCTATCTCCCCGTCGGCGTCGAAGGCGCGCTGTTCTCGCTCGGGGACACGCACGCGGCGCAGGGCGACGGCGAGGTGTGCGGGACGGCTATCGAGACGGCGATGGACGTCGTCCTCCGCCTGAGCGTGCGCAAGGACGTGCGCGTCGACGCGCCGCAGTACGACGTGCCGGCGGGCGCCCTCGCCGCGCACGAGCAGACGAGCTACCACGTGTGCACCGGCGTCGGGCCGGACCTGATGGAAGCCGCGCGGGACGCGGTGCGCGCGACCATCGCGTGGCTCGGCGACGCGCACGGCCTCGACCGTGAAGAGGCCTACGCCATCGCAAGCGTGGCGTGCGACCTCCGTATCCATGAAGTCGTCGACGCTCCGAACTGGGTCGTCGGCTGTTTCATCCCGGCATCGATCTTCGGAGGAGGTTGAGCATGGCGAGCACGGCGGTTGCCCCCGATCAGCCAGCGCAAGGGAAGCTGCGTCGCGAGCTGCGGTTCTGGGAGGCGATCGCGATCTCGGTCGGCATCATGGCGCCGACTGCCGCAATGGCGCTCAACGGCGTCGCGCCGGCCGGAATCATCGGCCGCGCCGTGCCCCTCGCGTTTCTCTTCGCGGCGATCGCGATCGCGCTGATCTCGTACTCGTTCGTGCGATTGACGCGGTACTTCAACCACGCGGGCTCGACGTATGCCCTCGCGGGTGCAACGCTCGGCGCGCGGTTCGGCTTCTTCGCCGGGTGGGCGCTGCTCGCGACGTATTCGTGTTTCCTCGCCGCCGACATCGCCGAGGTCGGGCTGTTCGGCACGTCGTTCCTCAGCGGCGCGAACATCTGGAGCAACCCGTCGTGGATCCTCGTCGCGGTCATCGCCGCGGCTCTCATCTGGTTCCTCGCGTACGGCGACGTGAAGATCGCCACGCGCGCCCTGCTCTCGTTCGAAGGCATCTCGGTGACGCTCATCGTCATCCTCATCATCGTCATCTTCTGGAAGGTGATCGGCCACACGGCGCCGAACCACCAGGGCTTCACGCTCAAGCCGTTCATACCCGCATCCGGAACGACCGTCGGCGCCGTCGCGTTCGCCTCGGTGTTCGGCTTGCTGTCGTTCGGCGGATTCGAAGGAGCGGCCGCACTCGGCGAGGAGACGAACAACCCGCGCCGCAACATCCCGCTCGCGATCGCCGTCGCCGTCGGCTTCTGCGGCATCTTCTACACCATCGTCATGCTCGCGCAGTCGCTCGGCTTCGGCATCGGCGCAGCGGGGATCAAGGCGTTCTCGACGTCGAGCTCGCCGCTGGGCGAGCTGGGGAAGCAGTACGTCGGGAGCGGCATGCAGGACGCGATCAACTTCGGCGCGACGCTGTCGGCGTTCGCGAGCGGGCTAGGCTGCGCCGCGGGCGCCTCGCGCATTCTGTTCGCACTCGGCCGCGACGGGTTCATCACCCGGCGGCTCGGCGATGCGTCGCGGCGAACAGGCTCGCCGGCGAACTCGCTGATCGTGGTGATGGCGTTCGGCATCGTCCTCACCGTCGCGTTCCGGCTGAACGAAACGACGGCGGTGAACGCGTTCTTCTATCCGGGCACGATCGGCGTGCTGTCGATGCTCGTCGCGTACTTCGTCATGCAGTTCGGCGCGGCGAAGTTCCTGCACTGGGAGAGACGCGAGCCGCGCTGGCGCTTCAGCATCCTCGTGCTCGCGACGGCGGCGATCGTCTACACCTTCTACAAGCAAGTGTGGCCGAAGCCGGCGTACCCGTACGACCTGTTCCCGCTTATCATCGCGGGGTGGGCCGTGCTCGGGGCCGCGATCACGGTCGTGTTCCCAAAGCTGACGCGGCAGATCGGGCGCGGGCTCGCCGAAGCGGAGGGGATGACCGGCGAGACGTGACGTACAATGGGGCCATGGCCACGGCCCCGACTCGGACGATGAACGCCGTCCACGATCCGTCGACCTGCGCTGTCGCGGCCACGGCCGAGATCATCGGGGCCAAGTGGACGGCGCTGCTGGTGCACGACCTCTCGGAGGGGCCGCGCCGGTTCTCCGAGCTCGAGCACTCCTGCTCCGGGATCTCGCCGCGGACGCTCGCCGAGCGGCTTCGGGCTCTCGAGCAGGAGGGGATCGTCGAGCGCAGGAGCTATCCGGAGTCGCCGCCCCGCGTCGAGTACGAGCTGACCGACAAGGGCCAGTCGCTCCTCCCGATCATCGACGCGATGCGGCAGTTCGGGCACTTGTGGCTGCCCTGCCACCACCAGCACTGACGTCGCGGGAAAGTGCTCGCACTTTTCCGATTGAGTCTCGACGGCCGGTACCAGGTACCCCAACGTCTCTGTCACGTCCTGACCGTGATAGCTGAGTGAAGCGTCAGGATCCCGTGACGCTCTCGTGCCGGTACCTGGTACCGGTCTAGTCCGAGCGGGGCAGGTCTTTGTAGGCGGTGAACATCTCCGCCGCCGTGTTCACGCCCGCTTCGAAATAGCGGACGAGGAACTTCTCGTTCGGCGAGTGGACGTTCGACTCGGGCAGGCCGAAGCCGGTGACGACCGTCGGGATGCCGGCGTCGGCGAGCGCGGGGACGATCGGCAGCGTCCCGCCCGACCGTACGAGCAGCGGGCGCACGCCGAGCACCTTCTCGAACGCCTGCGCGCCGAGCTGGATCGCCGGCGCGTCCGGCCGCATCATCCCGGCGGGCACGCCCGCCCATTTGATGTCGAGCTCGGCGCCGTCGGGCGCGGCGTCGCGCATCAACTTCTCGACGGCGCTGCCGATCACCTCGACGCTCTGACCGGGCGCGAGCCGGACCGTTATCTCGCCCGCCGCGTGCACCGACAGCGTCGTGTTCCGCAAGCCGGGCTTGCCGCCGATGATCCCGTTCACGTCCGCCGACGGCTCGGCCATCGTGCGGACGTTGAACTGCTCTGCCGCGTTCGGGTCGAGCGGCCGCGCGCCCTGGAGCGCGAGTTCCTCGCCGCCGGGCGGCAGCGCCTTCCAGTTCTCGAGCTCTTCCGCCGTCGGGGGGACGATCCCCTGCCGCAGCGGCTCCGGCAGCAATCCGGTCGGCTCGGCGGTGACGGCCGAGAGCGCGCGCATGAGCACGTGGATCGCGTTCAGCGCGGCGCCGCCGTACATCCCCGAGTGCAGGTCGCGGTCGCCCGTCGTCACCTTCACGTCGAACGCGATGAGCCCGCGCGTGGACAGGCTGAACATCGGCTTGTCGACGCGGAGCATGCCGCCGTCGAAGATGATCCCCGCGTCGGCGCCGACCTCGTCCTTCCGGATCCAGTCGACGATCGTCGTGCCGCCGATCTCCTCCTCGCCGTCGCAGGCGAAACGCACGTTAACCGGCAGCGCGTTCGACTCGACGAGCTTCTGCGCCGCCTTGAGCATGATGTACAGCTGGCCCTTGTCGTCGGTGACGCCGCGGGCGTATGCCCACTCGTCCTTGATCGTCAGCTCGAAGGGGTCGCTCTCCCAGAGGTCGAGCGGCGCCGGCGGCTGCACGTCGAAGTGGTTGTAGACGAGGACGGTCGGCGCGTTGTCGGGATCGGTCGACGCCCGGATCTCGCCGAGCGCGAGCTCCTTCTCGCCGTACGGCGTCAGCTGAGCCGTCCCGCCGCACTTGGATCGGATGAACTCGCACACCCACTCGCCGGCGGTCTTCACGTCCTCGCGGTGCGCGGGCTCCGCACTCACGCTCGGGATGCGGATGAACTCAGCGAGCTCGCTGCGCCAGGTCTCGTTCACGAGGCGGGACTCTACGCAACGAGCGCGCGCCGCCGCGGAGGGAAGCGACCGGTGGTTACGCGACGTCGCGCAGGCTGATCGAGTCCGCGAGCGCTCGGAGCTTCTTCAGGCTCTGGTTCTCGATCTGCCGGATGCGCTCGCGGGTGACGTTGAACGTCCGCCCCACCTCGTCGAGCGTGCGCGGGTGCTCGCCGTCGAGGCCGTACCGCAACTCGAGGACGCGGCGCTCGCGGTGCGAGAGCGTGCCGAGGATCTTGCGCAGCTGCTCCTTGCGCATCGTCTCGTCGGCGGCCTCGTCGGGGAGCGGGGCGTTCTCGTCGGTGATGAAGTGCCCGAACTCGGACTCCTCTTCGTCGCCGACCGGCTTCTCGAGCGAGACGGGCGTCTGCGAGCTCCGCATGATCTGCTCGACCTCGTCGAGCGGCAGGTCGAGATCGAGGGCGATCTCGTGCGGCGTCGGCTCGCGGCACAGTTCGGCACGCAGCTTGCGCTCGGTGCGAACGATCTTGTTCAGCTTCTCGACGACGTGAACCGGCATCCGGATGGTGCGCGCCTTGTCGGCGAGCGCACGCGCGACCGCCTGGCGGATCCACCACGTCGCGTACGTCGAGAACTTGAAGCCCTTGCGGTAGTCGAACTTCTCCGCCGCGCGCACGAGGCCGATCGTCCCCTCCTGGATGAGGTCGAGGAACGGCAGCCCCTGGTTGCGATAGCGCTTCGCGATCGAGACGACGAGACGGAGGTTCGCCTCGATCATCTCCTGCTTCGCGAGATGGTCGCCGCGCTCGATGCGCTTCGCGAGCTCGACCTCCTGCGCCGCCGTCAAGAGATCGACCTTGCCGATGTCCTTGAGGAAGAGCTGCAGCGAATCGGTCGAGATCTCGCGCGCCTCCGCCTTGACGGCCTCTTCCACCTCGGGCGCCTCCGTGGCGTCGACCGCGACGACGTCGATCTGCATCTCCTCGAGCGTGTGGTAGAAGTCGTCGAGCTGGCCGGCGTCGAGGTCGAGCTCGTCGAGTGCGAGCGCGATCTCGTCGGTGGAAAGCGACCCGCCGGCGGCGTGCGCAGTCTCGAGAAGGTGCCTGCCCTCGTCCGTCTCGAGGATGTCCGCCACGTCCCGGACGTCCCGCGCTTCCCGTGTGCTCATGGGGCTCCCCTGCTCGGCGATGCCGCACTATGCCTGGCGGATCGGACGTGGCGCCATGGGCCGATCGGCTCATATTTCCCCTACTTGGTCCCATCCTTCGCGAGGGCGCTGAGGATCTGCTCCGCCGCCTTTCCGTAGGCGGAGCCTTCGGCAACGGCGAGGCGAAGCTGCGCCTTCCCCTTCGCGATCTGGCGCGTCCAGAGAAGCAGCTCGCCGAGGTGGAAGCGAACGACCGGCGCACGAGGGAAGGCTCCCGTGAGCGGGCCGAGCTCCGGGAACGGCGCAAGCGGGTGCGCCGGCGAGTACGACGCGACCGCCGCCGCGGTCAGGACGGCCGGGTCGTGCGGCGCGCGCGCAGCCGCCCGGTCGAGGAACCGCTTCGCCGACACGGGGCGCTCCTCGTTCCAGAGGACGATGCCCTTGGCCACGAAGGCGCGCGCCTTCGCGTCGATCTCGCTCATGACGACGACGATCGGCGGAAGCCCCGGCGCGACGTTCGGATGCAGGAAGTCGAGTGCCGTGACCGCCCACGGCGAGTCCGGCTCGACCTTCGCCGTCCGCTGCCAGCTCGCGGCCGCGTCCGCGTCGCGGCCGGACCAGTAGAACGCGAGACCGAGGTGAAGCTCGGCGAGACCGCTCTGGGGATTCTCCGCGACGAGCTTCTTCAGGTCGTCGAGCGTGCCGTGAGGCCAGCGCGCAAACGCCGCCCCGATCTCGTCTGCCAGAGAGTGCGAGCGCGCGAACAGCGTCTCCGCCTCGCTCCGTTTCCCGGCCCGGTAGAGCCGGAGCGCGGGCGATGCCGGCAGATAGAGCGGCGGCGCGCCCTTCCGTGCGGTCGTCCCGGTGCTCTCGCCGCGGGTCTGGAGGAGCGTGATGCCGACGACTGCCGCGGCGGCCACGACGGCGGCGGCTGCGACGATCGCCACCACCCTCGTCCGCGCGCTCATCCCGCGGCCAGCCTAGCCCGTCCGGAAGCCGCTATCTTTATGAAAGTCATGGCGAACTATCGCGACCTGCTCCAGCAGGTGAAGACCGAGATCGACGAGGTCGACGTCGCCCGCGCGCGCGAGGTCCTCTCGGTGGACGCCGAGCGGCCGCTCATCGTCGACGTCCGCGAGCTCGACGAGTGGGCCGAGGGACGCATCCCCGGCGCCGTCCACATCCCCCGGGGCTTCCTCGAGTCGCGCATCGAGCAGGCGGCGCCCGACCGCGCCCAGCCGATCCTCGTGTACTGCGCCGGAGGCAACCGCTCCGCGTTCGCGGCGAAGTCGCTCGGCGAGCTCGGCTACGAGAACGTCGTCTCGCTCGCCGGCGGCTACACCGACTGGAAGCGCAGCGGTCTCCCGACGGAGCTGCCGCGCACGCTCGACGCCGCCAAGCGCGAGCGCTACAGCCGCCATCTCCTGATTCCCGAGGTCGGCGAGGAGGGCCAGCTGAAGCTGCTCGACTCGCGCATCCTCCTCATCGGCGCCGGCGGCCTCGGCTCGCCCGCTTCGCTCTATCTCGCGGCGGCCGGCGTCGGCCGACTCGGCATCGTCGACGACGACCGGGTCGACGCGTCGAACCTCCAGCGCCAGATCGCGCACTCGACCGAGCGGCTCGGCGACTGGAAGGCCGACAGTGCGAAGAGAACGATCGAGGCGCTCAACCCCGACGTCGAGGTCGTGACGTACAAGGAGCGTCTGACGTCGGAGAACGTCGACCGGATCCTCGCCGACGGCTGGGACGTGATCGTCGACGGCGCCGACAACTTCCCGACGCGCTACCTCATCAACGACGCGTCGGTCTGGCACGACATCCCCGTCGTGCACGGCTCGATCTATCGCTTCGAGGGCCAGGTGACGGTCTTCAAGCCGCACGAAGGCCCGTGCTACCGCTGCCTCTTCCCGACGCCGCCGCCGCCGGAGCTGGCGCCGAGCTGCGCCGAGGGCGGCGTGCTCGGCGTGCTGCCGGGCATCGTCGGCTCGCTCCAGGCAAGCGAGGCCCTGAAGCTCGCGCTCGGCGTCGGCGAGTCGCTCGCGGGACGACTGCTCCTGTTCGACGCGCTCGCAACCGAGTTCAACGAAGTGACGCTCCGCCGCGACCCGGACTGCCCGGTGTGCGGCGAGCACCCGACCATCACCGAGTACATCGACTACGTGGAGTTCTGCTCCGGGAGGCCGACGCACGCATGAAGACCGTGAGAATCCCACCCGCTCTCCGCAGCGAGACCGACGGCAAGCGCGAGGTGCACGCGGCCGGCGGCACCGTTCGCGAGCTGCTCGACGATCTCGTCAGCCGCTTCCCGAGCCTGCGCACGCAGCTCGTCGACGGCGACGACATCGCGCCGTTCGTGAACGTCTACCTCGAGGGCGAGGACGTCCGCACCCTCGACGGCCTCGAGACCGAGGTGCACGACGGCAGCACCGTGATCTTGCTGCCGGCGATGGCAGGCGGCTGATGCCGACGGTCCAGCAGCTCTACGAGCTCTGGGCCGAGGACGCCGACCTCCGGGACGAGCTGCGGCGCAGCCTGGAGCCGCGCGGAACCGATTGGCTGTTCGAGGCGTTCGCCACGCTCGGGCCGAAGCCGGGCGAGCTCGTGCTCGATGCGGGCGCACGCCATGCGAAGCATGCGATCAGGCTCGTCCGCGAGCACCGTCTCCGCGCGATCGCCCTCGATCCGGTGCCGCTCCACGCCGAGCTCGCGCGCGCGGCGGTCGCGGAAGCGGGCCTCGGCTCCGAGATCGAAGTGGTCGAGGCGGCCCTCGAGGAGCTCCCGCTGGCTGACGACTCCGTCGACTGGATCTGGTGCCGCGACGTGCTCGTCCACGTCGATGCACGCCGGGGGCTCGCCGAGTGCGCGCGCGTCCTGCGGCCCGGCGGAACGATGGTGGCGTACGTCACTCTCGCGACGGACAAGCTCGAGCCGCTCGAGCGCGCGGAGCTCGTCGACGCCGTCGCGCTGAAGACACTCGACGCGGAGGAGCTCGAGTCCGCGGCTACACATGCGGGCCTCGAGCCGCGTTCGGTCGACCGTCTCGGCTCCGAGTGGCGCGAGCGCATGATCGAGGACGGCACGTGGAACCCGGCCGACGACTTGCTCGCGCTCGCACGGCTCGGCCGCAGCAGTTTCGACGACGCGCAGGCGCGTGCCGCCTGGGGCGGCCTCGTCTGGGGCATCTACCAACTCCTGGGGAAGCTGTGTCCAACCGTCTACGTGTGGTCGAAAACCTCCTCGAGCTGATCGGGTCGACGCCGCTCGTCGAGCTCCGGCGACTGTCGCCGCGCGGCGGCGGGCGCATGTTCGCGAAGCTCGAGGGGCAGAACCCGACGGGCTCGATCAAGGACCGCGTCGCAAAGTCGATGATCGAGGCTGCGGAGGCGGCGGGCGAGCTCCAGCCCGGACGCGCGCTGCTCGAGCCGACGAGCGGCAACACCGGCATATCGCTCGCGCTCGTCGCGAAGCTCAAGGGCTATCCGCTCACGTGCGTCCTGCCCGCGAACGCGACGGAAGAGCGACGGCGGCTGCTGCGCCTGTACGGAGCGACGATCGTCGAGTCGCCCGGCGACGAGGGATCGAACGGCGCCGTCCGGCTTGCACTCGAGCTGGCGGAGGCGGACCCGCGGTACTTCATGCCCTTCCAGTACGCGAACCCCGCGAACCCGCGCGCGCACTACGAGGGGACGGGCGCGGAGATCGTCGAGGCGCTCGACCGCATCGACGTCCTCGTCGCCGGCCTCGGCACAGGCGGAACGCTCATGGGCGCAGGCGAGCGGCTGCGCGAGAGCTTCCCCGACGCCGTCGTTGCAGCCGCCGAGCCGCTGCCCGGCGACGCGGTGATGGGGCTGCGCTCGCTCGCGGACGGCTACGTCCCGCCGATCCTCGACGTGTCGAAGCTCGACCGGAAGGTGCTCGTGTCGAACGAGGAGTCGGTCGCCGCCGTGCGCGCGCTGCTCGACGCCGAGGGAATCTTCGCAGGCGTTTCCGGCGGCGCCGTCGTGCACGTCGCGCGCAAGCTCGCGGGCGAGCTCGACGAGAACGCCGTCGTCGTCTGCATCCTCGCCGACGGTGGCTGGAAGTACTTGAGCGCCGACTTCTGGGCGGCAGACGACGTCGGCGAGTCGATGGAACGCACGCTGTGGTGGTAGTCCCGCAGGCGATCCGTGATGCGATCGCCGCCCATGCGAGCGACGAGGCGCCGAACGAGTCCTGCGGGCTGCTCCTGCTCGACGGCGACCACGCCGTCGAGTACGTACGCGCGGTGAACAGGGCGGCGTCGCCGTACCGGTTCGAGCTCTATCTCGACCCGCTGCGCTGGTCGGAGATCGAGCTCGACCAGGCGGTCGTCCACTCGCATCTCTCGTCCCCGCCGCGGCCGTCGCGCACCGACGTCGAGAACGTCGGGCTCTGGGAGGGCCGCCCGTACCTCATCTACTCGCTGCGAATGGACGATCTCGCCGCCTGGAGAATCACAGGCGGCGAGGTCGAACCGATAGAGCTGCGCTGATGCAGCGGCGCCGGCCGGAGCCGGCGCCGCCACTTCTCGAGGAGGGGAACTTCAGCGGCGAGGTGGGCTCAGATGCCCATCCCTCCCGTTCCGTGCCGGCGGGCGAGGCCGAGCCCGGTGCCGATCATGGCCAACGCTACGAGCGCCGGAATCCACAGCGGGAGACCGGTGAATGGCAGCGTGCCGCTGGCAGTGCTCGAGCGGAGCGCGGCGCTCGTGCCGAGCACGCCGCTCGTCGCGGTCGGCGACGAAGACGCCGCGGGAAGCGTCGCGGAGGCGCCGAGAACGCCGCTTGCCGCGTTGCTGCCGGCGGTCGAGCCGGAGGCGGTCGAACCGGAGGGTGTCGAGCTGCCAGCGGTCGAGCCGGAAGCGGTCGAGCCGGCGGCCGTCGAGCCGCTCGTCGACGAACCGCACTTGTGGCTCTTGCCCTTCCCGTACGCATGCACGTCGCGGCCGCAGATCTTGTGCGGCTGGCTGTTGCCGGGGCCCGTGATAAGCGACCCGGACGGCGCGCCCCTGCCATTCGCGACCTGCGCCGCGGTCGTGCCGTTGCCGTACCGCTTGGAGGCGTCCGGCTTCGACGACGTC
>JBOGZQ010000111.1:0-9914 GCA_050697375.1 Gaiellaceae bacterium | reverse complement strand
CTGCTCACACACCCTTGGTCCGTCGACCAGGTCTAGATTCGGTGCGCAGCAGCGGCACGACCCGGTCGCACAGGAGGTCGACGCCGTGGCGGGTCGTCAGGCCCTGCGGCGTCCCGAACTCGACACGATCGGCGCCGGCGTCGTACAGGGCGGACGCCTGCTGCGCGACCTCGTCCGGCGTCCCCGCGAGGACGAACTTCTCCACGGGCGGCTCCTCGCCCGGCGCGAGCTCGAGCGTCGGATCGAGCGCGCCGACGACGTCGAGATACATCTGCACCTGCGCGCGGGCGCACTCGCGCGCGCGCGTCCCGTCGTCGTCGACGACGGTAACGGCGCCGACGACGATGCGCGGTCCGTCCTCACCGAGCCACGAGCGCATCAGGCGGACCATCTCCGGATTGGCGCAGCCGCCGATCTTGACCTCGTCAGCGACCTCCGCGGCGTAGGCGGCGGCGCGCGGCCGCCACGTCCCGACCATGAGCGGCACCTCGCGACGAAGAGGCTCGTACTCGAGCCCCGCGCCGGGCGCGAGTCGAAAGCGCTCGCCGGCGAACCCGCTGCGGTCGCCTGCGAGCAGGCGGCGAACGACCTCGACCGCCTCGCGCAGCCGAGTCAGCGGCCGGTCCTCCTCGAGGCCGATCTGGTCGAGCCACGAGCCGGTGACGAGACCGAGATACGCGCGGCCGCGGGAGGCGAAGTCGAGCGCCGCGATCTGCCCCGCGACCTCGACGGGGTGCAGCGTCTGCGCATTGAGCGCGGCCGGCCCGAGCCGCACGCGCTCGGTCACGCGCGCGATGACGAGCAGCGGGAAGACCGCCGGCTGGAAGAACAGGTCGTGGAAGACGGAGACCACGTCGACGCCCGCAACTTCCGCGCGCTGCGCGATCGCTTCGTAGTCGTCGATGCTCTTGTCGGACTGGAGCCCGAGACCGACCTCGCGCGCCGTCAGGTGAGCTCCTCGGTCTGCATCACCCGCTCGCCGATCCGCTCGATGCGCATCACCACGCGCTCTTCGGGATCCGGACAGCAGACGAGCGTGTCTTGCTCGAGCCAGTCCTCGTCCGGGAGCTTGCGCTGCTTCGCCGGAAGCAACGGGATGACGGATTGGAGCGCATACAGGCAGAAGTGCCGGCCCTCCGGGATCCGCACGCGGTTCGACTCCGTCACCTCGAAGTAGTCCCCGACCTCGAGCCCGCACACGGACCGCCCTTCGATCCGCTCGACCGTGACTCGCAGGTCGTAGATGCGCATCTCGGTCATCAGTGCACGATCTCCGTGGCGAAGCCGACGACGATTGCGGTCGTGTCGGAGTCGTTGCGCATCGTGTGTGGATGGGACGACGGCCAGACGACGCATTGGCCCTCGGTCAGCGCGTACTCGACCTCGTCGACGACGAGCAGCAGCTCGCCCTGCGCGACGTAGGCGACGTCGATCCCGGCGTGCGTGATCGAGTCGTCGAACGCCGAGTGCGGCGACAGCGTCGCGACGAGCAGCTCGAGCTGGGAGCCCGGGATTCGGAACGCCGAGAACTCCACACCGGCGCCGCGCGCGCCCCGGCGCGCGGGTGCGACGAACCGGGGCGTCGCCTGCCGCAACGAGTAGCCGAGAAGCGAGGCGACGTCGTGATCGAGCGCCTGGGCGACGAGCGCGAGCCGGCCGAGGGCGATGTCCGAGTCCCCCCGCTCGACGGCCCCGAGGAAGGAAGCCGAGAGGCCGGCGGCGCTCGCCAGCGCGCGGACGGAGATGCCCCGCTGCTTGCGCAGCCGCCGGATGACGGCCCCCACTTCCGGGGCTCCGGCGGGCACATTCGCCTTCATCGGCCGAGCATAACCCGCTACTTGCCTTTGAGCGAAATATCGGTCAGTGTTGCAACATTCCGGCCCGCCGGGCCAACGGCGAGCCGCGCGACCCAAGGAGGGATCGAGTGCTCACGTCGACCAGGGCAAGGCGGGCAGCAGCCACACTCGCAGTCGCAGGCGTCGCGGCAGCCGTCGGCGTCTCGGCGACAGCGGCGCCGGCGAGCGTCGCGAAGCCGAACTGCTCGTTCACGCTGCGCATCGGGGACATCCTGCCCTTCACCGGCAGCCTCTCCGCGTTCGGCGGCAACATGGACAAGGCCGTCCGCCTCGCGATCAAGCTCCAGAACACCGCGTTGCAGAAGGCGGGGCTCGCGAAGCAGATCAAGGTCGTGCTCGTCGACTCACAGGACGGGCAGACGCAGGCCTCCGCGTCGGTCGAGGCGGGGAAGAAGGAAGTCGGTGAGCACGTCAACGTGATCATCGGCGAGATGGCCTCCGGAGCCACAATCCCGCTGGCGCAGTCGGTGACGATCCCGAACCACGTGATCCTCATCTCGCCGACGGCCAGCGCGCCACAGCTCGTGCAGCTCAAGGGCGGCAAGGGCTGGGTATGGAGGGCGTACCCCTCGGACAACCTGCAGGGCAGGGTCCTCGCGGAGGCGGCGCTCGAGAAGTTCGGCAAGGGCGCGACCGTCAACGTCGGCGCCCGGAACGATGCATTCGGCACCGCACTCGAGCAGCTCTTCGTCTCGGAGTGGAAGTCGCTCGGCGGGAAGGTCGGCGTCGACATCTCCTGGAACCCCAACCAGCCGACCTTCGATACGGAAGCCGGACAGCTCGTTTCGGGCAACCCCGCCGGCTGGGTGATCATCGACTTCCCGCAGACGTTCCTGAACTTCGCGCCGGCGCTCATCCGCACCGGCAAGTGGGACCCGACGAAGACGCTCATGACCGAGGCGCTGAAGGACGGACCGACGCTCGACAAGATCGGCTCGCCGGTGCTCGGCCTCTCCGGCACGGCGGCAAGCGCCGCCGGCGGTCCGGCCGGCGCAGCGTTCCACGCGCTGTGGAACAAGGACGTGAAAGGCGCCCAGCCGTATACCGGCTTCGAGGGCACCGCGTTCGATGCGGCCAACGTCGCATTCCTCGCCGCGATGAAGGCGTGCTCGGCGGTGCCGGCGAAGATCGGGGCCAATCTCGTCTCCGTCTCCGGTCCGCCCGGCGTCAAGGTGACGTTCAAGCAGCTCGGGACGGCAATCTCGCTGCTGCTGAAGCACAAGGCGATCAACTACGAGGGCGCCTTCAGCCCCGTCGACTTCGCCGACGACGGCGACATCAGCTCCGCCGTGTACGAGATCTGGCGGTACGACGGAAACAGCAAGTTCACGACGATCAAGACGTTCACGTTCAAGGGCAAGTGACGCGTTCGACCTTGCGGGACGGCGGCGGCTTCGAGGAAGCCGCCGCCTACTCCCGCGCCGTCCGGATCGGTTCCCACGTCGCCGTCAGCGGCACCGCGCCGATGGACGACGGCGTCGTCCTCCATCCCGGCGACGCGTACGAACAGACGCGCGTCGCGATCGAGAAGGCGCTCGCCGCCGCCGCCGAGCTCGGCGCGCGCCCCGAGCACGTGATCCGCACGCGCCTGCTGCTTGCGGTCGGCTCCGACTGGCAGGCCGTCGTACGCGCGCACCGCGAAGCCTTCGCCGGGATCGACCCGGCCAACACGTCCTACTACGTGGCCGGCTTCATCCCCGAAGGCGTGCTCGTCGAAGTCGAGCTCGACGCAGTGATCCCGGCGCTCCCGAGGTAGAGCTCGACGACACGCGGGTCCTCGAGTAACTGCTTTCCCGGGCCCGTGTACGCATTCCGGCCCGTGTCGAGGACGTAGCCGGTGTCGGCGAGCGCGAGGGCGCGCCGCGCGTTCTGCTCGACCATGACGATCGCGATCCCGAGCGAACGGATCTCGACGAGCTTGTCGAACACGAGATCGATCGCGATCGGCGAGAGCCCCGCGGACGGCTCGTCCAGCAGGAGCAAGCGCGGCCGGGTGACGAGGGCGCGGGCGAGCGCGACGAGCTTTCGCTGGCCGCCGGAGAGCGAACCGGCGCGCTGGCGGCGCCGCTCGGCGAGCAGCGGGAACAGCTCGAGCATCCGCTCGATCTCGTCCTGCCGCTCCGCGCGCGGGAGGACGAGCGCACCGACGTGGAGATTCTCGGCAATGGTCAGCGTCGGAAAGACGTTCTCCACCTGCGGCACGAGATTGAGCCCGCGGCGCGTCAACCGGTCGGGACGCGACCCCGTTACCTCCTCGCCGTCGAATCGAACCGAGCCGCCGCGCGGACGGACGAGCCCGTACACGGCCTTGAGCAACGTCGACTTGCCTGCGCCGTTCGGACCGACGACGGCGACGATCCGCTCGGGCTCCGCGACGAGATCGACGCCGCGGAGGATCAGCGCGTCGTCGTAGCCGGCCTCGAGCCCGGCGACTTCGAGGAGCGCCGCGCTCAATGCGCTTTCCCGAGGTAGGCATCGACGACCTGTTCGTTCGTCCGCACGTCGTCGGGCGCGCCGACGGTGAGGACGCGGCCCTCGTTCATCACGACGACGCGGTCGGCCGTCCGCATGACGAAATCGAGGTCGTGCTCGACGATGAGGAACGTGATGCCGCGGTCGCGACGGACGGCGAGGATGTGCTCGAGGAGCGTCACGCGCAGCGCAGGCGCGACACCGGCCATCGGCTCGTCGAGCAGCACGAGGGACGGCTCCAGCATGAGGACGCGCGCGAGGTCGAGCAGCTTTCGCTGGCCGCCTGAAAGAGTCCCCGCATACTCACCCGCGTGCGACTCGAGGCCGACGAGCGCGAGCAGCTCTTGCGCGCGCTCCCGCACACGCCGCTCGTGGTCGCGTGCGGCACGCGGCCGGAGAACGACGCCGGTGAGACGTTCGCCCGGATGGCCCTTCGATGCGATCAGCATGTTGTCGAGCACGCTCATGCGCGTAAGCACGCGCGCTGCCTGATACGTGCGCACGACTCCTGCGCGCGCGACGCGGTAGGCCGGCTTGCGGTCGATTCGCGTCCCGGCGAAGACGATTCGCCCGGAGTCCGGCTTCAGTGAGCCGGCTATGTTCGCGAAGAGCGTCGACTTGCCCGCTCCGTTCGGCCCGATGAGGCCGGTGATGGAGCCCTGTTCGACGGCGAACGTTGCGCCGTCGACCGCGCGAACCGCGCCGAACGTGCGGACGACGTCTTCGATCTCGAGGAGCGCGCTCACTCGAGGACCATCTCCGATCGCTTTCCGAGCAGCCCTTGCGGCCTGAGCACGACGAGCACGAGGATGATCAGCCCGATGATGATCAGCCGGATGTACGCGCGCTCATCCGAGGCGACCCAGGTGAACGGGGGGAAGTTGAGGAATCTCGTCCCCGCAAAGATGAACCCGAAGACGGCGGCGCCGACCGGCACCGCCCACACGCGGCCGAGCCCGCCCAGCAGGAGGATCATCCAGGCGAAGAACGTCAGCAACGGCTGGAAGTCGTCCGGGCTGAAGAACGAGAACTCCCACGCGTAGAACAGGCCGGCGATGCCCGCGAGCGCGGCTCCAAGTGCGAGCGCCTGGAGCTTGTACGCGAAGACGTTCTTCCCGAGCGATGCTGCGGCATCCTCGTCGTCGCGAATCGAGCGAAGGACACGGCCCCAAGGTGTCCGCAAGGCGAGCCATGCGAGCGTCAGGAGGACGATGGCCACCGCCCAGACGATCACGAGCATGGTCGCGTCGGCCGACGAGAAGCCGAGCGAATGCTGCAGGTGCGTCTGAAAGGTGCTCCACTCGCCGTTGTATTCGCTGGCCGTTCCGACCCGGCCGAGCGCGATCGTGCCCTGCGAGCCGCCTGTGAGCGACGTGTCGTTCGTCGCGACGTATCGAATGATCTCGCTGAACGCGATCGTCACGATCGCGAAGTAGTCGGCGCGGAGGCGCATCGTCGGGAGGCCGAGGAGGATCCCGCCGACGGCTGCGGCGCCGATTCCGAGCGGCGCGGCGAGCCACGTGCTCCAGCCCTCCTTCACGACGAGGATCGCCATCGTGTACGCGCCGAGCGCCATGAAGCCGACCTGACCGAAGTTCAGGAGGCCGGCGAACCCGAACTGGATCTGCAGGCCGAGCGCGAGGATCGTGTAGATGCCGGCGACGACGCCGACGAACGCCCAGAAGCCTCCGCTGGTGAGAACGCTCACCCGACCCGCGCTTGTCCGAAGAAGCCCTGCGGCCGGATGAGGAGGGCGACAGCGAGGAGCCCGAACGCGACCACCGGCTTGTAGGTCGGGTTGACGCCGCCGGCGAAGCCCGACCACGTCGACACCTCCTGCGCGAGGCCGAGCGCGAGACCGCCGGCAAGGGCGCCGTACGCGCTGCCGATTCCGCCGAGGACGACGGCGGCGAAGACCGGAAGGAGGAGCTGGAAGCCGAAGTTCGGGTCGAACGAGTACTCGACGAGGCCGGCGAGCACACCCGCGAGGCCGGCGAGGAGGCCGGAGATCACCCACGCAACTCGCGTCGCGGCGCCGACGTCGATTCCTGCAACCGATGCGAGCGCCCGATCGTCCGCCATGGCGCGCAGCACGCGCCCCCAGGTGGTGAAGGCGAGAAACAGCGCGACGAGGACGATCGTGCCGACGGCGACGGCGATCGCGATCACCTGCTGCTCGGAGAGGCGGACGCTGCCGATCACGAAGACGCGGTACGGGTTGACGTTGTAGCTGCGAGGCGCCGACCCGGCAGCGAGCAGCAGCGATTGCCGCAGCACGAGCGCCAGGCCGATCGACGCGAGGAAGAGGCTCATGAAGCCCGCTCGCCGGGCGCGCAGCGGCTGCCAGAGAACGGCATCGAGGAAGAGGGAGAGCACAGCCGTGGCGGCCATGCCGGCGAGCGCGGCGACGATCATCGACTGGTGGAGCGGGCCGTTGACCGCGAATGCGATGAGCGCGCCGAACGTCATGAAGTCGCCGTACGCGAAGTTGACGAGACGAAGGATCCCGTAGACGAGTGAGACGCCGACAGCCGCAATCGCATAGATGGAGCCGGTGACGAGGCCGTTGGCGACGAGCTGGAGGAACACGTCAGACCAGCTGCGGTTCCGGGACGAGGCGGCCCGCGGCGAACCGGTCGACCCCGAGCACGTCGAGGACGGGATCGCGCGTACCGGTCGCCGCGTCCGCGAGGATGCGGGCGACGGCGGGAGCGATCATGAAGCCGTGCCCGCTGAAGCCGGCGGCGACGAAGAGCCCGTCGTCGACCGGCCCGAGGATCGGTTGGTGATCGGGGGTCACGTCGTAGATCCCACGCACGAGCAATGGATACGAGACGTGCTCGAGCTGCGGTAGCAGCGCATCGCTCGCGCTCCGAATCGTCGCACGCCACCGCTCGCGACCGTCGCGCTCGTCGCCACGCGCCGCGAGGTCGCTCGCGAGCACGCGTCCGTCCGCGAGCTGCTTCGCGGCGAAATGACGCTCCGGCGCGATGACGAGGGGCTCGAGCAGACGCTCGTGAATTGGATCGCTGAAGAAGAGATACCGATCCTCGGCGACGATGGGCACGTCGAGGCCGAGCGGAGCGAGGAGCGCCGGCGTGTCGACGCCCGCCGCGACGACCACCGTCTCTGCGGCGACTGGGCCGGCAATCCACCCCGTGCCGTCGCGCACGATCGCATCGACAGTTGCATGCCGGACGTCGACACCGCGCGCGAATGCCTCGACGACTGCCTGAGGCCGGTCGAAGTAGCCGTCGTCCGCGCACCAGGCGCCGCCGGCGATCGCCTCGACGTCGAGCCCCGGCACGAGCTCTGCAACCTCGCCCCTCCGGATGATGCGCGAGTCGATCCCCTCGGTGTTCTGAAGCACGACGTTCGCCGCGAGGCGCGCGAGCGTCGCGTCGGTCTCGGCGACGAAGAGGTAGCCGCAGGCGCTGAAGCGAAGCGGCACGCGGGATTCGAGGCGCGCGTCGACGTCACGCCAGAACTCGACCGATTCTCGTGCGAGCCCGCAGGCGACGCGCGTGCCCCACTGCCGGCGCACGCCACCCGGCTGCACCCCCGACGCCCCCGCCCCGATCCCATCCCGCTCGACGACCGCAACCGCCAGCCCGCGCGACTGCAGCTCGCGCGCGACTGCGAGGCCCGTCACGCCCGCGCCGACCACCGCGACGTCGAGACTCACAATGTTGCAACCCTGACCGAAATATCGGTCGGGCGCAAGCTGGTTACGGCGGGGCGCAGCGCGTGTGCGTCTCGCCGCCCATGAAACCCGCGACGATCGCGGTCGAGCAGTTCGAGGGTGGCGCGTGGCGGCTCGACCCGCTCAGCAGGAGAAGCGCCGGCGACGCGGCCACGAGCAGCGCAGCGACCGCGATGAGCTTGCGCTCGCGATTAGAAACTGACCGCGACACCGCGGGGTAGGACGAGGACGGGGCAGCCGGCGAGCTCGATCAGGTACTCGGCGGCCGCGCTCACCGTGACGCGGCCGTTGACCGTTCCCGGCTTCGAGCCGACGACGACGAGGTCGGCATCGCCCGGGCCCACCTCGGCGCCGAGTGCGCCCGCGAGCGCCTCGGCGGTCTCGAGCGTGCACGGGTCGCCGTCCTCGGTGACGGCGCGGATCGTGCGCACCGGCTTGTGGTTCGACTCCGCGTAGCCGGCCGGAGCGAGTGCGAGCGCGACCGGTCCGCCCTCGAGCAGCCGGCGCGCAGTCGCCTGCGGATCGACGTGACCCCGCGCTGTGCGGTACTCGGAGCCGAAGACGATCACCTCGGCCCCGCGCTCGAGCACGAGCTCGCGGAGTCCCTCCGCCGTCGACGGGTTGTCGACGACGTGGAAGGGGACGTCGGTCGGCGAGTCCGGCTCCGGCTCGCGCAGATGGCTCACGTACGCGAGCTCGAGCGAGGCGCCCGCCCCGGCCAAAACTCGGCCGAGGGCGAGTGCATCGCGATCGTTGTCGGTGCCGTCGTACGAGACGATGACCGTCGTCACGTCTGCGCCGCCGGAACCGCCGCCACCGCTCCCTCGGGAAGCCCGTGCGGGAACGCGAGCGACGGAATGTCGGATGGATACACCTCGTGGCCGTGCACGGCGAGGTCGCCCATCTCCATGTCCTCCTCGCTCATGCGCAACGAGACGACGAGGCCGACGGCCCTGAGCAGGACGAGCGTGACCGCACCGGAGAACACGATGACCCACAGCGCGGTCAGCGCCTGCCATTTCAGCAGGTGCAGGCCGCCGGTGACGGACGCGCCGGGGACGATCTGCATCGCCGAGTCGGCGAGCACGCCCGTGAGCAGGCCGCCGATGACGCCGGCAAAGCCGTGCGTGTAGATCACGCCGAGCGTGTCGTCGACGTTGCGGAAGGGACGCAGCAGCGAGAGGTAGTTGTACGCGACGTACACGAGGACGGACGCGACGACGCCGATGGCCATAGCGCCGTAGCCGTTGACGAAGCCGGCCGCGGGCGTGATCGCGACAAGGCCGACGATCATGCCGTTGACGCTGCCGAGCAGCGACGGCTTGCGATCGGTCAGGTAGTCGCACGTGAGCCAGGTGAGGAACGCGACCGCGGTGCAGAGGTTCGTGTTCAGGACGGCGGAGGCGGCGTCGGCGCCCGCGTAGTACGGATCGCCGCCGTTGAAGCCGTTCCAGCCGAGCCAGAGCAGACCGGCGCCGGTGGCGACCATCAGCAGGTTGTTCGGCGCGTCGATCTCGCGGTCGCGCGCGAGGCGCGGCCCGATCACCCAGGCGGCGACGAAGCCGGCGACGCCGGCGGAGAGGTGGATGACGTAGCCGCCCGAGAAGTCGAGCGCGCCCTTCTGCGCGAAGTAGCCGCCGCCCCAGATCAGGAACGCGTTCACGACGTAGACGCCGGAGATCCACAGCGGGACGAAGAGGAGCCACGCCTTGAAGTTGATCCGGCCGAGGACCGACCCGAGCATCAGGAGCGGCGTGATCGCCGCGAACACGAACTGGAAATAGACGAGCGACGACTGCGGGAAGTGCCAGTCGGGCCCAGCCGTGATCGACGGGATCGTGGCCTGGCCCTGCTCCTTTGCGTGGTTCAGCACAGCTCCGGGC
>JBOGZQ010000110.1:0-9233 GCA_050697375.1 Gaiellaceae bacterium | reverse complement strand
CGGTGCGGCCACACGGTGAGCTACGCGCTCTCCGGCGGCGCCGCCGACGCGAACTCGTTCAACGAGCGCGGCCTCCGGTGCGTCAACCTCGCCAACGGGATGACCGACATCCACACACCGAACGAGCGAATCACGGTCGACGACCTCCAAGGGATGGTCGAAGTCACGCTCGCACTCGTCGAGACCGCTCGTGCAGCCTGACTCGTCCGAGAGCGTCTGGCGCGGCAAGCTGCTCGGCGTCACCGTCGAGCGCTGGGGGGCGAGGGAGCGCGAGATCGTCGAGCACCCCGGTGCCGTCACGATCGTGTCGGTCGACACCGAGGGCGAAATGGCGTTCGTGCGCCAGCTGCGCGAGGCGGCACGCCGCACCCTGCTCGAGCTCCCCGCGGGGACACGCGAGGACGGCGAGGAGCCTCTCGTCACCGCGCAGCGCGAGCTGGAGGAGGAGTGCGGCCTGACCGGGGGTACGTGGTCGCGCCTCGGCGGATACTGGACGGCTCCCGGCTTCACGCGCGAGTACATGCACGTCTTCCTTGCCGAAGGAGTCGAGCGCGGAGAGTCCCGGCCAGAGCCGGACGAGGAGCTCGAAGTCGTGCGTCTGCCGGTGGCCGGCGTGGCGGCGTTCCTGCCGCAAGTCGAGGACATGAAGACCCTCACCGGGCTGCTGCTGTACCTCCGGCTATAGGAGGTATTGTCACCCGCCGTGCGGATCGGGGTTGCCAGGGAGATCAAGACCGACGAGTACCGCGTCGCGCTGACGCCTGCGGGCGCGCGCGAGCTCGTGCAGAAGGGACACGAGGTTCTCGTCGAGCGGAGCGCGGGCGAAGGCAGCGCGATGCCGGACGAGGATTACGAGCGCGCCGGCGCACAGATCGGGTCCGTCGACGACGTCTGGAGCCGCGCCGAGCTGCTGTTGAAGGTGAAGGAGCCGATCGCGTCCGAGTACCAGCGGCTGCGCGACGGTCTCGTCCTCTTCACGTATCTCCACATCGCGGCGGACTTGCCGCTGACGCGCGCGCTCGTCGACAGCGGCATCAAGGCGGTCGCGTACGAGACGGTCGAGACGGCGGACCGGCGGCTGCCGCTGCTCGCGCCGATGAGCGAGATCGCGGGACGGCTCGCGCCGCAGGCTGGTGCGTACTTCCTCGAGAAGCCGCTCGGCGGCCGCGGCGTGCTGCTCGGCGGAGTCCCCGGTGTCGCACCCGGCCGCGTGCTCGTGCTGGGCGGCGGTGTCGTCGGCTACAACGCCGCGGTCATCGCGATCGGTCTCGGCGCGCACGTGACGATCCTCGACAAGTCGATCGACCGCATGCGCTACCTCGACGAGATCCTCTCGGGGCGCGTGAGCACGCTCATGTCGTCGACGCTCCAGGTCGAGTCGTCGATCAGGGAGGCGGACGTCGTCATCGGCGCCGTTCTCGTCCCGGGCGCCGTGGCGCCGAAGCTCGTGACGCACGACATGCTGAAGGAGATGAAGCGGGGATCGGTGATCGTCGACGTCGCCATCGACCAGGGCGGCTGCTTCGAGACGTCGCATGCGACGACGCACACGGATCCCGTCTTCGAGGTCGACGGCGTCACGCACTACTGCGTCGCGAACATGCCCGGCGGCGTGCCGGTCAGCTCGACGAAGGCGTTGACGAACGCGACGCTCCCGTACGTCGAGGCGATCGCCGACCATGGTCTTGCCGACGCGGTCGCGCGCGACAAGGCGCTCGGGCTCGGCGTCAACGTCTTCGACGGGAAGATCACGTACGAGCCGGTCGCGGACGCGCACGGTCTCGAGTACACGCCGCTCGAAAACGCTCTCTCGCTCGCGGTCTAGGTCTTCGGGGTCGTCTCAGGCTTCTTCGGCGGCGCGAGCCGGACGACGAGCCAGGTGATGCCCGCGGCCGCACTGACGATTGCTGCGCAAAAGAGCACGAAGGCGAGTAGGCCGAGGACGTCGTTCATCGCACTCCTAGAATAGCTCCATGCCCCGAGCATGCGTGATCGTCCTCGATGCCGTCGGCGCCGGCGCCCTGCCGGACGCGGAGCGGTACGGGGACGTCGGCTCGGACACGCTCGGCAACGTCGCGAAGGCCGTGGGCGGCCTCGACCTGCCGAACATGGAGGCTCTCGGCCTCGGCAACGTCGAGCCGCTCGAGGGATGTCCGCCGCAGCCGGGCGCGCCCGCGGTCGCCGGCCGGCTCATCGAGCGCTCGAAGGGAAAGGACACGACGACGGGCCACTGGGAGCTGATGGGCATCGTCACCGCGCAGGCGTTCCCGACGTATCCGCACGGCTTCCCGCACGACGTCATCGACCCGTTCATGCACAAGACGGGACGCGGCGTCATCGGGAACAAGCCGGCGTCCGGCACGGAGATCATCCAGGAGCTCGGCGAGGAACATCAGAAGACCGGCAAGTGGATCGTCTACACGTCGGCCGACTCGGTCTTCCAGATCGCTGCGCACGAGGAGACGGTCCCGCTCGAGGAGCTGTACGAGGCGTGCAGGGACGCGCGCGAGGTCCTCACCGGCAAGCACGCGGTGGGTCGCGTGATCGCGCGGCCGTTCATCGGCGAGCCCGGGAACTACACGCGCACGCCGAACCGCCACGACTACTCGCTCGTGCCGCGCCGGCCGAACTATCTGTCTCTCGTCCGCGACGCCGGGATGACGGTGCGCGGCGTCGGGAAGATCGGCGACATCTTCGCCGGCCAGGACGTCGACGAGTCGAACCCGACGAAGTCCAACATCGAGGGCATCCAGGTGACGGAGAAGCTCTTGCAGGAGCTGGACGACGGATTCGTGTTCGTGAACCTCGTCGAGACCGACATGCTCTGGGGCCACCGCAACGATCCGGTGAACTTCCACCGCTGTCTCCAGGATTTCGACCGGCGACTGCCCGACCTGCTCGAGGCGCTGCGGCCGGGAGACCTGCTCGTCGTGACCTCCGACCACGGCTGCGATCCGACGACGCCGTCGACGGATCACTCGCGCGAGCACGCGATGCTGCTCGCCTACGTCGCCGGCCGCAACGCGGCGGGGCAGGTGCACGAAGGCGAGTTCGCCGACGTCGGCGCCACCGTCAACGCGTGGCTGAAGGGCAAGTCGCCCGGCCGCGGCATCCCGGGTCAGCCGATCCTCACGCCTTGACGCTCGACGATCCCGACGTCGTCCGTCAGGAATATGCGACGGAGGCGAGGTTCCTGAAGCGCCGCGCCGCGTTCGCGAAGGCCACAGGGCCAAGCGCGATCGAGACGCTCTTCGAGGCGGTCGCGGAGGCGGCGCCGCGCACGTACCTCGAGGTCGGCTGCGGGCCCGGTGAGCTGGCAGCCCGAGTAGCGAGAGAGCTCGCTGCCGACGTCGTTGCAGTGGACATCTCTCCGCGAATGGTCGAGCTCGCGTGCGGCATCGGTGTCGACGCCCGGCTCGGCGACGTGCAAGAGCTCCCGTTCGAGGACGGATCGTTCGACTGCGCCGTCGCCGCCTGGATGCTTTACCACGTCCCCGATCTCGATCGCGGGCTTGCCGAGCTGGCGCGCGTGCTCCGTCCCGGCGGACGGCTCGTCGCGGCGACGAACAGCATCGACAACATGCGGGAGCTCTGGGATCTCGCAGGTCGCGATCGCCGGAAGGAGCAGATCCGCTTTTTCTCCGAGAACGCCGAGGAGGCGCTACGGCCGCATTTCGCGTCCATCGAGCGGCGCGACGTCGTCGGGGAGATGGCCTTCACGCGAGAGGACGCGCGCGAGTATCTCGCCAACACGATCGCCCACGCGCGCCTCGCCGACGGCATCCCCGCGTTCGAGGACACACTCGTCGTCACCCGGCACATGACGATCTTCGTCGCGACGAAATGACGATCGTCGACATCATCCAGCGGAAGCGCGACGGCAACGAGCTGTCGGACGCCGAGATCGACGAGATCGTCCTCGGCGACGTGCCCGAGTATCAGCTCGCCGCCTTCCTCATGGCGGTGTACTTCCGCGGCCTCTCGAGCGGCGAGACGTTCGCGCTCACCGATGCAATGGTGCGGAGCGGCGAGCAGATCGACCTGCACGCGGCGATCGGCCGGCGCGTCGTCGACAAGCACTCGACCGGCGGCGTGGGGGACAAGGCGACGCTCGCCGTGGGCCCCGTCGTCGCCGCGTGCGGCGTGCCGTTCGGGAAGATGAGCGGCCGCGGGCTTGGCCACACCGGCGGAACGCTCGACAAGCTGGAGTCGATTCCGGGATTCCGCGTCGAGCTCTCGACGGAGGAGTTCGTCCGGCAGGTGCGCGACGTGGGCATCGCCGTCGTCGGGCAGTCGGTGAACCTCGTTCCGGCGGACAAGAAGCTGTACGCGCTGCGCGACGTCACGGCGACGGTCGACAACGTCTCGCTCATCGCCGCGAGCATCATGTCGAAGAAGATCGCATCCGGCGCCGACGCGATCGTGCTCGACGTCAAGGTCGGCGACGGCGCATTCATGAAGACGCAAGCGGATGCCGAGGTGCTCGGGGAGGCGATGATCGCGCTCGGCCGCCAGGCGGGCCGCGACGTCGTCTGCGAGCTGACCGACATGGACCAGCCGCTCGGAGCGGCGGTGGGGAACGCGCTCGAGGTGCGCGAGGCATTGGCGACGCTGCGCGGAGAGGGCCCGCCGGATCTGACGGAGCTCGTCGTCGACGCATCGACGCACCTGCTGGAGCTCTCCGACCTCGGGATCGATGCCGCCGAAGCAAAGCGACGCGTCGAGCAGGCGATCGCGGACGGCTCCGCGTTCGAGGCGTACGAGCGTTGGATCCGCGCGCAGGGAGGCGATCCCGACGAGGCGGCCATGCCGAAGGCGCCGTTCATCGCGGAAGCGTTCGCGCCGCGCGGCGGCTACGTGCGGACTCTCTCCGCGATGCAGGTCGGAGTCGAAGCGCTCCATCTGGGTGCCGGGCGCAGGACGAAGGACGAGGCGATCGACCACGCGGCCGGCATCGTCTGCAAGAAGAAGCGCGGCGACGCGGTCGAGGAGGGAGAGCCGGTGGCCGAGATCCACGCGCGGGATGCGCAGACGGCTGCCGAAGCCGCGGATCGCATCCGCAGCGCCTACATCATCGGCGACGAAGCGCCGCCCGCTGTTCCGATCGTTCTCAAGACACTGAGTGCCTGAGCTCCCCGAGGTCGAGACGGAGCGCGGCCGCCTCGCGGACGCGATCGCGGGGAAGCGGATCGCCTCCGCGCGCATCGACGACGTGCGGCTCACCCGCCCCGACGATCCGAACGTCATCGCCGCGATGCTCAGCGGCGACCGCGTCGTCGCCGTCGAGCGCCGCGGCAAGTACATCGTCGTTCGCCTCGACAGCGGCCACGTGCTGCTCGTGCACCTGCGCATGACCGGCGGCTTCCGCTACGCGCCCGCGACGCACGAGCGTGCGGTGCTCGAGCTCGACGACGGGAGCCGCGTCGCCTACCGCGACACCCGCCGCTTCGGCACGTGGCACCTCGCGGAGGAGGAGGACGCCGAGCACCTGCTCGCGGTCAAGAACGGTCCCGAGCCGCTCGGCCGCCGCTTCACGACGGCGTTCCTCGCCGGCCGCTTCGCCGGCCGCAAGGCGCCGCTGAAGGCCGCGATCCTCGACCAGCGCACGGTCGCGGGCCTCGGGAACATCTACGCCGACGAAGCGCTCTGGCACGCATGTCTCAACCCGCTCACGCCCGCCGGCGAGCTCGACGGCGACGAGATCGCGGCGCTGCGCGACGGCATCCGCAAGGCGTTGAAGCTCGGCATCAGTCGGCAAGGGGCGGATCTCGGCGACGGCGCCTATGCCGGCGGTCGCATGCAGGATGAGTTCCGCGCCTACGGACGCGACGGCCTGCCGTGCCCGCGCTGCGGCACGCCCATCGTCAAGACGCGCGTCGGCGGCCGCGGGACGTGGTACTGCCCGAAGGATCAGGCGGCGAGCCGGCCGTCGCGGTCGAGCCGCCACAGCTCGGTGTAACCGCCGATCGGGCTGCCGTCGATGACGATCTGCGGCACGGTCCAGCCGCCGGTCAGATCGAAGAGCTTCTGCCGGAACGCTGGATCGTCGTCGTCGAGCCGGATCTCCTCGTACGGAATGCCACGCGTGTCGAGCAACGTCTTCGCTCGCACGCAATACCCGCACCACGACGTGGTGTACATCTGGACATGCACCGCTCTTGCTTCAACGATGAAGCGCGGCGATACGTTCCCCGATCGGCAGCCAGACGCGGAACGTCGTGCCGCCGCCGGGAGTGTCCTCGATCTCGATCGTCCCATCGTGCGCATCGACGATCGCCTTCGTGATCGTCAGGCCGAGGCCGGTTCCCGGAACCGCCTTGGCGTTCGCTTCGCGGCTGCGGAAGAACGGATCGAAGAGACGCTCGCGGTCCGCGTTCGCGATTCCCGTGCCGGTGTCCGCGACTTCGAACACCGCGTCGCTTCCGCGCTGCCCTGCGCGGACGGTGACCCGGCCGTCAGCGGGCGTGAACTTGATCGCGTTCGAGACGAGGTTGTCGAGCATCTGCGCGACGCGCATGCGGTCTCCGGCGACGCTGCCGGACGCGCCAAGTTCGAGCTGGAGGACGATGCGGCGTGCGTCGGCGGCCGGGCGTGCCGCGTCGACTGCGTGCTCGACGAGCTCCGCGATGTCGATCTGCGTCAGGTCGAGCGCGAGTGGCCCGCGCTCCGCTTCGGCGACGAGCAGCAGATCGCCGACGAGCTCGACGAGCCGCGCGGTGCTGCGCTGGACGATGGCGAGGTACGACTGCTGCTCGGCGGTCAGCTCCCCCGCCTCCTCGTCGTCGAGCAGCTCGAGGTAGCCGATGATCGACGTCAAAGGCGTTCGCAGCTCATGGGAGACGACGGCGACGAACTCGTCGCGAAGCCGGATCAGCTCCTCGGCGCGCGCGGCGTTGTCGCGGTCGATGACACCCGCGCGGCGCTCGAGCTCGAAGAACCACATGAGCGTGAGCACGAGGATGCCTGCGACGACCACGAGGGCGATGACGGCCTCACGCGAGGCCGTGACGCTGTCGTGGAACGCGTGCGACTGGCGAGCGAGCTCGGACTCGATCGCGTGCTCGAACGTCCGGCTCGTCGAACGGTCGCGGAGGTAGACGAGATAGCTCGTCCGGAGACGTGCGGCCTCGGCCCCTTCGTTCTTCACGAGATCCGCGTACGCCGATCGCACGCCCGAGACGTTGTTTTCGAGCACCTGGGTCTCGAGGGACTGGGTGCGTATCGTCTGGCGCTCGATCCCGGCGGTGTGGTGCAGGCGGACACCGCTGAGCGCGCCCAGTCCGAAGGTGAGGGCGAGCGCGACCGCGATGAGGACGTACGCGAGCTTTTGGACGTGTTGCCGCAGGACCCCGATGCACCCAGCTTACGCAGACCTGCCCCATACGTACACTCGAATCGTGGCCCGGACGACCAAGACGGAGGCGGTCGTCCTCCGCTCGATCCGATTCGGCGAGGCCGACCGGGTCCTGCACCTGTACACGCTCGACCGCGGCCGGGTCGGGGCGATCGCGAAGGGCGTCCGCAAGACGACGTCGCGATTCGGAGCGCGCCTGGAACCGCTGTCGCACGTCGAGGTGATGCTCCATCAGGGCTCCGGCGACCTCGGGACGATCACCGGCGTCCATCTCGTGCAGCCGCACCATGCGGCGCGCGAGGACTACTACCGGCTCTCGGTCGGGCTGATCGGCGCCGAGGCGATGCTGCGGCTCTTCAGCGAGCAGGAGGCGAACGCGCGCGCGTTCACGGCGCTGACGCGGTTCCTCGACCTGCTGGACGAGACACCGCACGTGGCGGAGCGACCGGCGCTCGATCCGCTCGGCCTCTCGTTCCAGCTCAAGCTCCTGTGGCTCTCCGGCTATCTGCCGCACCTGACGAGCTGCGCCGAGTGCGGCGCGGCCGACGCGGCGCTCGTCGGCTACTCGCCGCGCGCGGGCGGCGCGGTCTGCGGCGCGTGCGCCGCCCAGGCCGAGGCATTCGCGCTCAGCTCGGAGGGGATCCGCGCGATCGAGACGCTGCTCGCCTCACCACTTGTGGATGCCGCGATCGAGGGCCGCTCGGCGCGCGACGCGCTGCGGCTCGTGCAGGCGTCGTACGAGTACCACGGCGGCTTCCGCCTGAGAACGCTCTCTGCGTGAAGCGGGACCTCGGCGACGGCTATGAGCTGGACGACGATCCCGTCCGGGTCGACGTCGACGCGGTGCACGCGTACATCTCCCAGGCGTACTGGGCGACCGGGCGGCCGCGCGCGGAGATGGAGCGGCTCGTGCGCGAGGCGCAGCGCGTCGTCGGCCTGTACAAGGACGGAGCGCAGATCGGCTTCTGCCGCGCCGCGAGCGACGGCGTCTCGTTCGCGTATCTCGCCGACGTGTACGTCCTCGACGGGCACCGCGGCCGCGGGCTCGGCCTCGCGCTGGTGCGCGAGATGGTCGAGGGCGGCCCCTACGCGGAGCGAAAGTGGTTCTTGCACACGCGCGACATGCACCGCCTGTACGCAAAGCTCGGTTTCGGCGAGCCGGGCGAGCGGCTGATGGAGCGCGACCCTAAGAAGCTGCCGTGAAGTCTGTGAAGCGCAGCGAGCCGCGCTCGCACACGGGCGTCGGCGGCTGAATCGGCGCGTCGAGCGTGCCGCCGCCGGGAGCGGTGACGCGCAGCACGGTGGACGTCTCCTCGCACGGCGCACCCGGCTTGTTGACGTCGCCCGTGCCGGGGACATCGGGCGAGAAGCGCGCGTCAGCTGTGGCGGACTTGCCGTGGGCGAGCGAGACCTTCGGCGGGCTCGCCGGAGTCGGCGGCGCGGCGGACACGCTCGTCGGGTTCGCAGCCCCGGTCGTCCCGAGTAGCTGCACCTGAGGCAGGCCCTGCACCCAGCAGGAGGTCGCGCCGGTGTTCGTCAGCGTCAGGCGATACGAGGTCTGGCCCGCGCCGGCGCTGCCCGGGATCCCGGCGAACGAGCCCTGCAGGCTCGCAGCCGCGCACGGGGCGGAGGCGGGCTTCGCGGTCGTCGTACCAGTCGAGGTCGTCGTCACGGTCACGGTCGTCGTGCGCGTCACGGTGGTCGGGGTGATCACCGTCTTCGTCTCGCGGATACTGCACCCGGCGAGGACGAGGGCGAACGGAAGCAGGAGCGCGGCGCGCCTCACGCCTTGGGAGTTCTCCACGGCCGGTCGAGTGCCTCCTCGAGCCATTGCCGCACGCCGCCGATCGGGAGCCGCTCCTGCGCGAGCGAGTCCCGG
>JBOGZQ010000109.1:0-9777 GCA_050697375.1 Gaiellaceae bacterium | reverse complement strand
CACGAGCGCGGAGACATCGCCGCCGAACGCCGCGATCTCCTTCACCCCGCTGGACGAGACGAAGCTCACATTCGGGCTCGCCATGACGTACACCGTCTCGACGTCGGGGGCCAGATGGCGGTTGAGCTGGTTCATCTGGAACTCCCACTCGAAGTCGGAGATGACGCGGAGGCCCTTGACGATCGCCTTCGCCTCCCACTTGCGCGCGAACTCGACGACGAGCTCGCGGAAGACGTCGACCTCGACGTTCTCGAGGTGTGCGAGCGCGCCGCGGAGGAACTCGATCCGCTCCTCGGTCGTGAACAGCGGCTGCTTGTGGTGCGGGCTGCCGACGACGCCGACGACGACGCGGTCGAAGATCCCGGCGGCGCGCGTGATCACGTCGACGTGACCGTTCGTCACCGGGTCGTACGAGCCGGGACAGATCGCGGTGATCATCTCCCGTACACCGTCACGCGTGCTTTGCCGTACTTGCGGCTCGTCCGCTCGTGCAGCGGCAGGTCCGGCTGGACGCGCACGTCCGTCTCGAGGACGACGACGCCGTCTTCGCCGAGCACGGCCGGCAGGTAGCGCGCGAGCTGAGGCTGGATGTCCGTGTACATGTCGTACGGGGGGTCGACGAGGACGAGATCGTACTTCCTCTTCTCCGACGCCAGGACGGCGATCGCGTCGCGGCACAGTACGGTCGCGCGCAGGCTCAGCCGGTCGAGGTTGCCCTCGATCGCGCGGACGGCGTCGCGGTCGTCGTCGACGAAGACGACCTGGGCCGCCCCGCGGGAGAGCGCCTCGAGGCCCATGGCGCCCGAGCCGGCATAGAGGTCGAGCACGGTGGCGCCCTCGACCGGGCCGAGGATGTTGAAGATGTTCTCGCGCACGCGGTCGGAGGTCGGGCGCGTGTCCTGCCCGCTCGGCGCATGGATGGTGTGGCCCCGGTGGGAGCCGGCGATGATCCGCACGGATGAAGCTTATGAGTGGGCGAGGCAGGCGTCGTGTGACGAGGGCGCCACGCGCACCTTCTCGGTGACGCGGCCGTTCGCGTCGAGGACGCACAGCGTGCCCTCGTCGAGCGACGGCGTGAGGACGCGGCCCGCGGCGAACTGCACGTTGTAGGAGCCGACCGGGACGCGCGTCGTCGCGAGGAGGCGCGCGGTCGGCTCGTGGTAGACGCGGAGCGTCCCCGAGCCGCCGCTCGTCACGTATGCACGGTCGCCGAGGAACGTCACGTGCTGCGGCGCCTCGTCGGCGGCGAGCAGCTGCCCGTGCGCGGAGATGCGCGAGACCTCGCCGGAGGTGATCCACGGCCGCCCCGCGGGCGAGAAGCCGACGTCGTGCGCGAGGAACGGCGGCTTCACCGTCGCGATGTGGCGCGGCCTTCTCGGATCGGCGACGTCGACGACCGCGATCGCGTTCGAGGCGGTGCCGAGCGAGACCCACAGCGTCCGCCCGTCCGGCGCGAGCGAGACGTGCCGCGGCCATTGCGAGAGCTGCACGTGACCGACGACTGTTCCGTGGAGCACGTCGATCGCAACGAGCCGTGCGTCGCCGGCGTCGCTGACGAACGCGTGCACGCCGTCGTGCGCCGCGGCCGTGTAGCGCGGCTCGCCGAAGCCTTCGATCTCATGATGGTCGAGCACGGTGACGCGGCCGGTGACGGTGTGCGCGACGACGGCCGTATTGCCGACGCGCTCGATGCTGAACGGCGACGGCGCCACGGGGATTCGCCGGTACACGTGCCCGGTCGTCATCCCGACGACCACGACCTGCGCCTCGGTGTCCGCCGTCACGTACGCGAGCGGCTCGTGCGCGAGCACCGACGGCGCGAGCGCGACGGAGAGGAGGAACTGACGCCGGTCCACGTGCCTCTATACGGTTGAGAACGTGGCAGCGGTCCCTCTCCGGAAGAACCGCGACTTCGTGCTGCTCCAGGGCGGGCAGGTGCTGTCGAACGTCGGGACGCAGGTGACGCAGATCGCGTACCCGCTGCTCGTGCTCGCGCTCACGCACTCCGCGGCGAAGGCGGGGATCGTCGCATTCGCGCGCGCGCTGCCGCTGTGGCTCCTTGCGCTCCCCGCCGGGCTCGCCGCGGACCGGTTCAGCCGCAAGCGGTTGATGATCATCTCGGACGTCGTTCGGACCGCGACCGTGACGGCGCTCGGCGTCACGATCCTTCTCCACCACGTCGCCTACTGGGAGATCCCGATCGTCGCGTTCGTCGAGGGCGCAGGCGCCGCCCTCTTCGGCGGCGCGCAGATGGGTGCGATGCGGGCGGTCGTCCCGAGGCCGCAGCTGCCGGCGGCCACGAACGTCCTCACCGCGCGCATCGCGATCGTGCGACTGGTCGGGCCGCCGCTCGGCGGCATCCTCTTCGGCGTCACGCCGTCGCTGCCGTTCCTCACCGACGCCGGCTCCTATGCGGCCTCGACCGGCTCACTCCTCGCCATGCGGACGGCGTTCCAGGAGGAGCGCGAGCGCGAGTCGGCTCCGATGCTGCACAGCCTGCTCGAAGGCCTGCGCTTCCTCTGGTCGAGCCCGTTCCTGCGGACGATCGTCGGCATCTTCACGCTCGCACAGATTGTCTTCCCCGGCGTCTCGCTCGCGCTCGTCGTCATCGCGAAGCGGCAAGGACTGTCCGGCGGGGAGATCGGCGCGCTCGTCGCCGTCTTCGGCGGGTTCCTCTTGGTCGGGTCCGTGATCGCACAGTTCATGCGCCGGTTGCTCCCGTCGCGCGCGCTGATCGTGCTCGAGTTCTGGACCTGGGCCGGCTGCGCGCTCTTCCTCGTCTGGCCGAGCGTCTACGTGCTGACGGCGAGCCTCATCCCGACGGCGCTCGCGATCCCGACGACGGACTCGATCGTGTGGCCGTACCAGCTCACGCTCACGCCCGACCGGCTGATCGGCCGCACGACGGCGGCGATCAGCTCGCTCACCGGCGGCACCGCAGCGCTCGGGCCGCTCATCGCCGGCTTCCTCCTCGCGAGCGTGTCGGCCCGCGCGACGATCGCCGTCTTCGCCGCGTTCGGCGTCACGATGGCGATCTGGGGGACGCTCAGTCCGGCAATTCGAGCGGCGCCGAGTCTCGACGAGCTATAGCCGCCGAGGGCACGGCCGGTACCAGGTACTTCGTCACGAGAGCCACACGTGCGTGACCCGATCGGCGCAGCCACGCTGCCCGACGCAGCGGAACGTCACGTAACCCACAGGCGGTACCTGGTACCGGTCGGGCCTTACGGGGTCTAGCCGAGCACGGACGGGTCCCGACGGGCGACGGTGCGCGCTTTCTCGAGCAGCGGCCGGTCGCGGCGGAAGTTGGCGAAGCGGAGATCGGACAGGCCGGACTGCCGCGTGCCGAGCAGCTGCCCGGTCGAGCGGAGGTCGAGATCGACCTCCGCGAGCTCGAAGCCGTCGGTCGTCGCGACGAGCGCGTCGAGTCGGCGCTGCGCCGACTCGGTGAGCTCCGCCTCCTGCCGGGAGACGAGCAGGCAGAACGACTGCTCGGCACCACGGCCGACGCGGCCGCGCAGCTGGTGCAGCTGCGCAAGGCCGAAGCGGTCGGCCTCCTGCACGATCATCACCGTCGCGTTCGGGATGTCGACGCCGACTTCGATCACCGTCGTCGCGACGAGCACGTCGACCTCGCCGGCCTTGAAGCGCGCCATCGCGTCGCGCCGCTCCACCGCCTTCATCCGCCCATGCACGCAGGCGACGCGGAACTCACGCAGCTCGGCGCGCTGCAGCCGCTCCGCCTCGGCTTCCGCGGCACGGGCGCGCGACGTCTCCGACTCTTCGATCAGCGGGCAGACGACGTACGCCTGCCTCCCTTCGCGCAGCAGCCGAGCGAGGCGCGTGTACGCCTCGGACGCACGCTCCTCGCCGATGCGCGAGGTCACGACCGGCCTCCGCGACGCCGGCGGCTTCGCGATCTCCGACACCGCGAGATCGCCGTAGATCGTCAGCGCGAGCGTGCGCGGGATCGGCGTCGCCGTCATGTGCAGGACATGCGGGCCTCTCCCTTGCGAAAGCGCCTCGCGCTGCTGAACGCCGAACCGGTGCTGCTCGTCGACGACGGCGACGGCGAGGTCGCGCAGCTCGACGCCTTCCTGGATGAGCGCGTGCGTGCCAACGACGATGTCCGCGCCGAGCGCGGCTGCGCGGTCGCGGACGCGCGTCGAGTGGGTGACGAGCCCGCACGAGACGCCGAGACCGGCGCAGAGGTCGGCGATCGTGAGGAAGTGCTGCTCGGCGAGCGTCTCGGTGGGAGCCATCAGCGCGCCCTGCCGCCCGTTCTCGACGGCTCGCAGGAGCGCATACAGCGCGACGACCGTCTTTCCGGAGCCGACGTCGCCCTGGAGCAGCCGTTGCATCGGCACCGTGCGCTCGAGGTCGGTGTCGATCTCGCGGATCGCCTGCTCCTGGTACGGCGTCAGCGCGAACGGGAGCGCCGTCCGGTAGCGGACGATCAGGTCGCCCGCCGTGCCGAGCGACGGCGCGAGCGTCTTGTCGCGCTCCGCCGCGCGACGCGCTATGCCGATCTGGAGAACGAGCAGCTCGTCGAATGCGAGGCGCAGGCGGCCGCGCTCGGCGTCGTCCTCCGAACGCGGACGGTGGAGAACGGAAAGTGCGTCGCGCTTCAGCGGCATCGACTCGCGCTCGCGGAGCTCGGCCGGGAGCGGATCGGGGAAATCGGAGACGAACGGAAGCGCCGCCTCGACTGCGCGCCGGACGGTCTTCGCCGGGATCTCCTCCGCCGCCGGATAGACGGGCGCGAAGTCGGCGGTCGCGCGTGCCTCACCCAGGTCGTACGACTTGACGTCGAAGCCGTAGCGGCCGGTCTTCCCGCGCAGGCGGACGCGCGTGCCCGGCCGAAGCTGGTCGGCGATCCACGGCTGGTTGAACCACGTCGCGCCGATCGTCGCGGTGCCGTCGTCGACGCGCGCGGTGACGAGCGTGCGGCGACCGCGGATCGGCCGTTTCGTCACGTTGATGACCTCACCGACGATGACCACCTCGTCGTCGCCGCGCAGCTCGGCGATCGGCGTCTCCTCCGCCGCCGACTCGTAGCGACGCGGAACGTGCTCGAGGAGGTCGCGCACGGTCTCGATGCCGAGCTTCGCGAGACGGCGCTTCAGCGTCGCGCCGACGCCGTCGAGCGAGTCGAGCGCCGCGTCGAGCCGCTCGGGCCGAGGCCGGCCGCGCGTCGCCGGCCAGACCCCCGGCTGGTCCAGGCCTGCAAAAACCGTCTGTCGACGGATCGCTGTCATCGTGCTCGGCGCCAGAGCGTCGGGGACGTTAGTACGCGGACCGGACGTTACTCGTCGTCGTCGAACCAGAAGAACCCGACGGTCCCCGGGCCTGCGTGCGCGCCGATGACGGCGCCGAGCGTCGTCTCCAGCTCGATCGTCGCCTGCGGCCGAAGGTCGCGGACCATCTTCTCGAGCTCGGCCATCCGCTCGGGCGCATCCGCATGCGCGATACCGATGCGCAGGTCGGCGCCGTCGTCCGTCTGCGACTCGAGCGCTTCGACGAACTCCTGGAACGCCTTCCGATTTCCACGAACGCGTTTTACCGGGACGACCTCGCCCTCGCGAATCGAGAGGATCGGCTTGACGTTCAGCAGCTCGCCGGCGAACGCCTTCGCGCGGCCAATCCTTCCACCCCGTGCCAGGAACTCGAGCGTGTCGACGGTGAAGAGGAGGCCATGCTCGCGCTTGTACCGCTCGACGAGCGCGTCCACCTCCTCGTCGGTCGTGCCGCGGTCGAGGCGGCGCTGGATCGCAAGTGCGAGCATCGCGATCGCAGCCGAGGCGGTCTCGGAGTCGATCGTTCGCACGCGCTCGTCGGCGGCGAGGCCGGCGCTCTGGAAGGTGCCGGAGAGGCTCGCTGCGATGTGGATCGAGAGGATGCGCTCGTACGCGCCGAGCTCGTCGTACGCAGCCTTGAAGTCGGCCGGCGTCGGCTGCGACGTCGTCGGCAACGTCGTCGCCGACGGCAGCCGCGCGTAGAACTCCTCGGCGGTCATGTCGACGCCGTCGCGGTAGCTCTCGTCGCCGAAATTGACGTACAGCGGGACGACGCGCCAATTGGGAAAGCGCTGCGCCGCATCCGGGAAGTCCGCCGTCGAGTCGAGGACGATCGCGGTGTTCGCGCTACTCAGGTGCACGCACGGCTCTCGGCTGCGCGCTTGATCGCGTCGACGATCACCTCTAGCTCCTGGTCCTTGCGCAGGCACGTGGTCGCCCCCGCCTCCTTGAGCGCTTCCATCTCACGCCCGCCCGCCGAAGCGGTGAGACACACGACTGCCGCGTTCGGGCATGCGGCGCGGACCGCGCGCGTCGCCTGGACGCCGTCGAGCCCGGGCAGCCGGTAATCCATGAGCACGACGTCGGGCTCGTGCTCGAGGCACGCGGGGACTGCCGCGCTGCCGTCGCCGACCGACGCGACCACGTCGATGTCGTCTCGCAGCGAGAACAGCAGCTCGAGAGCTTCGCGGAAGACTGCGTTGTCCTCCACGAGGAGGATCCGGACCGCAGGTTGCACTCCCTCGGAGGTTACTCGGCGGAGAGAAGCAGGTGGTAGTGCGGCTGGCCGCCGTCCTGGACGTCCACGTCCAGATCGGGATAGGCGGCGGAGACGCGCTCGACGAACGCGTCGAGCGCGGGCACGTCCCGTCCCGCGAGCAGCGTCAGCAGGTCGTGCCGCCCGGCGAGCAACCGCTCCGCAACGGCGAATGCGACGTCGTCGAACTCGGTACCGCCGGCGACCGGCGTCCCGCCGGCGAGGCCGAGCCAGTGGCCGCTGCGGATGTCGACGCCGGCGAGCTCGACGTCGCGCGACGCGATCGTCACCTCGCCGGTCGCCACCGCGGCAACCGCATCCCGCATCTCGGCCGCGTTCTCGGCGGCGGTGCGAGAGCCGTCGAAGGCGACCATCGCGGCGAGCCCTGCGGGAATCGAGTCGGCGGCCACGACCTCGACGTGTCGTCCAGCGTTCGCGGCCGCATGCTCGGCTGCGAGAACGACGTTCGAGTTGTTCGGGAGCAGGATCGCCTCGTCGGAGGCGAGCGACTGCACCGCGGCGACCAGATCGGCAGTGGAGGGATTCATCGTCGGGCCGCCCTCGACGATCGCGATCGGCCCCAGACCCTCCGCGAGCTGCTCGAAGAGGCGGCGGTTGCCGGCGCCCGCGACGACGGCGACGACGCCGGTCGTCGCGAGATCGGGAACGACGGTGAGCAGCCGCTCGGTGCGGTCCTGCGTCTGCTCGTGCATGTTCGCGATCTCGATGCCGCCGATCGTCCCCACTGCCGTGCCGAGCGACAGCGCAGCGCCCGGGTCGTCGGTGTGCACGTGCACCTTCAGCGCGTTCGCGTCGCCGACGACGAGGAGCGAGTCGCCGAGCTTCTCCAGCTCCACCTCGAGCGCGTCGCGGTCGAGGCCGCTGCCCTCGACGAGGAACACGGTGCAGTAGCGGAACGGCGACAGCTCCTGGTGGATCGCGTCGACGCTGATCCGCTCGTCGCGGGGCGCCGGCGCGGGCAGCGGCTCGCCGCTGACGGTCGCGGCGACGCCGCGCACGAGCTCGAGCAGCCCGGCGCCGCCGGCGTCGACGACGCCCGCGTCGCGCAGCACCTGGAGCTGCTCGGGCGTGCGCGCGACCGCGAGCTCGCCGCGGCGGACGAGCTCGACGAGCAGGTCGCCGAGCGCGGGCCCTTCGAGCGCGCGCTGCTCTGCTTCCTCCGCGAGCTCCCGGATGACGGAGAGCATCGTCCCCTCGACCGGCCTGCGCACGGCGCGGTACGCGGCGTCGGATGCGCCGCGCAGCGCGAGCGCCGCCGACTGCGCGTCGATGCGCGGGCCGTCGGTCTCGCCGAGCACGTCTGCGGCGCCGCGCACGATCTGCGAGAAGATGACGCCGCTGTTGCCGCGCGCGCCCATTAGCGCGCCGCGTGCGACGTCGCGCGCGAGCGACTGCCGGCTCGCGGCCGACGTCTGCTCGACGGCGTCCACGACCGCCCGGACGGTGAGCGTCAGGTTCGTGCCGGTGTCGCCGTCCGGGACCGGGTAGACGTTGAGGTCGTCGATGCGCTGGCGGCTCGCTTCCAACGAGGCGAGCGCACCGTCGACGATCTTCTGAAGCACCTCGAGGTCGCCGTTGAGCTTCATTTCGGCCTGCGCACGTCGTCGATGTGCACCTCGACGGCGCGGACGGGCAGGCCGGTCATGCGGGCGACCTCGTACGAGACGCGGTTCCGGATGGTGGACGCGACCTCGGCCAGGTTGAGACCGTATTCGACGACGACGTGCAGGTCGATCGTGACCTCCTCGCCGTCGCGGCCGATCTCGATCCCCTTGCGGATGCGCTCCGGCAGCCATTTCGGGCCGGCCATGGCGACCACGCCGTAACACTCGCGGGCCGTTTCGCCCACGATGTGCTCGATCGCGGCGTTCGCGATCGTTATCCGGCCGAGCGGCGTTGACGAAACGGCGTGCACCAGCGGATTTGACGCTAGCGCGCGAACAAGAGTTGCGCCCATGGCTCACGGTGGGCGAGCCGCGCCTCGCGGAAGCCGGCCTCGCGCGCAAGCGCGACGAGCTCGTCGTCCTCGTAGAAATGGCCGCGAGTCGCGAGGGGGTACGGCGCCGCCGGTGAGCCCTTCGCCTCTGGCGCAGTCGTGTAGATCGCGACGCGGCCGCGCTCCGGGTCGAGGACGCGGCGCATCTCGCGCAGCGCCCGCACCGGGTCGGGGAGGAAGAAGAAGGCAACGAGGGACGACACGGCGGTGAACTCCCCGTCGCGGAACGGCAGCCCCTCGGCGCGTCCGCGGACGGCATACGGCGCGGCGACGCGCACCATGTCGCGGCTGTGATCGACGCCGACGACCTCGCAGCCGACGGTGTCGCGCACGTGGCGCAGGAACGAGCCTCCGCCGCAGCCGACGTCGAGCAAGCGGTCGCCGTCCGTCAGCGCGAGCGCGGCGAGAACCGGCTCCCAGGCCCGGTCGTGGATATCCGGCGCGCCGTAGGTCTCGCGCGCCTGCTTCCCATGGGGACGCCGGGCGACGCGGTCGGTCATGCGATCGATCCGCCACTCGCGGACGCGATCGCGCAGGCTCAAATGGCCTTCTGGACCTTGCCCGCTTTGAGGCAGCGCGTGCAGACGTAGGCGCGCGTCGGCTTGCCCTTGATGACCGCGCGGACGTGCTGGAGGTTCGGGTCGAAGCGGCGCTTCGTAGCCACCATCGAATGGCTCCGGTGGTTCCCGAACCCGGGCTTCTTCCCGCAAATGGCGCATACCTTCGACATCAGCGGGCCAGTGTAGCCGCTAGCTGGAAGCTTTCGCGGACGCGCGCAGCTGGTTGAAGAGGTCGGCCATCTCGAGCGCGCTGCGCACCGCTTCGGCGCCTTTGTCCGCGCGCGCCATCGCCTGCTCGAGGTTCTCCGTCGTCAGCACGCCGAACGCGACGGGCACGCCCGTCTCGAGCGCCGCGAGCTGGAGGCCGGAAGCCGCCTCGCCGGCGACGTACTCGAAGTGGGCGGTCTCGCCGCGGATGACGCAGCCGAGCGCGACGATCGCGACGTAGCGGCGCGTCTTTGCGAGCGCCATCGCGCCGAGTGGCAGCTCGAACGCGCCCGGCACCGGCATGACGGTGACGTGCTCCCGGTCGACGCCGGCCCGCGCCAGCTCGGCGAGCGCGGACTCGAGCAGCCGGTTCGTCACGTCGCCGTTGAAGCGCGAGAGGACGATCGCCACGCGCTTGCGCGTTCCCAGCGGCGACCCTTC
>JBOGZQ010000108.1:0-20168 GCA_050697375.1 Gaiellaceae bacterium | reverse complement strand
GGGACGATGTTGCCCGCCGTTCCGCCGGAGATGACGCCGACGTTCGCGGTCGTCTCGTCGTCGACGCGGCCGAGGCGCAGGTCGGCGATCGCCTTCGCCGCCGCCTGAATGGCCGAGCGCCCCTCTTCCGGGTACATCCCGGAGTGCGACGCACGGCCGTGGAACGTGACCTCCATCCCCTGCGCCCACGGCGCGCCGAGGATGATCTCGCCGATCGGCGCTGCCTGGTCGTAGACGTAGCCGAGCTGCGCGTGCAGGCGCGTGTGGTCGAACGCCGCCGCACCGAGCAGGCCGATCTCCTCCTGCATCGTGAAGAGGAGCTCGATGCCCGGGTGCGCGCGATTCTCGGCGAGGACGCGGCGCGCGCCTTCGAGCATCGCCGCGACCGCGGACTTGTTGTCGGCGCCGAGGATCGTCCCGCCGGCGTTGCGTATGACGCCGTCCTCGCCGACAAGTGGCTCGAGCGGCCCGTCCGGCGGAACGGTGTCGAGGTGCGCGCAGAAGAACAGCGGCGTCCCGTCCGCGGTCGGCTCGATGCGGGTGTAGAGATTCCCGAAGTCGTCCTCGTCGGAGTCGAGGCCGAGATCGCGCAGGTACCGCTGCACGACGTCCGAGACCGCGCGCTCCTCGCCCGGCGGGCTCGCAATCGCAGCGAGCTCGAGGAAGAGGTCGACGACCTCTGCCACTACGCGGCAATCGGCTGCGTCTGCCGCGAGCGGGCGCGAGAAAGGGCCGCGCCGACGAAGCCGCGGAAGAGCGGAGCAGGCCGCGTCGGCCGCGACTTGAACTCGGGATGGAACTGGCTCGCGACGAACCACGGATGCCCTGGCAGCTCGACGATCTCGACGAGGCGGCCACCGTCGAACGTCCCACTGACGACGAGCCCGTGCTCGACGAGCTGCTCGCGGTAGTGGTTGTTCACCTCGTAGCGATGCCGGTGCCGCTCGAAGATGACCGGGTCGCCGTACAACTCGCGCGCCTGCGTCTCGTCGGCAACCTCGACCGCCTGCGCGCCGAGGCGCATCGTGCCACCGAGGTCCTCGATCCCTTTCTGCTCGGGCAGGAGGTCGATGACCGGAAACGGCGTCTCCGGGTCCATCTCCGTCGAGTTCGCGCCGTCGAGGCCGACGACGTGCCGCGCGAACTCCGAGACGGCGACGTGCATGCCGAGGCAGATGCCGAGATAGGGGATGTTGCGCTCGCGGGCAACTCGGCAGGCGAGGATCTTTCCCTCCCAGCCGCGCGAGCCGAAGCCGCCGGGGACGAGGACGCCGTCGACGCGGTCGAGGACGCGCGCCGCCTCCTCGTACGACATGTTCTCGGCGTCGAGCCAGGTGACGCGGACGCGGCAACCGTTGTGCAGGCCGGCGTGCTTCAGCGCCTCGTGCACCGAGAGGTAGGCGTCCTGGAGCTTGACGTACTTGCCGACGAGCGCGATCTCGACCTCTTCGTGCTGCTCGTCGATGCGGCGCGTCAGCTCGTCCCACTCGCCGAGGTCGGCGGCAGGCGCGTCGATGCCGAGCTTCTCGCAGACAAGGCGGTCGAGGCCCTCCTCCTTCAGCACCGCCGGGACGAGATACACGTCGCGCACATCGGGGCTCGCGATCACGGCGCCCGGGTCGACGTCGGCGAAGAGCGCGATCTTGTCGCGAATATCCCGCCCGAGTTCCTCGTGCGAGCGGCAGACGACGACGTCGGGGTGGATACCGATGCGGCGCAGCTCGTTCACCGAGTGCTGCGTCGGCTTCGTCTTCAGCTCGCCGGCCGCCTCGATGAACGGCACGAGCGTTACATGGACGTACGTGACGTTCTCCGGGCCGACCTCGCGGCGGAACTGCCGGATCGCCTCGAGGAACGGGAGCGACTCGATGTCGCCGACGGTTCCGCCGATCTCGGAGATGACAACGTCGGTGGGGCCCGATTCGGCGCCGCGGCGAATGCGCGCCTTGATCTCGTTCGTGATGTGCGGGATGACCTGGACGGTCGCACCGAGGAAATCGCCCTTGCGCTCCTTCCGCAGGACGGTGTCCCAGATCGCGCCGGCGCTGTGGCTCGAGGAGCGGAGGAAGTTCTCGTCGACGAAGCGCTCGTAGTGGCCGATGTCGAGATCGGTCTCGGCGCCGTCCTCGGTGACGTAGACCTCGCCGTGCTGGAACGGGCTCATCGTCCCCGGGTCGACGTTCAAGTACGGGTCGAACTTCTGGAGCTGGACGCGCAGGCCTCGAGCTTTGAGGAGGCGGCCGAGCGAGGCGGCGACGATTCCCTTCCCGAGCGCCGATACGACTCCCCCGGTGACGAAGACGTACTTCGGGGCCCGCGCGCTCACGGGATTTCAGGGTAGCAGGCCATGTGGTCGACGCAGGAACGCGGCCGGCGGCTCGATCGGGATGCCGCGCCACGAACGCAGCGCGAGTAGATGGCCGTCTCCGCTGACGATGGCTTCCGCCTGGTCCGCGAGTGCGGCCTCGAGAACACGGTTGTCCGCAGGATCGGTGTCGATCTCCGTGACGCCCTCATCCGGATCGACGATCTGGGCGATGCCGATGAGCAAGGCGACGGCGGCCTCCGCGTGCGCGTCGTCCCACCCGAACGTGTCCGTCAGAACTCGTCCGAGCTCGGCGAGCAGGGGCCGCGACGTCGCGAGGTCGATGCGCCCGTCGAGCGCGAGCCGATAGACGGCTTCGGGGGCACCTCCGGGAAAGATGAGCGCCGACACCAGGACATTGGTGTCGACGACGACCTTCACTTGCGTCTGGCGTCGGCGATCAGCCGCTCGACGTCGCGCTCGTCGCGGATCCCGAGCTGTCGGGCTTGCGCGGCGCCGTACCGCTGGAGCGACTCGAACCTGCCCGTCTCGCGGTAGGCGCGATAGACGCGCAGCATCTCGCGAAACAGCTCGCTCTTGTTCCTGCCCTCCGACTCGGCTATGCGCTCGAACTCGCCGGCCGCCTCAGGCGGCACGGACACGGCGAGCACCTTGGACGTACGCCGGGCCATTGTCATACTCAGTATAACCGTCAGGGCTCAGCGGCGGTCTGGACGAGGTCGTAGAGACGGCGGAGCGCGTCGTGCGCGATGCGGCGGCGGGGGCCGAGGACGAACCGCCCGTCGACCGTGACGGTCACGTGCGTTCGGCCGGCTTCCTCGGAGCGCAGCAGGACGTCCACGAGCATCCGCTCCTTGGGCAGCTCGAACGAGAACCGCTCCCGCGGGACGACTGCCCGGACGAGCAGCGCTCCCGGCGTCTCCGGCTTGCGGAAGTAGCTCGGCCCCTGCACCTTCCAGCGTGCGCCGGGCGCCATGCCGCGCCGGTCTGGCTCGACGCCGGCGATGCCAGGCCACCAGTCGGACAGGTGGTACGGCTCGGCGAGGAATGCCCAGACGTCGCCGATCGGGGCGAGCAGAACTCGCTCAGCTGCGTACCGCGGCAAGGAACTCCTGGCCGCCGAGCATGCGCTCGAGCTCGGCCTTCCGCTCCTCCTCGTTCAGGAGGTCGATGCGGGTGTGCGTCGGGTCGCCGGCGATCTTCTCGACGCGGAAGTGCCGGTCGGCGACGGCGGCGATCTGCGGGAGGTGCGTGATCGTGATCACCTGCGCCCGCTCGGCGAGGCGGCGCAGCACCCGGCCGACGGCATTCGCGGTCTCGCCGCCGATGCCCACGTCGATCTCGTCGAACACGAGCGTCTCACCGCCCGCGACCGCCGCGAGCGCAAGCGCGATGCGCGACAGCTCGCCGCCCGACGCCGTCTCCGCCACCGGCGCGAACGGCATCCCCGCGTTCGGGCGGACGAAGAAGACGGCCTCGTCCGCGCCCGACGCGCCCAGCTCCCGTTCACGTACTTCGCACACGAACTCGCCCTCGCCCATGCCCACGTCGCGCAGCTCCGCCGCGACCGCGTCTGCGAACGCGGGCGCGGCCGCGTTCCGCTCCGCACGCAGCTCCATCCCGAGGTCGTGAACCCGCGCCTCCGCCGCCTCCACCGCAGCGGCCGCGGCGGCCGTGGGATCGATGCCGCCGTCGAGCGCCGCCAGCTCGACCCGCGCCTCCTCCGCCCGCTCGAGCAGCTCCTCGTACGTCGCGACGCGGAAGCGGCGCTTCGCCTCGGCGATCCGGTCGAGCCCGGCCTCCAGCTCCTCGAGCCTCCCCGGCTCAGCCTCGAGCGACGCGAGGAACGAGCTCAGCTCCGATGCGGTTTCCCGCAGGCGCAGCTCGACGTCCCGCAGCTCGTCGCCGGCGCGCTGGAGCTCGGGGGCGAGCCGCTCGAGCGGCGCCACGGATCGCTCCGCGATCGCGACGAGCCCGGCGGCGCCCTCGCCGTCCTCGGGCGTGAGCGCGCTCGCCGCTGCCGCCGCAGCCTCCGCCAGCTCGGCGATATGGCGGAGCTTCTCGCGGTCGCCGCGCAGCCGCTCCTCGTCGCCCATCTCCATCCCCGCAGTGTCCTCGGCGTACGCGCGCAGCTCGGCGAGCCGCGCCTCCGCGAACGCCGCGTTCGCCGTCAGCTCCTCGTGCCGCTTCCGCGCAGCCTGGAGCTCACGCCACGCCGCCCGCATCGGCGCCCGGTCGACGTCGGCGAATCGATCGACGAGCTCAAGCTGGTACGACGGCCGAGCGAGGCGCCGCTGCTCGAACTGCCCCGACATCGCGATGACCCGCTCGACGGCGGCAGCGACGTCCTCGCGCGCGGCCGCGCGTCCCCACGCGTACGCGCGCGTTCGTCCGTCGGCGAACACGCGCCGCGCGACAACCATCGCATCCTCACTTTCAGGCCGAAGCTCCGCGAGCTCGTCCAGCTCCTCCGGCACGTCGAGCTCCGCCTCGACATACGCCTCCTCTGCGCCCGGCCCGACGAACGACGCGTCGCCCTTCGTCCCGAGCAGGAGCCCGACCGCCTGCGCGAGGATCGTCTTTCCCGCTCCGGTCTCGCCGGTGATCGCGTTCAGGCCGGGCGCAAGGTCGAGCTCGGCCGCCCGGATGAGGACGAGATTCTCGATGCGCAGGCGTCGCAGCACACGATCGAGTCTAGAGAGGGCTCCCGACGCCCTCCATTGGCCGTTTCAGGCGAACGTCTCGCGATAGCGGCTGAAGAACGTCGTTTCCGGCAGCGTTGCGAGGAGGCTGCGCTCGCCGCCGAGCGCGATCACGATCTCGTCCCCCATGCCCATGTCGGCGACACGGTGACCGTCGACGAGCACGCTGACCTTCACGTCGAACGTCTCGTTCCGGACCGTGAGCGGGGAGCCTCGGCCGACGACGAGCGGACGCGCGTGCAGCGAATGCGGCGCAATGAACGTGACCGCCATCGCGTCGAGGCCGCGGACGAGGACCGGGCCGCCGTTGCTGAGGTTGTATGCGGTCGACCCGGAGGGCGTGCAGCAGATCATCCCGTCGCACGGGATCGTCCCGAGATCCTCGCCGCCGACCGCGTACGTCAGCTCGACCATGCGGCCGAGCGTGCCGCTCGTCGCGACGACGTCGTTGACGGCGACGTGACGATCGCCGTTGAGCTTCACCTCGAGCGTCGGTAGCTCTATGACGCGGTACTCGCCGTCGAAGACGCGCTTGAGATCGCGCTCGAGCGCGTCCGGTGCGATCGACGCGAGGAAGCCGACGCGACCGAAGTTGACGCCGATGACGGCGACACGCGTCGCGAGGAGGCGCGCGAGCGTGCGCAGGATCGTCCCGTCGCCCCCGACCGCGACGGTGAGATCCGAGTCCTCCGGCTTGTCGACGACGCGCACGCCGCTCTCTTCCGCGACGCGGCGGACGCGCTCGACGGCCGGGGCGACGTCGATGCGCCCGTGCGCGACGATCGCGACGGTCTCAGGCGCGGACGGCTGCGGCGATTCGCTCGTCGAGGTCATCGGGGAGGGTCGGGTGTTCGGCCTGCGCGAGGTGGAGGAACAGCTCCCGGTTGCCCTTCGGGCCGGGAAGACCGGAGTCTACGACGGCGAGCGTCGACGCCCCCCAGTCGAGCGCCGCCTCGGCGATCTCGCGGACGACACGCTCGCGCACCGCATCGTCGCGCACGACGCCGCCCCTGCCGACGTCGGCGCGGCCGGCCTCGAACTGCGGCTTGACGAGAACGACGGCGTGCCACCCCGGAGCTGCGAGCCGCAGTGCCGGCGGCAGCGCGACGCGGACGGAGATGAACGACACGTCGCAGACGACGAGCGACGGCGCGAACGGCAGCTCGTCCAGCGCGCGCGCATTCGTCCGCTCGAGCACGGTGACGCGCTCGTCGCGGCGCAGCCGTTCGTGCAACTGCCCATAGCCGACGTCGACGGCCGTGACGCGCGCGGCGCCTCGTTGCAGGAGCACGTCGGTGAAGCCTCCGGTCGACGCGCCGACGTCGAGGCAGTCCATTCCGGCGGGATCGATCCCGAACGCGTCGAGCGCATGCGCGAGCTTCTCGCCGCCGCGCGACACGTACGGCGGGCGGCCCTTCAGCTCGAGCGCGGCGGACTCATCGACCTGCTCGCCCGGCTTGTCGTGCCCCGGGACGAGCCCGGCGAGCACGAGCGCCTGCGCCTGCGTGCGCGACTCGGCGAGGCCGCGCTCCACGAGGAGGACGTCGAGGCGCTTCTTCATGATCTCGTGCAGACATACCGCGCATACGTGCGCGAGTCCGCATACCACGTGTCGTCGATTTGTAGCCCGGCGTGCGCCAGCATCGGTTCGAACAACCAGGTGAACGTGCTGTGCTCCGTCCGAACATGCGCTTCGAGCTCGGGTCTCGTCCAACCCTCGGCTGGATCGTTCGGCGCGGCGCTGAACCAAGCCTCGAACACCTCGTCGAGCTCCTCGGGCTCGCAGCTGTAGACGATGTCACGGAGCACCAGCGTCCCGCCCGGCGCGAGTAGCCGCACCATGCGCCGGAGCGCGATCGCCTTCCAGAAGTCCGGAAGGTGATGAAGGGCGTTTCGCGAGTAGACGATGTCCGGCGAATCGCCTTTGTGCTCATATGTCAGGAAGCCCGCCTCGACGCATTCGATGCCTTTCGCCTTGGCAGCCGCGAGCATGGCCGGCGACGGATCGACCGCGACGACGCGCCTGCAGTGCGAAGCGACAGCCGCGGCGAGCGTGCCCGTTCCAGCGCCGAGATCGACGAGCGTGGACGTAGGACCAAGCCCGCACCGAAGAAGAAGTTCGACGTCGGGGCCGACCTCGAAACCGGTCTTTGCGTCGTAACCGGTGACATGCACAGGATCGCGGTGCTCCGCTCCGGCGAAGTCCGACTCGTCGAGCATCCAGTCTGTTTTCACCATTGGAGGGTAGACACCCGGACGAACGTGGACGGCTACTTCGACGACGCGAGCGCCATCCGCAGGATCGGCCGGGAGTCGATCTTGATGCTCGGCGGCCCGCGCGCACTGCTGATGCAGGCCGCCCACCCTCTGGTCGCGGCCGGGATCGTCGACCATTCGCGTTACCGAGAGGATCCGTGGCGGCGGCTCGCGCGGACGATGGCGGCGCTGTACACGATCGTCTTCGGGACGAGCGCCGAGGCGGACCGCATGGGCGCCATCACCCGCGCCGCGCACCGGCGCGTCCACGGAACGCGCGGCGGGCGCAGCTATTCGGCCGCGGACCCGGATCTGATGCTCTGGGTGCACTCGACGCTCGTCGACACGGGCCTCGCTCTCTATGAGGTGTATGTCCGCCGACTCGACGAGGCGACCGCCGACGAGTTCTACGAGCAGATGAAGATCGTCGCGCACGTCTTCGGCGTCCCCGACGGCGTTCATCCACCGACACTCGCCGACTTCCGCTGCTACCAGCACGAGCTCGTCTCGACGGGCGTCGTACGCGTCGGCGCCGATGCGCGTGCGGTCGCCGAGACGGTACTGTCGCCACCCGTGCCGCTGCCGCTTCGACTCCCGCTCGGGACGCTGGCCCGCCATACTGCCGGCCTTCTGCCCCCCGAGCTGCGCGAGCAGTACAAGTTGCGGGCGCCGCTACCCGGCGCGGCTTTTTCGACCAGGCGTCTCGTTCCGCTGCTCCCGTCCTCGTTGCGCCGGACGGAACGCCTTCCGCTGCGGCTGCTCACGGCGTACGCCGGCCTGTGACCGACCATCGCGTGCGGCGCACGAGGTTCGACGAGGTGGCGGAGCTGTACGACCGCGCGCGCCCCACGTATCCCGTAGAGCTGATCGACGACCTCGTCGATCTGGCGGGGCTGCGTTCGGGCTCGCGCGTCCTCGAGGTCGGTTGCGGGACGGGCAAGGCGACGCTGCCGCTCGCCGAGCGCGGGCTGCGCGTCACGTGCGTCGAGCTCGGCGACTCGCTCGCAGCGGTCGCCAGGAGGAACCTCGTGCGATTCGACGACGTCGACATCGTCGTCGCCGACTTCGAGACGTGGACGCCGTCGCAACCCGGCTATGACGCGCTCGTCTCCTTCACCGCGTACCACTGGATCGAGCGCGATCTGCGCTACGTGAAGGCGGCGGAGGTGCTGCGCGAAGGCGGCGCCCTGGCGATCGCGATGGTGCATCACGTGCTGCCGCGGGATGCGGACCCGTTCTTCGTCGAGGCTCAGGCGGACTACGAGGCAGTCGGCAAGGGCGGCGACCCGCCCGGCCCGCCGGACACGGTCGAGGCGTTCGGCGAGGAGATGGCGGCGAGCCTGTTCTTCGATCTCGTCGCGGAGCGGCGCTACCAGTGGGACGTCGAATACACCGCCGACGAGTACCTCGACGTGCTCAACACGTACTCCGACCACCGCTCGTGGGACGACGCATCGCGCGAGCGGTTCTTCGATCTCGTCCGCGCTCGCATCGGATCACGAAGCATTCGCAAGACGTACCTCGCGACTCTCGACGTCGCGTTTCGCGCGTCGTAGAGTCGCCCAATGAGGCTGCTGGCCGCCGTCACCGGTTTCGAGCTCGGCGCGAGCCAGGGCTTCGCGTCGTTCACCCTCTCACCGCCGGATCTTCTGACCGTGTCCAAGACCGGCGCCGGCAGAGGAACCGTTTCCAGCTTGCCGGCGGGCATCACCTGCGGCGCGACATGCAGCTCGAGCTTCGACGACGGAATGACCGTGACGCTCACCGCGACCGCCGACGGCGGCTCGACGTTCTCCGGCTGGTCGGGAGGCGGGTGCTCCGGGAACGGCGGCTGCGTCGTCACGCTGAGCGCCGACACGACCGTTCTCGCGAACTTCGTCTCGGGGACGTTCTCGGCGCCGACGATCACCGCGTTCTCGCCCGGCAGCGGCGGGGTCCACGCGACCGCGACCGTGACCGTGAACGGAACGAACTTCGGCGGCGCCACCGCCGTCAAGCTCGGCGGCGTCAGCGCAGCCTTCAGCGTCGTGAGTGGGACGCAGTTGACCTTCACGGTGCCCGCCGGCGCGCCGCCGCAGTCGGGAACGATCACCGTCACGAATCCCGGCGGCACCGGAACGAGCAGCGGGACGTTCACAGTGCTCCCTCCGCCGACCATCAGCTCGCTCTCGCCGACGAGCGGGCCGGTCGGCACGCCGGTGACCATCACCGGCACGAATCTCGGCGGCACGGTCGCCGTTCAGCTCGGCAGCCTGATCACCGTTCCCACGAACGTCAGCGCGACTCAGGCGACCTTCAACGTGCCGCCCGGGGCCGCAACCGGCACCGTCAAGGTCCTGGGAACCGGCGGCTCCGCGACCGGCCCAGGGACCTTCACCGTCACGCCGTAGTCAGGGCGCGATCCCCCAGCGGCCGTCCCAGACATCGCCGGGCTCGAGCCGGATGACGTCCTCGCCCGTCCGCAACGCATCTCGCCGGCACGTCATCGGCTCGACGCCGACGCAGCGCCGCGCGACGTCGGGCCGTTCGTCACCGGTGTAGAGCTGCAGCCAGCGCCAGTGCTCGTCGCCCCAGACGGTGACGTCGGCGATCGCGATCTCGCCGGTGAATGGACGCGCGTCGTCATGCGTCTCGCCTGGGGCGAAAACCTCGTCGGCGTGGCGCGCGATGTACGGATGGTGTCCCACGCCGAACGGGAGCGCGCGTTCGCCGACGTTCTCCGCCTTCGTGTGCACCGTCAGTCCATTCGAGTCGAGGCGGTACTCGACGCGCAGCCGGAGCGAGAACGGAAAGCCGGGCGTCGGGTGGAGCACGTGCTCCAGCTCGACTCGGTCCTCCCCGCGCGCGACCGCGCTCCAATTGCGCCAGCGGACGAGCCCGTGCATCGCCTGCGGCGGCTCGTCGAGCGGCACCTGGTGCTCGACGCCGTCCCACTGGTACCGTCCTTCGTCCAGCCGGTTCGGCCACGGCGCAAGCACCTGGCCGCGCGCGGACTTGCACATCGCGTCCTCCGCATAGCCGTCGAGGACTCCCGCCCACTCGCGGATGCCGCCGCCGACCTCGACCACGACGACGCGGTGCGCGCCGTGACGAATCTCGAACTGCTCGCCGGAAGGCCGGTTCACGCGGTGCGGACGGCGAGCCCGTCGACGATCTCGCGCAGCACGCTCGTGTCCGCGTCGACCTCGTCGAGCCGCGCGCGCGCGTTGTCGGCCGCCTCGTCGGCGAGCCGGCGGGCGCCCTCGGCGCCGTGCAGGACGACGTAGCCGTCGCCGTCGAGGATGTCGTCGACGATCTGGAACAGGAGCCCGAGCTCGTTCGCGAACGACCGCCACGGCGCCTGCTGCTCCTCCGGAAGCTCCGCCGCCCAGAGCGCCATCGCGACCGACGCCAAGAAGAGGCAGCCCGTCTTCAAGCGGTGGACGACCGCGAGATCAGCCTCGGGAACCATCGTGTCGAGGTACTGCCCGCCGATCATCCCGAGCGTCGCCTGCGACAGCTCGCGCGCGACGTCCGAGGTGGGATAGCGGCACGCGAGCCGGAACGCCTCCGCGAGTAGCGCGTCGCCGGCGAGAACCGCCGTCCCCTCCCCGTACACCGCCCACACGCTCGGCTTGCCGCGGCGCTCGTCGTCGTCGTCGAGCGACGGCAGGTCGTCGTGGATGAGCGAGAAGTTGTGCACGAGCTCGATCGCGAGCGCCGCCGGCATCACCTGCGCGAGCGCGGCGCCGAGCGCCTCGCCGACCGCGAGCGCGATCACCGGCCGCACGCGCTTGCCTCCCATCCCGACGAGGCCGTAGTGGGCCGACTCCGCCTGGCCGTGCAGTTCCGGCCACAGCTTCAGCGCGTCGAGGTCCTCCTCGACGGCGCCGCGCAGCTCGTCAGGACTGTGCGGCATCGCTCTCTGCCTCGCGCTTCGCGCGCTCCAGCTCCTCCTCGACCGCCTTCGCCAGCTCGGACAGCTCGCCGAGGATCTCGAGCGCCCGCTCCGGCGACGCGTTCGCGTCGGCCGCGAGCCCGTCGAGCTCCGCCCGCGCAGCCTCCACCCGCGCGAGCAGCTCCTCCGCTCTCGTCAACGATTCGTCGGTCATGCCGCCCTCTCCCGCACGATGCGCCCAAGTATCCCGTTGACGAGCCTGCCGGCGTCGTCGGAGGCGTACCGCTTCGCGAGCGTGATCGCCTCGTCGAGGACGGCCTCCTGCGGCACCTCGCCCGCGTCGAGCTCCTCGAGGGCGACGCGGAGGACGTTCCGCTCGACGGCGCCGAGCCGGTCGGCCGGCCAGTCGTCGGAGGCGGCGGTGATCCGCGCGTCCAATGCGTCCGCATGTCCGGCGACGGCCTCCGACAGCGAGCGCGTGTAGTCGTCGACGTCGCCCTCGAAGAGCGACCCGAGCGGAGTGCCGGTGACGTCCCACTGGTAGAGGAGGAACACCGCTGCGCGGCGTGCCTCGCGGCGGGAGATCACACGAGCTCCTCGACCGAGACGTCGACCGCGTCCACGGTGACGTCGCACATCTGCGTCAGCGCGTCGGCGACCTCGCGCTGGACGTGCTGCGCGACGTCGGGCAAGACCTTGCCGTATGCGACCGCGAGCTCGAGGTCGACGCGAGCACGGCCGTTCTCGATCGCGACCGCGACCTTGCGCCGCGGCCGCCGCACCCGCGCGCCCTCGACCGCTTCCGCCGCGCGGACGACGATCTGCGTCAGCGCGCCGTCGGTCACCTTCACGCCTGGAGCGAGCGTCCTCATCCCGCCACCGCCGAGAGCTCGACCTCGTCGAGGAAGGACGTCGAGTACTCGCCGCTGCGGAACTGCTCGCTGCCGAGGATCTCGTGCAGCGCCTCGCGCGTCGTCGGCACGCCCTCGATCTCGAACTCCTCCAGCGCGCGGCGCGCGCGTTGGATGGCGAGCCTGCGGTTCCCGTCGTGGACGATCACCTTCGCGATCAGCGAGTCGTAGTAGGGCGGGATCGCCGTCCCCTCCTCGACGAACGTGTCGACGCGGACGCCCGGGCCGAGCGGCGGGCGGAAGCGCGTCAACGTTCCGGGCGAGGGGCGGAAGTCGTGGCGCGGGTCCTCGGCGTTGATGCGCATCTCGATCGCGTGACCGCTGCGAGGGCCGGAGCGGCCACCGTGCGCGAGCGCCTCGCCGGCTGCGATCCGAACCTGCTCGCGCACGAGATCGATCCCGATCACCGCCTCGGTCACGGGGTGTTCCACCTGGAGCCGCGCGTTGAGCTCGATGAACGAGAACGACCCGTCCGGGCCGACGAGGAACTCGAACGTGCCCGCGTTGCGGTAGCCGATGTGCCGGCACGCGCGTTCGGCAGCGGCCTCCATCTCCTCGCGCTGCTCGGCGTCGAGCGCGGGCGACGGCGACTCCTCGATCAGCTTCTGGTGGCGCCGCTGGATCGAGCACTCGCGCTCGCCGCACGTGAGGACGTTGCCATGGTCGTCGCAGATGACCTGGATCTCGACGTGGCGCGCGGGCGTGATCGCCTTCTCGACGTACAGCGTCCCGTCGCCGAAGGCGGCGTGCGCCTCGGCGGCCGCGCGCTGGAACGCGTCGTGCAGGTCGTCGGGATCGGTGATGAGCCGCATGCCCTTGCCGCCCCCGCCGGCGGCGGCCTTCAGCAGGACGGGGTAGCCGAGCTCGTCCGCCGCCTTGCGCGCCTCCTCCGGGCCGGTCGCGCCCTCGGTGCCGGGCACGAGCGGCACCCCGGCCGCCTTCATCTCCTGCTTCGCGAGCACCTTGTCGCCCATGCGCGCCATCACGTCGGCGGGCGGACCGATGAAGACGACGTCGTTGTCCTCGCACATGCGCACGAACTCGTCGTTCTCGGACAGGAACCCGTAGCCGGGATGCACGGCCTCGCAGCCGGTCGTCGTCGCAGCCGCGATGACCGACGCGATGTTGAGATAGCTCTCCGCGGCCGGCGGTGGCCCGATGCGGACGGCGCGGTCGGCGAGGCGTACGTGCATCGCGTTCTCGTCGGCGGTCGAGTAGACCGCGACGGCCTCGACGCCGAGCTCGTGCAGCGCGCGGATGACGCGCACGGCGATCTCGCCGCGATTGGCTACGAGGACGCGATTGAACACGCGCAGAGTTTATGGTCGAGGGGTGGAAGCCCCGCTGGAGAAGACCGATCTAGGCCTCGTATGCACAGGCGAGGGTTGGCTCGTCGCCAATCTCACGGAACTGCGCTGGCGGCGTCGCGGTGAGAACGTCTTTTCGAACGTAGCCGGGGACACCCTCTTCGACCAGCTCGGGATCGGCATCTCGGTCCTCGCGCCCGACCAGCCGATGTCCATGTACCACTGGGAATCGGCCCAAGAGGACTTCCTCATCCTTTCGGGCACGGCGACCCTCGTCATCGACGGCGAGGAGCGGCAATTGAAGCAGTGGGACTTCGTCCACTGTCCGCCTCATACCGCGCACGTCATCGTCGGCGGGCCGTGCGTCGTGCTCGGCGTCGGCGCGCGCGAACGGCACACGATGCTCGACGAGAACGGGCAGCGTGTCGGCAAGCCGGGCGAGAGTGCGTACGTTCCCGACCCGATCGCCGCGAAGTACAGCGCCTCACCCGAGCGCGAGACGGAGGACGCCGAAGAGGCTTACGCGGGCTTTCCGCCGCGCGAGCTCGTGAAGTACGGCGGCTGGCTCCCATGAGGGCGACCCTCAATCGGCGCGGCCGAGGATTGCGTGGCCACCGACGCGATGCCACACCACGTGCGGCTCGCCCTCGCGAATCGACGTGCCGTACGAGAACGTGGTCGGCACCGAGGGCCGCTGTTACTCGTCGTCGAACGAGGCCAGCAGGTCTTCGCCCGACTCGAACACGCGCCCGCGACCTGCCGCGCGATCGGCGGCGGCCTCGCGCTCGCCCGCCTGCCATGTCGGAGTCCAGAACCATGCCTGCGTCGCGTCGACGATCTTGCGCGGACGCAGGAGGATGCCCTCGGCGACGATCTCGACGTCGACGGGATCGCCCTCCTCGAGGTTTGCCTGCGCCCGGATCTCCGCCGGGATCGTCAGCTGTCCCTTGCCCCGGACAGTGGTTGTGCTCATGGGCTCCTCAGCCGAAAGTTGGAATATCCAACATTCTGATTAGCATCAACGACGGCCGTCAAGCCTCAGACGGCATCGAGCGGGCGGCCGACAAGCGGCTCGAGCTCGAACAGCACCTGCCCGAACTCGACGGGCTGTGCGTTCTCGACGTTGACGGACCGCACGACCGCCTCGAGGTCGGCCTTCACCTCGTTCATCAGCTTCATCGCCTCGAGGATGCAGAGCGTCTGCCCCGGCTCGACGACGTCGCCGACCTCGACGAATGCGGGCGCGCCGGGTTGCGGCGCACGGTAGAACGTCCCGACCATCGGCGATTCGACGCGCACGTACCCGTTCGACGGCCGCACGACCTCCGCCGGGGCCGGCTCCGGCAGCGCAAGCGGCGCGTCGGACACGGGCGCGACGTCCGCGCTCGAGCGCACCGAGACGCGCATCCCCTCCTCTTCGATCGTCACCTCGCCGATGCCCGTCTCCTGCACGATGCGGACGACCTCACGGATCCGCTCCGCGCGCACCTTGTCGACCGCCGAGAGCTCGTCGCCGTCGCCGCGCGCACGGCCGCGGATCCCGAGCAGCAGCCGTTGCGCGTCCTCGCCGAAGAGGCCGAGCAGGAGCAGTTCCTCCTCGCTCGCCGCCATGCCCTCCGCGCTCTCGCGCACCTCGCTGAGGCGCGGCGCGACGTCCTCCTCGGTGTCGGGGTCGTTCGTCAGCTCGACCGCCCGCACCACTGCGGGGTCGATCGGCCCGGGCGGTTCGCCGAAGCTGCCGGAGACGAGCGCGCGCAGCTCGTCGACGATCGTCAGATAGCGGCTCGCGGAGAGGACGTTGAGCAGCGCCTGCGATGCGAGCACCTGGCCGATCGGCGCCGCGAGCGGCGGCCATCCCACCTCGGCGCGGATCTGGTCGAGCTCCTCCAGCACTTCTTCGAGGCGGTCGCCGGCGCCCTGCGCGCGGAGCGTCGCGTCGACGCCGGCGACGAGGCTCGCCGGCACGTCGTGCTCCGCGGCGCGGACCGCGACGCGCGGTGCGAGCGGCGCCACCGGTTCGTCGCCGATGTGCTCGTCGACGAGGTCGGACGCCTCCCAGAGGCGGTCGACGTCGATTCCGGGATCGAGGCCCATTCCGGCGAGCGCCTCCGCGAGCGCCTCCCCGGAGACGCGGTGCAGCGACAGCGCCAGCGGGTAGATCGCGCACGCGATCAGCTGCGCGCCCGCCTCGCCGGCTTTGAGCGAAGCCGCGAGCGCGCTCCCGCCCGCGCCCTGGAGATAGATGCCGACGGGAAGGCCGCTTGCCTCCGCGAGCGCGTGCACGAGGTCCTCCGCCTTGTGCGGCTGCAGGGAGCCGGTCGGATCGTGGAGCAGGACGCGCACCGCACCGAGCTCGGGGAGCGCCTTCGCGCGCTCGATGAGGACGTCGATCTCGCCCGTCGGCCCCGGGCTGTAGACGAGGCCCGCCTCGAAGTCGCGATCGGCCGCTGCAATCGCCTCCGCCGCCTCGCGCAGATTGGAGACGTCGTTCAGTGGGTCGTGCAGCCGGAAGACGTCGATGCCGTTCTCGGCCGCCGAGGCGACGAAGCGGCGCGCGAAGTCCGCATCCACCGGGCGCGAGCCGACGAGGAAACGCCCGCGAAGCGCAAGCCCGAGCGGCGTCTTCACGCGCGCCTTCAGCGCGCGGATGCGCTCCCACGGGCTCTCGATCCCCCGCTTGACGGCGGTGTCGAAGCAGCCGCCGCCGGAGACCTCGAGGTAGGCGAAGCCGGCGCCGTCGAGGATCTCGGCCAGGCGCAGCTGGTCCGCGGTCGGCATGCGGCCGGCGAGCGGCTCCTGCCCGAGGAGGCGAATGGTGGTGTCGGCGAGGGTGGGCACGGGGAGAGGGACCTTACCGCGGGTTCACAACTTCTTTTGACAATGCAGACGTGCTAGCGGTTGCACCACCGCCGCGATTCGCGCTCGTACCGAACGCGATCGCGTTCCGCGACCCGCAGCACGGGCTGATGGGAACGGGCTGGCAGGGGTGCGCGAACCAGGGCGGCGCCTTCGGCTGCAAGCCGCAGGGAACGATCTCGGTCACGAGCGACGGCGGGACCACTTGGACGGTGCTCCTCCGTACGCCGCGGCCGGTTGTCGTGGTCACCATCCAGGGAACGCACGAGCGGGCGACGTTCGACGACGGCGAGACGATCGGCTCGAGCGACCGCGGTCTCCACTGGCTTCCCGTCGTCACCGGCCGGCCCGGCTTCACAGGTCCGTGCCCAGCGTTCACGTCGGAGTTCGTCTCCGGGAGCTGGGCGCTATGTGGCTCGCAGGCGAGCGCAGGCAACCAGGGCAAGAGCGTGTACCGGCTGTCGGCGACCGGATGGAAACGCATCACGAACACACCGTTCCCGAACGGAACGAGCTACGGCGGGATCAGCAGCTACGGCTACGTGCAGGGCATCGCGATGGCGAACGACGGCTTCGGCGTGATCTGGGAGTCGCGCGGCACGCTATACGTCACGCGCGACGGCGGCCGCGACTGGACCGGCTCGCCGAAGGTCGCGCAGCCCGAGGTCGACTTCGGCCAGAATGCGATCGCGCTGCCGCACGGCGTCGCATTCGCACTGCTCGCGAACGGCGGCGGCGAGAAGCGGCGGCTTATCGAGACGACGGACGCCGGCCGCAGCTGGCGCGTCGTGCACAGATGGAAGTAGGAGTTACGCCCGGCTGATGTAGCGCCGCTCGTGCGGATCGACCTTCAAGCGGTCCCCGACGTTCACGAACAGCGGCACCTGCACGACGGCGCCGGTCTCGAGCGTCGCCGGCTTCGTCACATTGGAGACGGTGTCTCCCTTCACGCCCGGCTCGGTCTCGACGACCGCGAGCTCGACCGACGCGGGCAGCTGCACCGCCGAGGGCACGCCGTCGACTGCGAGCACCTGCACGGTCGCGTTCGGCTGCATGAACGGCAGCTCGTCCGCAAGTTCGGAGTGCGGAACCGCGAACTGCTCGTACGTCTCGCTGTCCATGAAATGGACGTCGGAGCCGTCGTCATAGAGGTACTGCACGTTCTTCGTCTCGGTGTGCACGCGCGCGAACTTCTCGCCCGCACGGAACGTGCGGTCGACGACCGAGCCGGAGTCGAGCCCCTTCAGCTTCGTGCGGACGAACGCGCCGCCCTTGCCCGGCTTGACGTGCTGGAACTCGACGATGCGCCAGACCTTGCCGTCCAGCTGGATGTGCATCCCGTTCTTGAACTGATTCGTGTCGACGGTCTCGGCCACGGCGCGCCAATATAGCGGCGTGCGCCGAGCATTCCGCGCAATCCGGATCGCCGTGCGCGACGAGCGCATCCCGAAGCCGCTGCGCGCGCTCACCGGTCTCGGGCTACTGCCGATTCCGGGACCGGTCGACGAGATCGTTCTGCTCGTCGCTGCGATCCCGCTCGCGCTCTTCTACCGTCGCAACCTCGCGGAGGCGTGGCGACAAGCCGCCTAGCCGACTTCGACGAGGTCCTTCCGGACGCCGGTCAGGTTCTCGATCCCGTCGGCGGTGACGACGACGTCGTCCTCGATGCGGATGCCGAACTCGCCGCTCACGTAGACACCCGGCTCGACGGTGACGACGTTGCCGGGCTCGAGCACGTCCTTCGACTCCGTCGAGAGGCGCGGATCCTCGTGGACGTCGAGGCCGAGCCCGTGGCCGAGGCCGTGGCCCATCGCGCCCTTGAAGTCGCTCGCGTCGACGATGTCGCGCGCGAGCGCGTCCGCCTCGACGCCGGACACGCCGGCTCGGATCCCGCCGAGGGCGGCGTCCTGCGCGAGGGAGACGACCTCGTACGCCTCCTTCATCCGTCCGTCGACGGGCCCGGTCGCGAGCGTGCGCGTGTAGTCGGACGTGTATCCGTCGATCAGGCAGCCGGCGTCGACGACGACGAGCTCGCCGTTGCCGATCTTCCGGTCGCCCGCGCGCCCGTGCGGCTGCGAACCGGTCGGCCCCGAGCCGACGATGAACTCGGGCCAGACGCCCTCGGCGCCCTCCTCGTGAAAGATCTGCACGAGGTCCCAGGCGACGTCGCGCTCGCGCCGACCGATGAACGGCACGCCGAGCAGCCGCTCGAAGACACGATCGGTGATTTTGCACGCGTGCCGCAACGCGTCCAGCTCGCTCTCGTCTTTCACCGCGCGCAGCGACTCGACGATTCCGCTGCGCGGGACGAGGTCGATCCCGCCCGCACGCAGCGTCTCGTACTGCGCGAACGGGAGCACGGTCTCGAAGGCGATGCGCCCTGACAACGTCTCAGCGAGCTCGGCGACGAGCGCGCGCTTCGACTGCACCGCCTCGACGCCGGCAACGGTGCGCGCGACGTCGATGTAGCGGAAGTCGGTGAAGAGCCGGACGCGGTCCTGCTCGACGAAGAGCGCGGCGTTCGAGCTGTCGAACCCGCAGAGGTAGCGGATGTTGACGAGGTTCGTGACGAGCAGCGGCTCGTCGAGCTTCGCCCGCAGGGAATCGATCCGGCTCACGCGTTCTCCTTCAGGTATTGGAGTGCCATCTTGTATCCGTCCGGCCCGTGGCCGACGAAGCGCGCGGCGACGAGGTCTTGGATGACCGAGGCGCGACGCCACTCGTCGCGTTCGTCGACGTTCGAGAGGTGCACCTCGACGACGGGGATCGTCAACGGCTCGAGCGCGTCGTGGATCGCCCACGCATAGTGCGTCCACGCAGCCGGGTTCACCACCATCCCGTCGATGTTGTCGTACGCGTCGTGGCACCACTTGATGAACTCGGTCTCGCTGTTCGTCTGGCGGCACTGCACGGTCAGCTCCATCTCGCGCGCCCAGTCGTAGATGCGACTCTCGAGCTCGGCGATCGAGAGGCCGCCGTACATGGTCGGGTCGCGCCTCCCGAGCATGTTCAGGTTGACGCCGTTCAACACCATGATCCTCACGAGGCGATCAACCTATCGAGTTCGCGGCGGACGTCCTCCGCGGGTGTCTCGACGTCCCAGCGCGGCCCGTCCTCGCCGAGCAGGACGAGCCGGAGCGCGCCCTTCTTGTCGCGCAGGAGCGCCTCCCAGGCCGTGTCCCGGTCGACCTTGACTGGGGTAGGCCGCAGGATCTCCTCCACCTGGCTGATGTCCATTCCGGACAGGCGGAGGGCCGCGAGCAGCCCGAGCGCGACCGCGCGGCCGTGCGTCACGCCCTCGTAGCCGGCGGCGGCCTCGAGCGCGTGCGCGAACGTGTGGCCGAGGTTGAGCATCTTCCGCTCGCCGCGATCGTGCGGGTCGCGCAGGCAGATTCCCGCCTTGAACGCGGCACAGCGCCGCACCAGCTCCTCGCCCGGCAGCTCCCAGAACGGCTCGCCGGCGAGGAGGCCGGTCTTCACCACCTCGCTCATGCCCTCGCGGCGCTGCGCCTCCGGCAGCGTCTCGAGGAGCGCCGGGTCGATCACCGTCAGCGCCGGCCAGTGAAAGGCGCCGACGAGGTTCTTGCCCTGCGGCAGGTCGATCGCCGTCTTGCCGCCGATCGCCGCGTCCACCTGCCCAACGAGGCTCGTCGGCACGGGAACCCAATCGATGCCCCGCAAATATGCAGCCGCTGCATAACCGGCGGCATCCGTGGTGCAGCCGCCGCCGAGTGCGACGATCGTCCCGCCCCGGTCGAGTCGCAGGTCCTGCCAGAGCCGCTCGACGGTGACGAGCGTCTTCGCCTCCTCGCCGGGCGGGAGCTCGTGCGTCTCGGCGAGGCGCCCGCCGAGCGCGAGCTGCGCGTCCATGCCGTGGATGCCGGCGACGTGCGCGTCGGAGAGAAGCGCGACCGGGCCGTCGCCGGGAACGAG
>JBOGZQ010000107.1:0-3820 GCA_050697375.1 Gaiellaceae bacterium | reverse complement strand
CCGCGTACCTGCGCAGCATCTTCCAGGCCGACGGCTTCGTCACCGTCAGCCGCGCAAACGGCTACGAGAACGGCCGCCTGGCGTTCGCCGTGATCGGCGAGCAGTGGGCGGAGGACGTCCAACTCCTCCTCAACGTGCTCGGGATCTACTCGCGCCGGCTGCGGAAGCTCGAGAAGCGGACCGACCGCCACGACATGCACGAAGTGCAGATCAGCATCGGCTCGGAGCGGGCGCGCTTCGCCGAGCTCATTGGCTTCGTCGGAGCCGAGAAGCAGCGCAAGCTGCTCGACTCGCTCCAGCTTCGCGGGCTGAAGAGCTGTCCCGACCTGCGCGAGGAGGAGATCGTCTCGATCGAGCCCTGCGGCGTTCAGGACGTCTACGACATCCAGACCGAGTCGGGCGAGTACCTCTCGAACAACGTCTCGGTGCACAACTGCTTCATCCTCTCGATCGAGGACTCGATGGAGTCGATCCTCGACTGGATCCGGCGCGAGGGGATCATCTTCCGCGGCGGCTCCGGCTCGGGCCTCAACCTGTCCAAGCTGCGCTCGTCGAAGGAGCAGCTGACGAAGGGCGGCTACGCGTCCGGCCCTGTCTCGTTCATGCGCGGCGCCGACTCGTCGGCGGGGACGATCAAGTCGGGCGGCAAGACGCGGCGCGCCGCGAAGATGGTCGTGCTCGACGTCGACCATCCCGACATCGAGGAGTTCGTCTGGTGCAAGGCCAGGGAGGAGCGCAAGGCGCGCGTCCTCGAGCAGGCGGGCTACGACATGTCGCTCGACTCCCCCGACTGGGCGTCGATCCAGTACCAGAACGCGAACAACTCGGTGCGCGTCACCGACGCGTTCATGGAGTCGGCGACCGAGGGACACGAGTTCAACCTCACCGCCCGCACCGACGGCGCCGTGGTCGCGACGGTCGAGGCGCGCGACCTGCTCCGGCAGATCGCGGCGGCGGCGTGGGAGTGCGCCTACCCCGGCGTCCAGTACGACACGACGATCAACAGCTGGCACACGCTGCCGAACACGGGCCGCATCAACGCGTCCAACCCGTGCTCGGAATACATGTCGATCGACGACTCGGCGTGCAACCTCGCGTCGCTGAACCTGATGAAGTTCCGCCGCGAGGACGGCGAGTTCGACGTCGAGGCGTTCGAGCATGCGTGCGACACCGTCTTCCTCGCGCAGGAGATCCTGGTCGGCTACTCCTCGTATCCGACGCCCGAGATCGAGCGCAACGCGAAGCGGTTCCGCCAGCTCGGCCTCGGCTACGCCAACCTCGGCGCGCTGCTCATGGCGCGCGGCCTGCCGTACGACTCCGACGAGGGCCGCGCATACTCGGCGGCGATCACGGCGCTCATGACCGGACGCGCGTACCGGAAGTCGGCGGAGATCGCGAAGCGCATGGGGCCGTTCGACGGCTACGCGGTCAACCGCGCGCCGATGATCGGCGTCATCGCGAAGCACCGCGCGTCGGTCGGGAACATCGAGAACACCGACGTCGTGCCGGGCGACCTGCTCACCGCGTGCCGCAAGGCCTGGGACGAGGCGCTCGACCTCGGCGAGGTCGCCGGCTTCCGCAACGCGCAGGCGACCGTGCTCGCGCCGACGGGAACTATCTCTTTCATGATGGATTGCGACACCACCGGCGTGGAGCCCGACTTCTCACTCGTGAAGTCGAAGAAGCTCGTCGGCGGCGGCGACATCACGATCGTGAACAAGACGGTGCCGATGGCACTCGACAAGCTCGGCTACGCGCCGCGCGAGGTCGACGAGATCGTCGCGTTCGTCGACGAGCGCAACACGGTCGTCGGCGCGCCGTACGTCAAGGCCGAGCACTATCCCGTGTTCGACTGCGCCGTCGGCGACCGGGCGATCCACTACCTCGGCCACGTCAAGATGATGGGCGCCGTCCAGCCGTTCATCTCCGGCGCGATCTCGAAGACGGTGAACATGCCGGAGGAGTCGACGGTCGAGGACGTCATGAGCCTCTACGTCGACGCGTGGACGCTCGGCGTGAAGGCGATCGCGATCTACCGCGACAACTGCAAGGTCGCGCAGCCGCTCTCGAGCTCGGGCAAGGACACGACGGCCGCACCGCCGCCGGTGCACGTGCACGAGCGCAAGCGGCTCCCGCTCGACCGCACCGAGGTCGGCCGCAAGTTCCAGGTCGGCGACCACGAGGGCTACATCCACGTCGGCCTGTACGACGACGGCAGCCCCGGCGACATCTTCGTCGACATCGCCAAGGACGGGACGACGATGGCCGGCCTGATGAACTCGCTGTGCCTCGCGGTCTCGATGGGCCTGCAGTACGGCGTGCCGCCCGAGGTGTACGTCTCGAAGCTGTCGCACATGCGCTTCGAGCCGAGCGGCATGACGAACGATCCCGACATCCGCGCGGCGAAGTCGATCGTCGACTACATCTTCCGCTGGTTCGGCAAGAAGTTCCTCACCGCCGACCAGCAGGAGGAGGCCGGCATCCTCTCGGCCGAGGTGAAGGCGCGGATGGCCGACCGGTATGCGGCCGGCGCGGCAACGACGCCGGCCGAGCCGAGCGAGACGCCGCCTCCGGGCCAAACCGCCCTCTTCAACTCGTGGGAGGACGCGGTCGAGTGCGCCCGCTGCGGCGGCCGCATGATCCGCACCGGCTCGTGCTACACGTGCCGCGACTGCGGCACTAACACCGGCTGCAGCTGAGCGGAGCGCATATCGACGGATGACAAAGGGCCCCGGGAACGGGGCCCTTTCAATGGCGAGCGCCGTAGATCGTCTGCCACGAGTCCCACGTGATCTTGAGGATCACGAGCGTTATCGCGAGGCCGATCAGAGGATCGCCGACACGGAAACCGAGCGCCACGGCGATCGCGCTGCCGATTACCCCGAGCGAGACGAATCCATCGATGCGCGCGTGATTGCCATCCGCGATCAACGCGGGGCTGTCGAGCCGCCTGCCGCCGCGCAGGCGAACCTGCGCGGCTATCTCGTTGCCGACGAAGCCGACCAAGCCGGCGGCCGCGAGCACCCACAGGTGGGTCAGGGTCTGCGGGTGGACGAACCGCATGATCGTCTCGTAGAGCGCAACGCTTGCCGAGACGAAGATCGCAAGCACGACGCCCATACCCGCCCACCACTCGCCCCTCGCCGACCTGACGTAGAAGGCAATTCCGAGTGGAACGGCTGTCAGTCCGTCGCCGTAGTTGTGAATGAGGTCGGCGAGCAGCGCCACGCTCCCCGATGCGACGAAGATGACCGTCTGCACGACGGCCGCAGCGGTGAGCACCGCGAGTGCGATGGAGACCGTTTTGACGCCGTCCCGCGACTCGACGATCGAGCGGTCGACGAGGCCGTGCGAATGACCGTGACCCTCGTCGTCGTGACGGTGACTATGCGCATGACCGTGACCGTCGTGACCGCGTTCACGTGATGACGCTAGTCCCGGCACCACAGCACCCGGATCGTCCTCGTCGAGGTGATCGTCGTCGTGATCGCAGAGGATCGCTCCGCTCGGGCTGCGCAGATGGCTCATCCCTCTGAAGGTATCGAACGACCTTCGGTGGCTGACCCTTCTCCCCCGCGTCGACCGCCTAGCTCCGGCCTGGTTTCCTGCATTGACTCCTGGTCGGCGCGTCCTGGGGTCGAGTCGATGCGTCGTGCCGTACGACGCACGTTCGGCCGTGCTCGATCGCGACCACCGCTCCGACCGTCCAGCCTTGGATCTCCTGCGGCGGCTGCTCGACGCGATTCCGCCCGTGATTCGTCTCGTCCCAGACGTCGACGATTCGCTTCGCGATCAGCTCGCTCCCGGGCTCGCCGCCGGC
>JBOGZQ010000106.1:0-8900 GCA_050697375.1 Gaiellaceae bacterium | reverse complement strand
CTCGGCCAGCAGCGGCAGCTCGCCGAGCTTCGCGAACGCCTTCGGCTGGTCCGCGCCGAGTCGTTCCCCGCGGCCCGCCGCCACGAGGATTGCCCAGACGGACATGCGCAGGCCGGAGAGCTAGACGGCGGCGGCGACGGGCTTTTTCTTCGCCGTCGTCTTCTTCTTGCCGTTGGAGTCGGCTCCGGTGAGCACGCCTTCGAGCCACTCTGCGCACTCTTCCTCGTCCATGCCCTTCGCGTACATCAGCTCGGAGGCGAGGATCTTCTTCGCCTTCACGAACATCTGCTTCTCGCCGGTGGAGAGACCCTTCTCGTTGTCGCGCAGCGACAGATTGCGCACGACCTCGGCGAGCTCGAGGATGTCGCCGGTCTTCATCTTGTCGCGGTTGTGCTTGAAGCGGCGGTTCCAGTTCTTCGGCATCTCGGTCGAGCCGCCCGTCAGCGCCTTGAGGACGACGCCGACCTCCTTCTCACCGATGACGCGCCGGAGACCGACCTGGTCGGCGTTTTCGCACGGGACCTGCACGGTCATGTCGTTGTGCAGGATCTTGATCGTCAGGTATTCGCGCTTCTGCCCGAGCACCTCGCGAGACTCCTTCTTGACGACCGTCCCGGCACCGTGGTGCGGATACACCACCTTGTCGCCGACCTTGTACAACGCCGACCTCCCCTTTCGATGCGTGTTTCGCCAAAAGAGCCGGCGCATGGAGGGCGCCGGCCCAATGGAGGCAGTCTAGCAGAAATGGCCTGGAAAAGCCATATTTTTGGCTTTAGCAGGCGTTTTTCCGGCCGACTTACAACTGCAAGTAGCGGTCGACGAGGTTGTGCTCCTGGAGCCTCCGGAGGCCCGCCCGGATCTCCCTCGCCCGGACCGCTCCGACCCCCTCGACGCCCTCCAGGTCGCGCTGGGAGGCCCGGACGACGGTGTCGAACGAGCCGAAGTCGTCGACGATCCGGTGGACGACCGCGTCGGGCAGGCGAGGGATGTGCGAGAGCACGCGATACCCGCGCGGCGTCACCGAGAAGTCGAGCGGATTGACCGTCCGGTCGTAGCCGAGCAGCTCAACCAGCCGGTCGAACTCGAGCAGGTCGCGGTACGAGAACGAGCGCAGCCGCTCGAGCGCCTTCGTCGCCTCCTTGCCGGCGCCCGCCGCTTCGTAGTCCCGCACGATCGCGTCGCGCTCGGCGGGAACGTTGCCGACGAGCTCGTCGAGCTGGAGGCGGATGAGCCGCCCCTCGCCGCCGAGTTCGACGCAGTCCCGTGTGATGCGCTCCGCCATGCGCGCAGTCATCTCGGCGCGCTGGAGGACGACGAGCACGTCGTCGAGCACGACCGCGTTCTGGAACTCGAGCGCGGTCAGCCGCGTCAGGACCTGCTCGAGGCGCAGGCGGTACGTCTCGAGCGTGCCGAGGGCCTGGTTCGTCTTCGCGAGGACGTCCGCGACCGGGTCGAGCTGGTAGCGCGCCGGCCCGACGAAGATCGTGACGGTCTCCCGCTGCTGCGACACCGAGACGACGAGCGCCCCGGTCTGCTTCGCGACGCGCTCGGCCGTGCGGTGACGCGTGCCGGTCTCCTCGGACGGGATCGTCGGGTCGGGCATGAGCTGGACGTTCGCCCAGGCGAGCCGCTTCAGCGCGGGGTCGACGATGATCGCGCCGTCCATCTTCGCCAGCTCGTACAGGAGCTGCGGCCGGAACGGCGCGTCGATGCGGATGCCGCCGGAGTAGAGGAACGAGAGCTCGTGCGGGTCGCCGATGACGATGAGCGCGCCCTCGTGGGAGCGGATGACGTCGTCGACAGCCTGGCGAAGGGGCGTGCCGGGCGCGATCTTCTCGATCGCCGCGAGCAGGCGCTCGTCGCGGCGGGGATCGTCCTCGGAGGGCGTGCGCGTGAAGCCGAGCTCGCCCAGCCGCTCGGCCCTACGTTCGCTCGTCTCCTTCGTCGGGTCGGTCGCCATCGAGCCCCGCTCGGATCGCTTGTCGCAACGTCTCGGCTTGCGCCACCTCCAGTGTGCCACGGACGGGCGTACCGGCCGGGGCGACCACGAGCCGTAACCCGAGCTTCGCGCACTCCTCCAGGCGGCGGTCGGCCTGCGTCGCCGCGCGAAGGCGTCCCGTGAGCCCGATCTCGCCGAAGGTCGCCGTCGCCGCCTTCACCGGCGTGCGCTTCGCAGCGGAAGCGATCGCGAGTGCCACGGCGAGGTCGGCGCCCGGCTCGTCGACGCGGACGCCGCCGGCGACGTTGACGAAGACGTCGGCCTGGCCGAGCGAGATGCCTGCGTGCCGCGCGAGCACCGCGACGATCATCGCGAGCCGCTTCGGGTCGATGCCCGTCGCGACGCGGCGCGGCATCGCCAGCTCGCTCTGCGAGACGAGCGCCTGCACCTCGAGCAGGATCGGCCGCGTTCCCTCGAGCGCGCACGCCACGGCCGCGCCTGGCTCGCCCTCGACGGTCTTGCCGAACAGCTCGGAGGGATCGGGGACGCCGACGAGGCCGGCGCCGGTCATCTCGAACACGCCGAGCTCGTTCGTCGAGCCGAACCGGTTCTTCGTCGCGCGCAGGATGCGATGTGCGTGGTAGCGGTCGCCCTCGAACTGGAGGACGCAGTCGACGAGGTGCTCGAGCACGCGCGGCCCGGCAACGGATCCGTCCTTCGTCACGTGGCCGACGAGGATCGTCGCGACGCCGCACTCCTTCGCCACGCGTAGCAGACGCGAGGCCGCCTCGCGCACCTGCGCCACCGATCCGGGGGCGGAGCTGAGCTCGGCCGCGTAGAGCGTCTGCACCGAGTCGATGACGCACACGTCGGGGCGCTCGGCCTGGAGGGTCTCGCAGACGGTGTCGAGCTCGGTCTCGGCAAGGATCTCGACGTTCGCCGCGCCGCCGAGGCGCTGCGCGCGCAGCTTGACCTGCGCGACCGACTCCTCACCGGTGATGAGGAGCGTGCGCCGGTCGGCGCTCATCGCGGCAAGGGCGCTGAGGAGGAGCGTCGACTTGCCGACGCCGGGCTCGCCGCCGACGAGCACGAGCGAGGCGGGGACGAGCCCGCCGCCGAGGACGCGGTCGAGCTCGGGCACGCCCGTCGGGATGCGCTCCGCCTCCTCGGCGGACACGTCGACGAGGCGCAGGATCGGCTTCGGCGGCGCCTTCGCGCGCGTGACCTGGCCCACCACCTCTTCGACGAGCGTGCCGAACGCTGAGCAGCCGGGGCACTTCCCGAACCAGCGGCCCGAGGCGTAGCCGCACTCGGTGCATGCGTATTGGACGGCCGGCTTCGCCACGTTTTCACCCTACGGAGGAAGTCGGACGAGTTTGTCCCGACAATGAAAAAGCGGCCCCCGCCGCAGGGAGCCGCTTTCGTGTCACCCGAGGAGAGCCGGGCCCCCGCCGCATCGGGGCCCCGTTCCTGTTGGGATGACTATCCATCCCAGGCCCCGCTTGATTCGTCCCCCTATGGGTGGTTCAGCGGGCTACTTCACCGGCCCGCAAGCCCCCGTCCTGCCCATCAAGAACAATTGTGCGCGTGTCGGCCCAGGAGATCCTGGCCTGTCTCCGTGCCTACGGCGCAAGCCTCGGCGCCAATTTCGCGCAGGCCGCGACGACCCCGGCGCAGCCGGAGGATCAGCTCAAGGGGCCGACGCAGGTCCTACTCGAGTCCGTCGGACGTGCGTTCGACCTGACGGTCGTCGCGCGGACGGAAGCGCTCATGCCCGGCGGGGTGCGGCCCGACATCGGTGTCTCCGTCGGCGGCCTCCTCGCCGGTCACGTCGAGCTCAAGGCGCCGGGCAAGGGCGTCCGGCCGCGCGACTTCGCCGCGGGCCACGACCGGGAGCAGTTCAAGCGGCTTGCCGATCATCCCAATCTCGTCTACACGGACGGGATCCAGTGGGGTCTTTACCGCAACGGCGCTCTCGTCTTTCCGGTCGTATCGGCGGAGGGAGACATTCGGACCGACGGCGCGGATGCCTACGAGCTTCCATCGGCAACTGCTCTCGAGACGCTCTTTCGCGACTTCCTCGGCTGGACGCCTCTCGTTCCGTCTTCGCCGAAGGCGCTCGCCGAGGTGCTCGCTCCGCTCACGCGCCTCCTACGGGAGCACGTGACGGTCGCGATGGCGACGCCCGGCTCCGCGCTCGAAGAGCTCGCACGAGAGTGGAGGGACTACTTCTTCCCCGACGCGGACGACTCGCAGTTCGCGGACGCATACGCACAGACGCTCACGTACGCGCTCTTGCTCGCGCGAGTCGAGGGCGAGGCCGACCTCCACTCGCGCGCCGCGGATCGGCTCGACGAGCGGCACGGTCTCCTCGCCCAGGTGCTGCGAGTGCTCGGGGACCCGGCCGCGCGCGAAGAGGTGTCGGTACCGGTCGATCTCCTCGAGCGAACGATCGCCGCAATCGACACGGAGGCCCTCTCGAGAAGGACGAGCGACCGCGACCTCTGGCTGTACTTCTACGAAGACTTCCTCGCAGCCTACGACCCGAACCTCCGTCGCCAACGAGGCGTCTACTTCACACCCCCAGCCGTCGTCCAGGCGCAGACGAAGCTCGTCGCCGAGCTCCTGCGCGAACGTTTTCAGAAGGAGCTCGCATTCGCCGATGAGGGCGTCAGCGTCCTCGACCCCGCCGTCGGCACGGGCACGTATCTCCTTGCGGCGCTCGCCGAGGGGATCGACGCCACTGAGTCCTCGTTCGGGCCGGGCGCCGTCGCAGGTCGCGTCAGCTCGATGGCCGAGCGGCTGCACGGCTTCGAGCTCGGGATCGGGCCCTACGCGGTCGCGCAACTTCGGATCGCGCAGCAGATCCTGGAGAACGGCGGCCGAATCCCGGATGGCGGTGTCGGGGTCTATCTGACCGACACGCTCAGCTCTCCGTACCTCGCGCCCCGAGGGCTCGCCCACGCACCGCTCTTCCTCCGAAAGCTCGCGGACGAGAACGAGCGGGCGCGCCGGATCAAGGCGGAGGTGCCGATCCTCGTCTGCATCGGGAACCCGCCGTACTTCCGGCAGGTCATCGAGCCCGGCGACGAGGAGATCGTGGAGCGCCAGGGCGGATGGGTTCGCCGCGGGGACGAGGGCGAGGACGGGATCCTCCAGGACTTCCTCCGCGGCACGCCGGGCGTCCACGCGAAGAACCTCTACAACCTCTACGTCTACTTCTGGCGATGGGCGCTCTGGAAGGTCTTCGAGAACGGCCACCGCCGAGGCGTCGTCAGCTTCATCACGGCGTCGTCGTATCTGCGCGGCCCCGGATTCGCCGGAATGCGACGGTTCATGCGCGAGACGTTCGACGAGCTCTGGATTCTCGACCTCGGCGGCGAGGGGCGTGGAGCACGGCGAAGCGAGAACGTCTTCGCGATCCAAACTCCGGTGGCGATCGCGGTCGGCGTGCGTTCCGAGTCGTCGCCGGCGGGTCCTGCGCGCGTGCGCTACGCGCGCATCGACGGGACCCGCGAGGAGAAGTTCGCAGCGCTGAGAACCATTCAGCGCTTCGGCGACATCGCGTGGCAGGACTGCTTCGACGAGTGGGAGGCGCCGCTCCTGCCGACGAGCTCGGGCGACTTCTTCGACTGGCCACTGCTGACGGATCTCTTTCCGTGGCAGCATTCCGGCGCGCAGTTCAAGCGGACATGGCCCATCGGACCGGAACGACGCGTCCTGGAGCAGCGCTGGTTCGCGCTGATGAGTTGCCCGGAACACGAACGTGCGGAAGTGTTCCGCGAGACTCGCGACCGCAAGGTTGCCCGCTCATATCCACCGCTCCAGGGCGAAGGCGAGACGGTGCCGCTTGCTCAGCTTTCACCGCACGAGCCGCCGCCTCCGATTGTCCGCTACGCCTACCGATCCCTCGATCGCCAGTTCTGTTTTGCCGACAGCCGGCTTGGAGACTTCCTTCGGCCGGCATTGTGGCGGAGTCTTGGCGCTCGGCAACTCTTTCTCACGACTCAACTCAGTGAACTGATCGGCCGCGGTCCCGCCGCCACCGCGACGAATCTCATCCCTGACATGCACTACTTCGCCGGCCGAGGGGCCAAAGACGTCATCCCACTTTGGCGCGACGCACTCGGGACGGAGCCGAACCTCCCGGCCGACTTGCTCGAGGTGCTCCAACGGGAGATCGGACTGGAGCTTCGCCCCGAGGATCTCTTCGCCTACGGCTACGCCGTGCTCTCGGCGCCGCGATACACAGGGGACTACGCCCAGGAGCTCGAGATACCCGGGCCCCGGCTGCCTGTGAGCCGTGACGCGACGCTCGTCCGTGAGGCAATCGAGCTTGGATCGCGGCTGATCTGGCTGCACACGTACGGCGAGCGCTTCGTCCCCCTCGACGAGCGCGCGGGCCGCATCCCGCCCGGCCGTGCTCTCGCGGCAGTTGCGGTGCCGAGCGACCCGGACCGATACCCGACGAGCCACCGCTACGACCCCGAGCGCGAAGAGCTTCATGTGGGCGAAGGGCTCTTCGCTCCCGTCAGCGCGGACGTGCGCGCCTTCAGCGTGTCGGGCCTCGACGTGATCGGCTCGTGGCTCGACTACCGGATGCAGGAGGGCGCGGGCCGCCGCTCCTCCTATCTCGACACGATCCGTCCGTCGGAGTGGACGGTCGAGTTCACCGAGGAGCTCCTCCGGCTCTTGTGGATCGTGGAACACACGGTCGCGATGGGACCGAGGCTCGACGAGCTCCTCACCGCGATCGTCAGCGGCCGGACGGTCCGGGCGGCCGAGCTTCCGCAGCCGACCGACGCCGAGCGCGAGGCCCCGGGCTGATCAGCTCGCGAGCTTGAGCTGGCCGGCTGTCGCAGCAGGAAAGGCCGTGGCTGCGAGAAGTTGACGATGGATCTCGACGAGCTGTCCTTCGACGCTCGCGAATGCCTCGACCAGCGCCGGGTCGCCGACGGATTCTGCGAAAGCCCTCGCGGCGGCCTGCGCGCGCTCTCGCCCCTCGGACACGCACAACATCGTCGCCTCGACCAGAGCTACCTGTTCCTCAGTCACATGGCGGATCGTAGGCACCGGCCCGGACGGACCGAGGACGGACGTTATTCCTCGGAGTCTTCCGGCGCGGCCGGCTCTTCCGGCGGCACCGTGATCTTCTCCGGGGTGACCTCACCGGGGATGAAGGTGATGTCGACCTCGTCGCCTTCGGCGCCGGCCTTGCGGCCGACGAGGATCGTCGAGCCCGGCTCGAGCTGCCGGCCGAGCACGTAGTCGGCGAGCGGGTCCTCGATATAGCGCTGGATCGCGCGGCGCAGCGGCCGGGCGCCCATCGCCGGGTCGTAGCCCTTGTCGACGAGGAGATCCTTGGCCTCCTCGGTCAGCTCGACCGTCACCTCGTGGTTCGCCATCTGCTCGCGCAGGCGCTTCAGCAGCAGGTCGATGATCGTCTTGATCTCTTCCTTGTCGAGCTTGTGGAAGACGATGATCTCGTCGATGCGGTTGAGCAGCTCGGGGCGGAAGACCTTCTTCAGCTCGCCCATGACGCGCGACTTCATCTCGTCGTACGACAGCCCGCTCTCGTCGCCGACCGAGAACCCGAAGGACTGGTTCTTCGAGATCGATGCGGCGCCGATGTTCGACGTCATGATCACGATCGTGTTCCGGAAGTCGACGCGGCGCCCCTGGGCGTCGGTCAGCTTCCCCTCCTCCAGGATCTGCAACAGGATGTTGAAGACGTCCGGGTGCGCCTTCTCGATCTCGTCCAGGAGGACGACCGAGTACGGCTTGCGGCGCACGGCCTCGGTCAGCTGGCCGCCTTCGTCGTACCCGATGTAGCCGGGCGGCGAGCCGACAAGCCGCGACACGGAGTGCTTCTCCATGTACTCCGACATGTCGACCTGGATGAGGGCGTCCTCGTCGCCGAAGAGGAACTCGGCGAGCGTGCGCCCGAGCTCGGTCTTGCCGACGCCGGACGGGCCGAGGAAGATGAACGATCCGGTGGGCCGCTTGGGATCCTTGATGCCGGCGCGCGCGCGGCGGATCGACTTGGAGACGGCGACGATCGCCTCCTCCTGGCCGACGACGCGCTTGTGCAGCTCCTCCTCCATGCGGATGAGCCGCTGTGACTCCGCCTCGGTGAGCTTGAAGACCGGGATGCCCGTCCACATCGAGACGATGTCCGCGATCTCCTCCTCGCCGATCGACGGCTGCTCGACCTGCTCCTGGCTGCGCCACTCCTCCTCGAGCTCGCGCTTCTTCTGCGTCAGCTTGCGCTCCGCATCGCGGAGAGCGGCTGCGCGCTCGAAGTCCTGCTGCTCGATCGCGAGCTCCTTGTCGCGCCGCGTGGTCTCGACCTCGTCCTCGAGCTCCTTGTAGCGCGGCGGCGAGCCCATCGTGCGGATGCGCATGCGCGAGGCGGCCTCGTCGATCAGGTCGATGGCCTTGTCGGGCAGGAACCGATCGCTGATGTAGCGGTCTGCGAGGTTCGCCGCCGCGACCAGCGCGTCGTCTGTGAAGTTCACGCGGTGGTGCGCCTCGTAGCGGTCACGCAGGCCCTTCAGGATCTCGATCGTGTGCGGGACCGTGGGCTCGTTGACCGTGATGGGCTGGAACCGCCGCTCGAGCGCCGCGTCCTTCTCGAGGTGCTTGCGGTACTCGTCGCGCGTGGTGGCACCGATCGTCTGCAGCTCGCCGCGGGCGAGCATCGGCTTGAGGATGGACGCCGCGTCGATCGCGCCCTCGGCCGCGCCGGCGCCGACCAGCGTGTGCAGCTCGTCGATGAACAGGATGATGTCGCCGCGCGTCTTGATCTCCTTGAGCACCTTCTTGAGGCGCTCCTCGAAGTCGCCGCGGTAGCGGGACCCGGCGACGAGCGCGCCGAGGTCGAGGGTGTAGAGCTGCTTGTCGGTGAGCGTCTCCGGCACCTCGCCCGAGACGATGTCGGACGCGAGGCCCTCCACGATGG
>JBOGZQ010000105.1:0-5585 GCA_050697375.1 Gaiellaceae bacterium | reverse complement strand
GGACCTACGACATCTCCGTGCTCGAGCTCTACGACGTCGAAGGCTCACGCCAGTTCGAAGTCAAATCCACCAACGGTGACACTCACCTGGGCGGCGACGACTTTGACCAGCGCGTGATCGACTGGCTCGTCACCGAGTTCAAGAACACCGAGCGCGTCGACCTGGCCGCCGACAAGATGGCCCTCCAGCGGCTGAAGGAAGCGGCCGAGAAGGCCAAGATCGAGCTCTCCTCGGTCCAGGAGACCCAGATCAACCTGCCCTTCATCACGGCCACCTCCGAGGGACCGAAGCACCTGGACCTGAAGCTCACCCGCTCCAAGTTCAACGACCTGACCTCCGATCTGGTCGACGGCTGCAAGGGCCCCTTCGAGCAGGCCATCTCCGATGCCGGACTCAAGATGTCCGACCTCAACCACGTGATCCTCGTGGGTGGTTCGACCCGGATGCCGGCCATCCAGGACATGGTCCAGGGCCTCACTGGGAAAGAGCCCCACAAGGGCGTGAACCCCGACGAGGTCGTGGCCGTCGGCGCGGCCATCCAGGCCGGTGTGCTCAAGGGCGAGGTGAAGGACATCCTCCTCCTCGACGTCACGCCGCTGTCCCTCGGCATCGAGACCAAGGGCCAGATCATGACGAAGCTCATCGAGCGGAACACGACGATCCCGACGAAGAAGGCCGAGACGTTCACGACGGCCGAGGACAACCAGCCGTCGGTCGAGGTGCACGTCCTCCAGGGCGAGTCGGAGATGGCCGCGTACAACAAGACGCTCGGCAAGTTCCAGCTCGTCGGCATCCCGCCGGCGCCGAGGGGCATGCCGCAGGTCGAGGTCTCCTTCGACATCGACGCGAACGGGATCATCAACGTGTCCGCGAAGGACATGGGGACGGGCAACGTCCAGCAGATTCAGATCCAGGGCGGCTCGGGCCTGTCGGAGAACGAGGTGCAGGACATGATCCGCAACGCGGAGGCGCACGCCGACGAGGCGCGCCGCCTGCGCGAGGTGGCGGACACGAAGAACATGGCCGAGACGCTCGCCTACCAGACCGAGCGCACGCTCAAGGAGCACCGCGACAAGCTCGACGAGTCGGAGGCCTCGACGATCGAGGGCCGGGTCATGGAGCTGCGGCAGGCGCTCGAGGGCGACGACCTCGCCGACATCCGCGCGAAGGCGGAGGCGCTGCAGGAGGCCTCGCACAAGCTCGCCGAGGCGGTCTACGCCCAGGCGACCGCGCAGGCGCAGGCGTCCGGCGGCGGCAACGGCACGTCCTCGGCCGACGAAGAGGTGGTCGAGGAGGGCGAGTACGAAGACGTGACCAATGACTGACGAGCACGTCGAGCAGGAGCAGCAGCAGCCGCCGCAGGAGGAGCAGGAGGTCGACGACCGCCTGCTCCGCCTCGCGGCCGACTTCGACAACTACAAGAAGCGGGCCGCGCGCGAGCGGGCCGAGTACGTCGCGCTCGCGAACGAGCGGCTGCTGAAGGAGCTGCTCCCGATCCTCGACGATCTCGAGCGGGCGCTGAACGCAGCCGAGCAGCACGAAGAGGCGCAGCTCGAAGAGGGCGTGCGCCTCGTCCATCGCTCGCTCGCGTCGCTGCTCGAGCGGCAGGGCGTGAAGGAGATCGCCACCGGCGGCAAGTTCGACCCGCACGTCCACGAGGCGCTGCTCGCGCAGCCGGCCGACGACAAGAAGGAGGGCGACGTCGTCGACGTCATCCAGAAGGGCTACACGATCGGCGACCGCGTCGTCCGTCCCGCGAGGGTGATCGTCGCCGAATGAAGAGCCTGTACGACACGCTCGAGGTGAAGAAGGGCGCTTCCGACGAGGAGATCAAGAAGGCGTACCGGAAGCTCGCGCGCAAGTACCACCCGGACGCGAACGGCGGCGACAAGAGCGCCGAGGAGCGCTTCAAGGAGGTGCAGCAGGCGTACGACGTGCTCTCCGATCCCGAGAAGCGGAAGCAGTACGACCGCTTCGGCTCTCAGAACGGGCGCGCGGGCACAGCGGGGCCGGCCGTCGACTTCGGCGATTTCGACTTCGGCGACATCCTCGGCGGGCTGTTCGGCGGTGGTGCGGCACGCACGCGCGTGAATCGTCAGCCGGTGCGCGGCAACGACGTCGAGGTGGAGGTGCATCTCGCCTTCGAGGACTCGCTCCGCGGCGCGCAGGCGAAGGTGCCCGTCGAGATGACGGTCGCGTGCCACGAATGCGGCGGCACGGGCGCGCGGCCGGGAACCTCTCCCGTCATCTGCCCCGAGTGCAACGGCCGCGGCGTGAAGGCCGAGAACCAGGGCCTGTTCGCCTTCTCGCAGCCGTGCGCGCGCTGCCGCGGCAACGGCACCGTCATCGAGCAGCCGTGCCTGAGCTGCAAGGGCAGCGGCCGCGAGCGGCGCATCAAGACGTACTCGGTGAAGATCAAGCCCGGCGTCAAGGACGGGACGCGCATCAAGCTCAAGGGCAAGGGCGAGCTCGGCCAGAACGGCGGGCCCGCCGGCGACCTGATCGTCGTCACGCGCGTCGCCGAGTCGCCGGTCTACGAGCGGCGCGGCGACAACCTCGTCGTCGAGGTGTCCGTGCCGTACGCGACCGCCGCGCTCGGCGACAAGGTGGAGGTGCCGACGCCCGACGGGCCTGTCTCGCTGAAGATCCCCGCCGGCTCGGAGGACGGCAAACTGCTGCGCATCAAGGGCCGCGGCGCGCCGAAGCTGAACGGCTCGGGCAAGGGCGACGTGCTCGCGCGCGTGCGCATCCAGGTGCCCAAGCGCGTGAACAAGAAGGAGCGCGAGCTCCTCGAAGAGCTGAAGAAGGTGAACGGCTGATGAAGGAGCCGCTGTACAAGGACCAGCCGCGCGAAGCGCCCGAGCCGCTGACGGCGGAGGAGCGCACGAGCCGCAAGGGCATGAAGACGGCCGGCGGCGGTATCGCCGCGGGCGGGATCGGCCTCGCCAAGGCCGGCTTCCTCGGGAAGTTCCTCATCTACCTGTTCCTCTGGAACGGCGTCCGCACTGCGTTCCTGCTCGGCGGCTGGATCGGGATTGCGCTCATCGCGGCCGCAATCGCGGCGTTCGTCTACTTCCGGAAGCAGAGGCAGCACGCGTGAACGACCGCGGCATCTACATGATCAGCGTCGCTGCCGAGCTCGTCGGCATGCATCCGCAGACGCTGCGCCTCTACGAGACGAAGGGCCTCGTACGTCCGCAGCGCACACCCGGCGGCACGCGTCGCTACAGCGAGGCCGACGTCGAGCGGCTGCGCATCATCCAGCGGCTGACAACCGAGCTCGGCCTCAATCTCGCGGGCGTCGAGCTCGTGCTGCGGCTCGAGGACGAGCTGCGCAAGGCGCATTCGCAGATCGAGCGATTGCATCGAGAACGGAAGCAGGAAGTCGAGAACGTGCACAAGCACTACCGGCGCGATCTCGTCCTGTACCGCGAGGAACAACTCCCAGCGAGGCGATAGATGGACTTCAACAAGCTCACGATCAAGTCGCAGGAAGCGGTCGCCGCCGCGCAGGAGCTCGCACGCCGGAACGGCAATCCCGAGCTCTATCCCGAGCACCTCACGCTCGCGCTGCTCGACCAGGAGCTGCCGCGGGAGCTCGTCCCCGACGCCGACGCGCTGCGCGTGCAGGCCGAGGCCACCCTCGCCGCGAAGCCGCGGATCGAGGGCGCGCAGCAGCAGCCGGCCGTGTCGGCCGCACTTGCGCGCGTGCTCGACAAGGCGGAGGACGAGGCGAAGCGCATGCAGGACGACTACGTGTCGACCGAGCATCTGCTGCTTGCGCTCGACGTCGTCCCGCGCGAGGAGCTCGAGGCGAAGATCAAGGCGGTGCGCGGCGGCCAGCGCGTCACCTCGCAGGATCCCGAGGGCACCTACCAGGCGCTGTCGAAGTTCGGTCGCGACCTCACCGAGGAGGCCGAGCTCGGCAAGCTCGATCCGGTGATCGGGCGCGACGAGGAGATCCGCCGCGTCATCCAGGTGCTCTCGCGGCGCACGAAGAACAACCCCGTGCTGATCGGTGAGCCGGGCACCGGCAAGACTGCGATCGTCGAGGGGCTCGCGCAGCGCATCGTCGACGGCGACGTGCCCGAGGGCCTGAAGGGCAAGCGCGTGTGGGCGCTCGACGTCGGGGCGCTCCTCGCCGGCTCGAAGTACCGGGGCGAGTTCGAGGAGCGGCTGAAGGCAGTCCTCACCGAGATCCGCAACGCAGAGGGCGCGCTCGTCCTCTTCATCGACGAGCTGCACACGATCGTCGGCGCGGGCGCCGCGGAAGGCGCCGTCGACGCCGCGAACCTGCTGAAGCCGATGCTGGCGCGCGGCGAGCTGCGCTGCGTCGGCGCGACGACGCTCGACGAGTACCGCAAGCACATCGAGAAGGACGCGGCGCTCGAGCGGCGCTTCCAGCCGGTCTTCGTCGGCGAGCCGTCGGTGTCGGACACGATCGCGATCCTCCGCGGCCTGAAGGAGACGTACGAGTCGCATCACGGCGTCCGCATCCGCGACGCCGCGCTCGTCGCCGCCGCCGTGCTCTCGCATCGCTACATCAGCGACCGCTTCCTTCCCGACAAGGCGATCGACCTCGTCGACGAGTCTGCATCCCGCCTGCGCATGGAGATCGACTCGTCGCCGGTCGAGCTCGACGAGGCCGAGCGGCGTGTGCGCCAGCTCGAGATCGAGCTCGCGTCCGGTCCGGAGAACCGCAAGGCGCTCGAACAGGAGCTCGCCCAGGTGAAGGAGCGGCGCAACGGCCTCGCCGCGCGCTGGGATCGGGAGAAAGCCGCGCTCGACCGGATCAAGGAGATCACGAAGCTCGTCGACGACCTGAAGCGCGAGGCAGAGCGCGAGGAGCGCGGCGGCAACCTCCAGCGCGTCGCCGAGATCCGCTACGGCGACCTGCCAAAACTCGAACGAGAGCTTTCCGAGAGCCAGCTCGACGACCCGATGGTGAAGGAGGAGGTCGACGAGGACGACATCGCCGCCGTCGTCGCACGCTGGACGGGCATTCCCGTCGACCGCCTCCTGGAAGGCGAGACCGAGAAGCTGATCCAGATGGAGAGCCGCCTGCACCGGCGCGTCGTCGGCCAGGACGAGGCGATCGCCGCCGTCGCGAACGCGCTGCGGCGTGCGCGCACGGGCCTGCAGGATCCGAACCGGCCGATCGGCTCGTTCGTCTTCCTCGGCCCGACCGGCGTCGGCAAGACCGAGCTGGCGCGCGCGCTCGCCGAGTTCATGTTCGACGACGAGCGGGCGCTCGTCCGGCTCGACATGATCGAGTACCAGGAGCGGCACACGGTCGCGCGGCTCGTCGGCGCGCCGCCCGGCTACGTCGGCTACGAGGAGGGGGGCCAGCTGACCGAGGCGGTGCGGCGGCGCCCGTACGGCGTCGTCCTGCTCGACGAGGTCGAGAAGGCGCACGCGGAGGTCTTCGACGTGCTGCTGCAGATCCTCGACGACGGGCGGCTGTCCGACGGCCAGGGCCGCAAGGTAGACCTCCTAAACAACGTAGTGCTCATGACGAAGAAGATCAGAACGGCCGAGACTCTGCTCGAGCACTTCCGACCCGAGCTCGTTAACCTGATCGACGA